>DASWMN010000092.1:0-6758 GCA_036399735.1 Telluria sp. | reverse complement strand
TGCAATTCTTGCAGAATTGAGGTCTGACCCCGATTGTGAAATTAGTTGCTGTTGGCGGCGCGGGGTGCTTTCCGGGCCGTGTTTACTGTATCCTGTTGACCTTCCGTTCAATACCCGAGATCCCTTAATGGCCAATTACGTCTATACCATGAACCGCGTGGGCAAAATCGTCCCGCCCAAACGCCAGATCCTCAAGGATATTTCGCTGTCGTTCTTCCCTGGAGCGAAGATCGGCGTGCTGGGCCTGAATGGTTCCGGCAAATCGACTTTGCTGAAAATTATGGCAGGCATCGATACCGACATCCAGGGCGAAGCCGTGCCGATGCCGGGCCTGAACATCGGCTATCTGCCGCAGGAACCGCAGCTCGATCCGGAGATGACGGTGCGCCAGGTGGTCGAGTCGGGCCTGGGCGAAGTGTTCGAGGCGCAAGCCAAGCTGGACGCGGTGTACGCCGCCTATGCCGACGAAGATGCGGACTTCGACGCGCTGGCCGCCGAGCAGGCGCGTCTGGAAGCAATCATTTCCACCTCCGATGGCGGCAACCTCAACCTGCAGCTGGAAATGGCCGCCGATGCGCTGCGCCTGCCACCGTGGGAAGCCAAGGTCGGCGTGCTGTCCGGCGGTGAAAAGCGCCGTGTAGCGCTGTGCCGCCTGCTGCTGGCCAAGCCCGACATGCTGCTGCTCGACGAACCAACCAACCACCTGGACGCCGAATCGGTCGACTGGCTCGAGCAATTCCTGTTGCGCTTCCCGGGCACCGTGGTGGCCATCACCCACGATCGCTACTTCCTCGACAATGCCGCCGAGTGGATCCTGGAACTCGACCGTGGCCATGGTATTCCATGGAAAGGCAATTATTCGACTTGGCTGGACCAGAAATCGGCCCGTCTGAAGCAGGAAGAGTCGAGCGAGTCCGCGCGCCAGAAAGCGCTGGCCAAAGAACTGGAATGGTCGCGCCAGAATCCGAAGGCACGCCAGGCCAAGTCCAAGGCCCGCCTGGCCCGCTTCAATGAGTTGTCCGAGTACGAATACCAGAAACGCAACGAGACCCAGGAGATTTTCATTCCTGTGGCCGAACGTTTGGGTAACGACGTGATCGAATTCAAGAATGTGTCGAAAGCCTTCGGCGACCGCCTGCTGATGGACAATGTGTCCTTCACCGTGCCGCCTGGTGCGATCGTCGGCATTATCGGCCCCAACGGCGCCGGTAAGTCGACCTTGTTCAAGATGATTGCCGGCCTCGACAAGCCTGACAGCGGCGAAGTGGCCATTGGCCAGACCGCGCGCATTTCGCTGGTGGACCAGAGCCGCGACAAGCTGGCCGACAACAAGTCGGTGTTCGACGACGTTTCAGGCGGCGCCGACATGCTGACCGTGGGCCGCTTCGACATGCCGTCGCGCGCCTACCTGGGCCGCTTCAACTTCAAGGGTTCGGATCAGCAAAAGCTGGTTGGCAATCTGTCGGGCGGTGAACGCGGCCGTCTGCATCTGGCCAAGACCCTGCTCAAGGGCGGCAACGTCTTGCTGCTCGATGAACCGTCCAACGATCTGGATGTGGAAACCCTGCGCGCGCTGGAAGATGCCTTGCTGGAATTTGCGGGCAGCGTGATGGTGATTTCCCACGATCGCTGGTTCCTGGACCGGATCGCGACCCACATCCTTTCATTCGAAGGCAATTCGCAGGTCACCTTCTTCGACGGCAACTATCAGGAATACGAAGCCGACAAGAAGAAGCGCCTCGGCGAAGAAGGCGCCAAGCCAAAACGTATCCGCTACAAGCCGCTCACGGTGTAAAGCAAAAGGGTCCCGCGCGGGACCCTTTTTTCATGCGACAAACGGCTTAGAAGCTGAACTTGGCACCGGCCGTGATGGCGTCCGCCTTGGCGCCCACATCCTTGTTCTTGCCATAGCGCTCATACTCGAGGATCAGCGCCGCCTTCTCGTTCAGCTGGTACTGGCCGCCCAGGCCCGCGTACACCTCGGTCTTGCTGTCGCTGCCAGACAGGCCAGGGGCCGACGTGCTCAGCTTGGTCTTGGTGTACCCGGCACCGAGCTTGCCGTAGACCGAGAACTGCTCGTTAATCGGCATGGTTGCCTTGCCTGCCAGATAGGCGCGGTGGCCATCGGTGGTGCCGGTGTAGCCGGTGCCGCCGATATTGAACGAGGTGTCCGACTTGCGCAGATCGGTGTAGCCAGCTTCCATACCAAAGGTCGGGGTGAAGTCGACACCGCCGAAAATCTTGGCCGATGGCTTCCAGCCCTCGGTATCGGCGTTGGTCGCGCCACCGATCTTGAATTCATTGGACGAGCTGGCAACGGCGACACCAACATAAGGCTTGCTTTGGGCCATGGCAGCACCACTCAGGACAGATGCGCCGGCGATCATTGCAAAAATAATCTTTTTCATTTGCAGTTTCCTTTTTTAAAACGGTCTGGTCCGCAATTCCGATTGAATCGCGGAGTAATCAAGATAGCATCGTGATTAGTGCAACGCTTTGCCGATTAAGTAAGAACTGTAAGTGAATGTTACTGACTTTCTAGTCATCAATATATGCATGTATTGACTGAAATTGACAGAAGTTAGACGATAAAGCGGAAGGTGAGGTTGATGCGCGGCCCGCACGGCCGGCTGAGTTTGTTGATGCCGTGGCGCCAGTTGGTTTGCGTTGCACCATCCATCAGCAACAGACTGCCGGCGCTGAGGTCGAGTTTTACGCTGCGTTTATTGCGCTTGTGGCGCAGGATAAAGGTGCGGGTGGCACCGAAGCTGACCGAGGCAATCGCCGGTTCCGGACCCAGCTCGGCTTCGTCATCGCTGTGCATGCCCATGCTGTCGTGCTCGTTCCGGTAGTAGTTCAGCAGCACGCTGTTGAAACGCCGCCCAGTCACGGCTTCCACCGCCTCGCGGATCTGGGTCAGCAGCGCCGTCCATGGCAGGGGATCGAGGCGCAGGCCCGAATAGGTGTAGCGCGCGTCGCCATGCCAGGCCGTCAGGCGCGGCTGCAGGAAAGACTTGCCCCAGAGCGTGATCGACTCGGCCCGCCATGGCGTCTCGGCCACCAGGCGCGCCAGCACCTCCTCATTGCTGATCGGCAGCGGCAACTGGGTGAGCATGGCCAGCTGGCCGTCTTCCAGGGGAATCGGGAGCAGAGCGGTGTCAGGGGCGAACAGGTCCATGGAGGAAGCGGCTATGATGGCGGGAACACAAACAAGGACATTTTCGCATGAATAAACGGGACTTCATCGGCACTGCCCTGCTCGCAAGCAGCGCGTCCGCCCTGGCCAGGCCGCAAGCGGCCAGCGGCGCCGGACCGGTGTTGTTGACGGTAACGGGCAAGCTCGGCAAGACCAACCGTGGCCCCTTCGACCCGCGACGCGACATTCTGATGGGTAAGCACAAGCTGGCCTTCCGCCAGGCGTTCAGTTTCGATTTCGCCGCCCTCGCCGCCTTGCCTGCCCTGCGCATCAAGCCGACGCTGGAATATGACGGCCAGGTGCACGACCTGCGCGGACCGCTACTGGCCGATGTGCTCGCAGTGGCCGGGGTCAGGTTGCATGAGGGCAGCAAGCTGGCCTTGCGCGCGCTCGATGGCTACGCGGCCAGCGTGGGTGGCGCCGATGCGCTGGCGCAACGCTTTATCGTGGCCACCCATGTGGACGGGCAGCCACTCGCGCTGGGCGGGCTGGGCCCATTGTGGGCCGTATTCGAGGCCGGCCGGGTGCCGGCGCTCGCTGCGAAGCCGCTGGCCGAACGTTTCGGCAACTGCCCATGGGGCCTGTATCACATCGAGGTGCTGGCTTGACGCCTCAGGCGTAGGCCTCGGCCAGGGTCATTACCCGCGGCGTGACCGTGATGCCCACGGACGAAAACAGCGCCTCGATGGCCGCCAGATTGGCCGTGCATTCCTCGGTTTTCCAGCCGTTGAAAATGTCGCTGCCGTTCTTTTGATAGTGCAGGTCCAGCACCTTGCCGCGGTCGCGGTGGGTGTAAGCCTGGGTATGGGTATTCATGAAGCCCATTTCCGCCAGCGCGCTCAGCAGCGCGGTAGGCGGATTGTCGGGATCGGTCGCGAGGAACACGCCGAAGGTCTTGCCCGGCGGTTTGGCAGCGATGTCGACTTCGTAAATGCCTGGCGCCTTGGTCTCTGAGGTGCTCTTCAAAAATAACATCGCTGTCTCCTTATGCCGACGGCTTGTCTTTCAGAGTCGGTGCAGCTTCTGCACGAGTCATCTAGCTTATTGCGATTCCAGGCATTTGTCGATGCATCCTTGCATCTATTTTACGCAGGGCCGCAGCCAGCCCATCACCGTGTCGGTTTCCGGTTCGCCCCGCGCATTGTTCACACGCGCCCGCAGTCGCCCTTCTTCCACAAAGCCGAGCGAGGCATACAGGCCGCGCGCCCGCACGTTGCTGTCGCGCGCGAACAGTTCGACCCGGGTGATGTGTGGCATCTCTGTCGTGACGCGGTCGAGCAAGCCCTGGAAAAGGGCCCGGCCCACCCCCCGTCCCTGGGCGGCTGGCGCCACCGCGATGGTGAGGTCGGTCAGCAGATGCGCCAGGCTGGCGATACCGATGCGCGAGGCGTGGATCTCACCGAGCAGCTTGCCGTCTTCCTCGTACACCAGTTCGATGCCATCGGCTGCCGCCTTGCCCATGAAGCCGGCAATATAAGCCTCGCTCACCTCGGCAGGCGTGCGGGCCAGGCCGTCCGGCACCGCTGCCACGTCCCGGTACAGACGCAATAATGCGGCAAAATCGCTTTCCCTGGCTGTTCTGATCATCGCGTGTCCGCTATCTTTTCCATAAGGCATTCTAACCACAGTCAGGCGAACAATCCATTGCACCGCCCCACCCCCTGCGGCATACTCGGGCGTTGCTCAAAAATTACCGCGATAAGTGACACGCCGATGCGTCTGTTTGCAGCGAACTACCGCTTGCTGGGCTGGATTACGCTGATATTGGTCGGCGGCTTTCTCACGACCACGGTGGCCGCCTACATGGCCTCGCGCGATGCGATCGAACACAGCATTTCGGAGCAGGCCCTGCCCCTGACTGGCGACCTGATCTATTCAGGCTTGCAGAAGGATATTCTGTACCCGGTGTTTGTCGCCTCGCTGATGGCGCAGGACCCGAAAGTGCGCGACTGGCTGGCCGCCCCCGACAAACACGAAGCGGCCATGCTGGCTTACCTGGGCGAAATCAAGGGCCAGTACGGCACGGTCGCCAGCTTCATGGCCTCCGATGCCAGTAGCAAGCTGTACCACACCTATGGTCCGCCCGACGAGCTGATTGACGGACGTGCGCTCGACAAATGGTTCTTCCGCCTCAAGGCGCAAGCGCGCGCCAGGTACGAGACCAATGTTGATATCGATACCGAAGCGTCGGGCCAGCCGACCCTGTTCATCAACCACCGGGTGGTCGATGCGGGTGGCCGCTTCCTGGGCGCGACCGGGGTCGAGATCACGCTCGCAACGCTCAACCAGGTGCTGGCGCGCTACCAGCAGCGCTACGGGCGCAACATCTATTTCGTCAATGGCGACGGCAAGGTCGTGCTGTCCGGTTCCACCCTGAACGGCGACGAGAAACTGCTCGCGCGCCGTGCCGGCATGAAGGACATCGCGCCGGCAATCCTGAACCGCAGCACCGAGCCGACCAGCCTGGCCTACCGCAACGGCAAGTCCGACGTGATGGTCAATTCGCGCTATGTGCCGGAAGTGAACTGGTATCTGGTGGTGGAACAGAATGTGAGCGGCAATATCCAGCCGCTGACGCGCATTTTCGCCATCAACTTCGGCATCAGCTTCGGGGTCACGCTGTTGGTGCTGATCGTAACGCTGTTTACCGTCAACCGCTTCCAGCGCCGTTTGCAAAAACTGGCCACCACCGACGTCCTCACGGGCCTGCTGAACCGCCAGGCCCTGGCGCTGCTGTTCAATCAGAGCGCCCTGCTGAGCAAGCGCAGCGGACGGCCGCTGTCGGCCATCCTGTTCGACATCGACCACTTCAAGTCGGTGAACGACAATTTCGGGCACATGGCGGGCGACAGCGTGATCCGGCAGGTGGCGAGCATCGCCCTGGACGCCGTGCGCGCGAGCGACGTGGTCACCCGCTGGGGCGGCGAAGAATACATGGTGCTGCTCGGCGACTGCAATCTGAGCCAGGCCATGGCGATTGCCGAGAGCTTGCGCCAGCGGGTGGCCGAACATGATTTCGGCCTGCGCAGCGATAACGCGCCGGTGACCATCAGCCTGGGCGTGGCCCAGTACCACGACGATGAGACCCAGGCAGCGTTCTTTGCCCGGGTTGACGATGCGCTGTACGTCGCCAAAAACCGTGGCCGCAACGTGGCCAGCGCCTCGCATCCGGCCACGCTGGCGCACCAGCTGTTCTAACGGCGCTGCGCCAGGCCCGTTGTGGCCGCAGCCAGGGCGCGATACAGCTCGCCGCTCGGCCCATTCCATTCATCCAGCGCCGCCTGCTGGCGCGCCACCGTGGCAAAGTCGCCGCGTGCGATCGGCCCGGTCAGCGCCGCGCCGGCGCCAAGCCGAAACACATTGGCCATCGATTCCTCTGCCAGCGGCGCGGCCAGCTCGCGCGCCACCGCTTCAGGGATGCCGGCAGCCTGATAGGCACGCAGCGCAGCATCAAGCACGGTAACCAGGTAATTGGAGGCGAACACCGAGGCCGCGTGGTACAGCGTTTTTGCCGCGGCATCGATTTGCACGGTGCGCGCGCCGATTGCGCCAAAGGCGGGCA
>DASWMN010000091.1:0-2037 GCA_036399735.1 Telluria sp. | reverse complement strand
CCTGGCCCCGGCCATCATCCAGAGCCTGATCGGCGCGCTGCGCGAACTGAAGGCGAGCGACACCACGATCCTGCTGGTGGAGCAGAACTTCAGCGTCGTCAAATCGCTGGGCGACACTGTCTCGGTCATGGACGACGGCCGTGTCGTGCACGCGGGCGGCATGCGCGCGCTGGTCGAGGACCAGGAACTGCAACAGCGGCTGCTCGGGCTCGCGCTCGACTCGCACCAATAGAAAGGCCGACATGGACCTCCAGATTCCTCCCGCCGTGCTGCCTGCGGCACCGGTCGACACCGCACTGCCCGCCGCCAAACGCGATGTCATCCCCCTGCTGTTGATTCCTGTTCTGATGCTGGCCATGCTGCCACTGGTGGGCAGCGTACCAACCTGGCTCACCCTCACCGTGGCCGGTCTGGCGATGGGCATGATGATCTTCATCATGGCCAGTGGCCTGACACTCGTCTTCGGCCTGATGGACGTACTTAATTTTGGTCACGGCGCCTTTGTGTCGGTCGGCGCCTATGCCGCCACGCTGGTGCTCATTCCCATGCGCGGCTGGCTGGAAGTCGATTCCGTGCTCATGAACCTGTCCGTTCTGGCACTGGCCATCACGGTCGCGATGGTGGCAACCGCGCTGCTGGGTTGGGCGTTCGAGCGCATCATCATCGCGCCGGTCTACGGCCAGCACCTCAAGCAGATCCTGATTACCATGGGCGGCATGATCGTGGCCGAACAGCTGATCAACGTGATCTGGGGCGCCGAACAGATCGCCCTGCCCCTGCCCACCAGCTTGCGCGGGGCGATCGTGCTGGGCGACGCGGCCATCGAAAAATACCGCCTGGTAGCGGTGGTCATCGGGCTGGTGGTGTTCGCCACCATGTTCCTGGTCCTGAACCGCACCAAGATCGGCCTGTTGATCCGTGCCGGCGTTGAAAACCGCGAAATGGTCGAAGCGATGGGCTACCGCATCCGGCGCCTGTTCGTGGCCGTGTTTGCGGCCGGTTCGGCGCTGGCGGGCCTGGGCGGCGTGATGTGGGGCCTGTACAAGGAAACGCTGACGGCGGCGATGGGCAGCGAGATCATGGTCATGGTGTTCATCGTGATCATCATCGGTGGTCTGGGATCGGTGGGCGGCTGCTTCATTGGCGCGCTGCTGATGGCACTGGTGGCCAACTACGCCGGCTTTCTCACGCCCAAATTCGCGCTGGTCTCGAACATCGTACTGATGATCGCGATCCTGCTGTGGCGTCCCGCCGGCATGTATTCGAACCTGCGTCGCTGAAAGGACCAACATGTTCACCCGCATTCTCTCCGGCGACCTGCCGCGCAGCCGCAGTCTGGCTCTTGCGCTGCTTATCATCTTTATCGGCCTGGCGCTGGCGCCCTTCCTTACCAGCGGCGCGCGCCCGCTCAACACCGCTGCCACCATCTGCGTGTACATCGTGCTGGTGGCCTCCTACGATCTGCTGCTCGGCTACACCGGCATCGTCTCGTTCGCGCACACCATGTTCTTCGGGATCGGCGCCTACGGCGTGGGCCTGAGCCTGTCGCGCGTGGACGACCCGACGTGGGCGGTGGTGTTCACCGGCTTGCTGATGGCGCTGGCGCTCGCCCTGGTCCTGGCGCTGATTGTCGGCCTGTTTGCGCTGCGCGTGCGTGCGATTTTCTACGCCATGATCACGCTGGCGGTTGCATCCTCATTCGCGGTACTGGCCTCGCAGCTGTCCGACTTTACCGGCGGCGAAGACGGCAAGACCTTCAGCGTGCCGGAACTGCTGACGCCCGGCTTCAAGCTGATGGAAAATGACCTGTTCGGCCGCACCGTGGACGGCAAGGTCATCACCTATTACATTGTGTTTGGCGGCTGCCTGCTGCTGTTCCTGTTCCTGCTGCGGCTGGTGAACTCACCGTTCGGCCGGGTGCTGCAGGCGATCCGTGAAAACGAATTTCGCGCCGAAGCGCTGGGTTACCGGACGGTCCTGTACCGCATCTGGGCCAACTGCCTGGCGGCGCTGGTGGCAGCGCTGGCCGGCGCCTTG
>DASWMN010000090.1:0-4085 GCA_036399735.1 Telluria sp. | reverse complement strand
CCGAAACCGGAAGCGGCCGCCGTCAGCGCGCCCGCCGCCGCGCCTGCCGCCGATACTGCAGCGCCTGCGCCTGTCGCCGCGCCAGCCGCTGCAGTAGTGGCCCCGGCCGCTGCCGCAGCACCGGCCGCAGCGCCTGCGCCCACCCCAAACAAGGGCGACACCGCCTGGATGTTCATCGCCACCGTGCTCGTCATTATCATGACGATTCCGGGCCTGGCCCTGTTCTATGGCGGCCTGGTCCGTTCCAAGAACATGCTGTCGGTACTGCTGCAAGTGTTCATGGTGTTTGCACTGATTATTGTGTTGTGGTGCATCTACGGCTACTCGCTGGCCTTCACCGGCGGCAATGACTTCATCGGTGGCTTCGACCGCCGCTTCCTGAACGGCATTTACGATCCGGCCAAAGGCACTTTTGCGTACGCTGCCACATGGAGCAAGGGCATCGTCATTCCCGAGTTCATCTACGTTGCCTTCCAGGGAACCTTTGCCGCGATTACCTGCGGCCTGGTGGTTGGTGCTTTTGCCGAGCGTATCAAGTTCTCGGCCGTGCTGGCCTTCCTGGTGATCTGGTTCACCTTCAGCTACCTGCCAATCGCCCACATGGTCTGGTTCTGGACCGGTCCTGACGCGATCACCGACGCTGCCACGCTGACCACGGAAACTGCCAAGGCAGGCTGGCTGTTCCAGAAGGGCGCGCTCGACTTCGCCGGCGGCACCGTGGTGCACATCAACGCCGCGATCGCCGGTCTGGTGGGCGCGATCATGGTGGGCAAACGGGTCGGCTACGGCCGTGAATCGATGGCCCCGCACTCGCTGACGATGACCATGATAGGCGCGTCGCTGCTGTGGGCAGGCTGGTTTGGCTTTAATGCCGGCTCGGCGCTGGAAGCGAACGATATCGCCGCGCTGGCCTTCATCAACACCTTGCTGGCGACCGCCTGCGCCACCGTTTCGTGGGTGTTCGGCGAATGGATCACCAAGGGCAAGCCTTCCATGCTGGGCGCCGCTTCCGGTGCGGTTGCCGGCCTGGTTGCCATCACCCCTGCAGCCGGCTTTGTCGGCCCGATGGGCGGTTTGGTAATCGGGTTGCTCGCTGGTATCATCTGCCTGTGGGGTGTGAATGGCCTGAAGCGCCTGATCGGCGCCGATGACTCGCTGGATGTGTTCGGCGTGCACGGCGTGGGCGGTATTCTGGGTGCCTTGCTGACCGGCGTGTTTGCAGCGCCATCGCTTGGTGGTCAGGGTATTTTTGACTACGTTGCCAATAAGCCATCGCCAGATTATTCGATCGGCGCACAAGTCGTCACGCAGCTGACCGCGGTCGGTACGACCATACTCTGGTCGGGCGTGGTGGCGTTCATTGCCTACAAACTGGTGGACCTGGTGATCGGTCTGCGCGTACCGGAAGAAGAAGAACGGGAAGGTCTCGACATCACGAGCCACGGCGAATCGGCCTACCATTCCTGATTCACACTCAATCCCGGCCCGCGCAAGCGGGTCCCAGGCGCCCTGCGGGGCGCCTTTTTGCATTTGTAAGTTCGCAAGGGCTTTAAAATGCAAGTTCTGCCCCGATTTATGCTGTTCACAATACTCAAGAAGCCTGAAGGACGTTCATTCCATGGTTCCCCACCTCGTTACCGCCCTCACTGGCCCCTTGCTCGATCTCGAGAAAAAGATCCTTGCGGCTACGCCTGCCATCGAGCGCTGGTTCCGCATGGAATGGCAGGAGCACACACCGCCGTTCTACTGCTCGGTGGATCTGCGCAATGCGGGGTACAAGCTGGCGCCGGTGGACACCAATCTGTTCCCTGGTGGTTTTAACAATCTTGCAACCGAGATGCTGCCGCTGGCGGTGCAGGCGGCCATGGCGGCCATTGATAAATACTGCCCGGACGCGCGCAATCTGCTGCTGGTGCCGGAAGGCCACACGCGCAATCCGCATTACCTGCAAAACGTCGCGCGCCTGATGCAGATCTTCCGCCAGACCGGGCTGCACGTGCGGCTCGGTTCCCTGTCGCCGGAAATCACCCAGCCCACGCCGCTGGCGCTGCCGGACGGGAACATGCTGGTGGTCGAACCCATGGTGCGTTCGGCAAATGGCCGCCGCCTCGGTCTGGCCGACTTCGACCCCTGCACGATTTTGCTCAACAACGACCTGTCGGCCGGCATTCCATCCATCCTCGAGAACATTCACGAGCAATCGCTGCTGCCGCCGCTGCACGCCGGCTGGGCCTTGCGCCGCAAGAGCAACCACCTGGCCGCGTACGACGAAGTGGCCAAGAAGTTCGGCAAGCTGATCGACGTTGATCCGTGGATGGTCAATCCCTTCCACACCAAGTGTGGCGCGATCAATTTCCAGGAAGATCAGGGTTCGGAGTGCCTGGCGGACAACGTGACCATGCTGCTGGCCAAGATCCGCAAGAAATACAAGGAATACGGCATCAAGGAAAAACCCTTCGTGATCGTCAAGCCGGACGCCGGCACCTACGGCATGGGCATCATGACGGTACGCGACGCCAGCGAAGTAAAGGATCTGACGGCCAAGCAGCGCAGCAAGATGTCCGTGATTAAAGATGGCGTGGAAATCAACGACATCCTGATCCAGGAAGGGGTGCCGACCTTTGAAACCATGCAGGATGCGGTGGCTGAACCGGTGGTGTACATGATCGACCGCTATGTGGTGGGCGGGTTCTACCGGATCCACGCCGAACGCGGGGTCGACCAGAATCTGAATGCGCCAGGCTCGCAGTATGTGCCGCTGGCCTTCGCCCAGCAGCACGCCGTGCCGGATCTCAAGGCCAAACCGGGCACGGCGGCGCCGAATCGCTTCTATGTGTATGGCGTGGTGGCAAGGCTGGGGCTGCTGGCTGCCTCGCTCGAGATGGAACGCACGGATCCGAATCCGGAAGTGTATTGACGATTGCGCGCCAACATCGCCCCGTTAAGGCGGGGCGATGTTTTGTAGTGACAATTTGCCAAAGAAACAGCCAAAATCCGCAAAATCCCCCGCACCAGCCTCATCTCATACCTACATCCCCATTTCCGGCTAAAATCAAGCATTGCCCTCATTGGTAACCTCCATGAAAATTGCTTTCCTAGCCGATCCGCTGGCAGGCTTTAAAACGTACAAGGATTCGACCTTCGCGATGATGCGCGAAGCGGCCCGACGCGGCCACGAGATCTATGCGTTCGAGCAAAGCGACATGGCGCTGGAAGAAGGCATTGTCAGCGCCAAGGTGGCGCGCATCACCCTGACTGGCGACCCGCACGACTGGTTCCGCGCCGACCCGGCCATCGAGACCCGTCTGTCCGCCTTTGACGCCGTGCTGCAGCGCAAGGACCCGCCTTTCGACATGGAATACGTCTACGCGACCTATCTGCTGGAGCTGGCGGAAAAGCAGGGCGCGCGCGTATTCAACAAGCCGTCCGCCATCCGCGACCACAACGAAAAACTGTCGATCGCCCAGTTCAGCGAATTCACCTCGCCCACGCTGGTGTCATCCGACAGCGCGCGCCTGCGCGCCTTCCACGCCAAACATGGCGATGTGATCTTCAAGCCGCTGGACGGCATGGGCGGCGCCGGCATCTTCCGCATCAAGAGCGACGGCATGAACCTTGGCTCGGTGATCGAGACGCTCAGCCTGAACGGCGTGCGCACCATCATGGCCCAGCGCTACATCCCCGATATCGTCAAGGGCGACAAGCGCATCCTCGTCATCGGCGGCAAACCGGTGCCGTTCTCGCTGGCGCGCATCCCGCAAGGCGACGAGATCCGCGGCAACCTGGCCGCCGGTGGTGTGGGCGTGGCCCAGCCGCTGTCGGAGCGCGACCGCCATATCGGCGAGACGCTGGGCCCGGTGCTGGCCGCGCGCGGCCTGCTGCTGGTGGGGCTGGACGTGATCGGCGAATGCCTGACCGAAGTCAACGTCACCAGCCCGACCTGCTTCCAGGAGATCAGCGACCAGAGCGGGTTCGACGTGGCCGCCATGTTCATCGACGCGCTCGAACAGCAGGCAGGGAAGCACTGACATGGTCGGCATTCTGCTCATGACCCATGCACCGCTGGGCCAGGCCTTCATTGCCGC
>DASWMN010000089.1:0-3815 GCA_036399735.1 Telluria sp. | reverse complement strand
GAAGACGCCTTCGCGGCCAGGCCGGCGATAGCTGCGGAAACCGGGTCGGCCGCAGGCGCGGCGCTGGCCGCTGGCGCTGCTGCGGGCGCCGATGCGGCGGGCGCTGCCGCGCCGGCGCTTGCTTCGGTGTCGATGCGGGCGATGATCTCGCCGGCGACCACCATGCTGCCATCGGGCTTGATGATTTCGGTGATCACGCCGGCGTCGGGGGCGGGAAGTTCAAGCACCACCTTGTCGGTTTCGATATCGATCAGGTTCTCGTCGCGGGTGACCGCTTCGCCGACCTTCTTGTGCCATTGCAGCAGCGTCGCTTCGGCGACGGACTCCGACAACTGGGGAACCGTGACTTCGAGAATTGCCATGTATTACTCCGTTTCTATATAGGCGCAGCGCCGTCCCCGCAGGGACGGCGCGCGTAAGGTTTTTCTTATTTGGTGAGGACGAAGCCCTTGAGCTTCGAGAAGGCCGTGTCGATCAATGCTTTCTGCTGCGCATAGTGCTTGTCGTAGTAACCGACAGCGGGCGATGCGCTGGCCGGGCGGCCGGCATAAGCCAGCTTGCGGCCATCGTCGATGTTCTCGAAGATGTTGTGCTGGATCTGGAACCAGGCGCCCTGGTTCTGCGGCTCGTCCTGCGCCCATACCACTTCGGTGTAGGCCGGGAATTTCTTCAGTTCGGCGGCGAACGCCTTGTGCGGGAACGGATACAGCTGTTCGACGCGGATGATGGCGGTGTCGGTCTGTCCGCGCTCCTTGCGGGCGTTGACCAGGTCGTAATACACCTTGCCGGAGCAGGCGACCACGCGCTTGACCTTGCGTGGATCGATCTTCTCGTCGACCTCGCCGATCACGGTCTGGAACGAACCCTTGGCCAGGTCGGACAGCGGCGAGCCGGCATCCTTGTTACGCAGCAGCGACTTCGGCGTCATGATGACCAGCGGCTTCCTGAACTGGCGCACCATCTGGCGACGCAGCAGGTGGAAGATCTGCGCGCCCGTGGTCGGCTGGACCACTTGCATGTTGTTGTCTGCGCACAGCTGCAGGAAACGCTCAGGACGGGCCGACGAGTGTTCCGGGCCCTGGCCTTCGTAACCGTGCGGCAGCATCATGACCAGGCCCGAAGCGCGGCCCCACTTCACTTCGCCGGAGGCGATGAACTGGTCGATCACCACTTGCGCGCCGTTGGCAAAATCGCCGAACTGGGCTTCCCATATGGTCAGGGTGTTCGGTTCCGCGGTCGAGTAGCCGTATTCGAAGGCCAGTACGGCTTCTTCGGACAGCACCGAGTCGATCACGGTAAACGGTGCCTGGCCTTCGGACACATTGCACAGCGGGACGTAGGTACCTGCATCCCAGCGCTCGCGGTTCTGATCGTGCAGCACGGCGTGGCGGTGGGTGAAGGTGCCGCGGCCGGCATCCTGGCCCGACAGGCGAATCGCATAACCGGAAGCGACCAGCGATGCGTAGGCCAGGTGTTCGCCCATGCCCCAGTCCAGGTTCATTTCGCCGCGGCCCATGGCAGCGCGGTCAGCGAGAACCTTCTCGACCAGCGAGTGGACCTTGAAGTCTTCCGGCACGGTGGTCACGCGGGTGGCCAGGCGTTTCAGTTCGGTCAGCGGCACGGCGGTGTCGGCGCTGTCGGTCCACTTCTTGTTCAGGAACGGCAGCCAGTCGACCGCGTACTTGTTCTTGAAGTTGGAGATGACCGGGTCGATCGTGTGCTTGCCGGCGTCCATGGCGTCGCGGTAAGCCGAAACCAGCTTGTCGCCGCCATCGGCTGGCAAGGTGCCCTGGGCGATCAGCTTGTCCGCGTACAGCTTGCGGGTGCCTGGATGCTGGCCGATTTTCTTGTACATCAGCGGCTGGGTCAGCGCTGGCGTGTCCTGTTCGTTGTGACCGAGCTTGCGGTAGCAGATGATGTCAAGTACGACATCCTTCTGGAACTGCACGCGGTAGTCCATGGCGATCTGGGTGGCCAGAACCACGGCTTCCGGATCGTCGCCGTTCACGTGCAGGACCGGCGCTTCGATCATCTTGACCACGTCCGAGCAGTACAGCGTCGAACGGGCGTCGCGCGGGTCGGACGTGGTAAAGCCGATCTGGTTGTTGATCACGATGTGGACCGTGCCGCCGGTGCCGTAGCCGCGGGTCTGCGCAAGGTTCAGCGTTTCCATGACCACGCCCTGGCCGGCAAATGCCGCGTCGCCGTGCACCAGGATTGGCAGCACTTGCGCGCCATCCTTGTCGCCGCGGCGTTCCATGCGCGCCTTGACCGAACCTTCCACGACCGGGTTGACGATCTCGAGGTGGGATGGGTTGAAGGCGAGCGACAGGTGCACCGGACCGCCAGCGGTCGAGATATCGCTCGAGAAGCCCTGGTGGTACTTGACGTCGCCCGATGGCAGGTCGTCGCCATGCTTGCCTTCGAATTCTTCAAACAGTTCCTGGGGCGATTTGCCCAGGGTGTTGACCAGCACGTTCAGACGGCCGCGGTGGGCCATGCCGATGACGATTTCCTGCACGCCCTTTTCACCGGCGCGCTGGATGGTTTCGTCGATGGCCGCGATGAAGGACTCGGAGCCCTCCAGCGAGAAGCGCTTGGCGCCGACGTACTTGGTGTGGAGGTAGCGTTCCAGGCCTTCGGCTGCCGTGAGGCGTTCGAGGATGTGGGCTTTTTTCTCGGCCGTGAAGGCCGGGGTCGAGCGGATCGACTCGAGCTTTTCCTGCAGCCAGCGCTTTTCTGCCGGATCGCCGATGTACATGAACTCGGCGCCGATCGAACGGCAGTAGGTATCGCGCAGCATGTTGAGCAGGTCGCGCAGGGACGCGGTCTCTTGCCCGAAGTAGGTATTGCTGATGTTGAACACGATATCCATGTCGGCATCGGTGAAGCCGTAGAACGATGGATCAAGTTCAGGGATGGTTGGACGTTCCTGGCGCTGCAGCGGATCCAGATTGGCCCACTGCGAACCGAGGTAGCGGTAAGCGGCGATCAACTGGGTGACGGCAACGCGCTTGCGGCCCATGTCAGGGTCGGTCGAAGCGGTGACGACGCGGATCGGGCCCTGCTTGGCACGTTCAGCGAACGAAGCGATCACGGACGAATGGACGACGTCGGGCTTGCTGGAGCCATCGACAGCGGGGACATTCTGCATGGAATCGAAGTAGGCGCGCCAGTTGTCGGGCACAGAACCTGGATTGTCCAGGTAGGCTTCATACAACTCTTCTACGTACGGCGCGTTACCGCCGAACAAATAGGAGTTGGCGGTGTATTGTTGCATCATCTTGCTCACCTTTCTTCGCGCTTCGCGAGTTTGGCGGGTTAATCTAACCTTCCGCGACACGGCCTGACCGGTTAGCGGATTGCACATCAAGTTGTGGGGAAGGACTTTTGCAGCTTGCTTGATTCTTTAAAAAGGCGTTGAGAATAGCACGCGACATTGTAACGCAACATTCCGCCCTATGAAAAAAGATGGTGATGATGTTTTGTTGTTCTCCGATAACAAAGTGGCCTGTTATCGCTTTCGCAACTTAACTGCCCGCACCCTCTTCTCCTGGTGGACCGCGACGTTCGCCACCCGCACCCGGACGCTGGCGTCCTTCCCAGCGCTCACCGGCCGGTGCACGTGGCCCCGCGCCCGTGACGCCGCCGAACCGGTACGACAGACCCACATATAGCAGACGCCCGTCGACCCGGCGCACGCTGGTTTCCTTCAGCAGCGGGGTGTCGATCACCGTTTCGGTCTTGTTCGAGTCAAACAGGTCGGTAACGTTCACCAGCAAGTTCAGGCGCGGCGTGAGGACATGGCGCAGGCT
>DASWMN010000088.1:0-39406 GCA_036399735.1 Telluria sp. | reverse complement strand
GATTATAGGGTAAGTAGGGGAAAAACGGCCGTGGAACGGGGGCACAGACCCGGTTGTCCGTTAAAATATCGGCATTCTACATTTGCAAGTTAAAAGGAAACCACTATGCCGTCATTTGATGTCGTCTCCGAAGCAGACATGATCGAAGTGAAAAACGCTGTCGAACAATCGAACAAGGAAATCACGACCCGCTTCGATTTCAAGGGCAGTTCGGCCAAGGTCGAGCAGAAGGATACCGAACTGACCGCGTTCGCCGATTCCGATTTCCAGCTCTCCCAGGTGCGCGATGTGCTGACCAACAAGCTGTCCAAGCGCAAGGTCGACGTGCGCTTCCTCGACGTTGGCAAGATCGAGAAGATCGGCGGCGACAAGGTCAAGCAGCTCATCAAGGTGAAAAACGGGATCGAGACCGAGGACGCGAAGAAGATCGTCAAGGTCATCAAGGAAAGCAAGATGAAGGTCCAGGCCAGCATCCAGGGCGAGTCCGTGCGCGTCACCGGCGCCAAGCGCGACGACCTGCAGGCGGCCATGGCCATGCTGCGCAAGGATGTGCCGGACATGCCGCTGGAGTTCAATAACTTCCGCGATTAAGACCGCATCCAGAATACGTCTTGGCGCGTATACCCCTCTGGGGACCCGCGTGGCCTTGGGGTAGAATTGAGGCTGCGCACTGCGCACCAGCAAACTTGGTAGTCTAAGGATAGCAATGAAACGTGTTGATGATTTCCGCCTGCGTCTGGGCAACAAGGAATATGTGCCCATCATGATCGGCGGCATGGGCGTCGATATTTCGACCTCGGAACTGGCGCTCGAAGCGGCCCGTCTGGGCGGAATCGGCCATATTTCGGATGCGATGGTGGAAGATGTCTCGGACCGCAAATTCGATACCAGCTACGTCAAAGACAAGACCAAGACCTACAAGTTCAACATCAACAATATGGACAAGGCGGTGGTGCAGTTCGACCTGGCCCGCCTGGCCGATGCGACCCGGCGCCACGTTGGCGCCACCATGGCCGCGAAAAAGGGCGATGGCCTCATTTTCGTCAATTGCATGGAAAAGCTGACCATGAACGCGCCCAAGGAAACCTTGCGCACGCGCCTGACGGCGGCCCTCGACGCCGGCATCGACGGCATCACCATGTCGGCCGGTCTGCACCTCGGTTCCTTCGCCCTGATCGCCGACCACCCGCGCTTTCGCGACGCCAAGCTGGGCATCATCGTGTCCTCGGTACGCGCGCTGCAATTGTTCCTGCGCAAAATTTCCCGTCTCGACCGCCTGCCCGACTACATCATCGTCGAGGGCCCCCTCGCCGGCGGCCACCTGGGCTTCGGGATGGACTGGAAAGAGTACGACCTGCATACCATCATGGACGAGATCCATGCCTTCATGAAAACCGAGGGCCTGACCATTCCGCTGATCGCCGCCGGCGGCATTTTCACCGGCTCGGACGCGGTCAGCTTCCTGGAAAAAGGCGCCGGCGGCGTCCAGGTGGCGACCCGTTTCACCATCACCCATGAATGCGGCCTGCCGGACGACGTCAAGCAGGAATACGTGCGCGCCACCGAAGACGATATCGTCGTCAACGGCATTTCGCCGACCGGCTACCCGATGCGCATGCTCAAGAGCACGCCGGCAATCGGCGCCGGCATCCGCCCTGGCTGCGAATCGTATGGCTATCTGCTCGATGCCACTGGCAATTGCTCGTATATCAATTCCTACAACCGCGAAGTGCTGGCCCATCCGGAAGCCAAGACCGTGGTGGTCATGGACAAGACCTGCCTGTGCACGCACATGCGCAACTTCAATTGCTGGACCTGCGGCCATTACACCTACCGCCTGAAGGACACCACCCGCAAGCTCGACGACGGTACTTACCAGATTCTGTCGGCCGAGCACGTGTTCAAGGACTACCAGTTCAGCACCGACAACCAGATCGCCCTGCCGTAATTTCCTGGCCGGGTCGCCCGCGCGGTCGCGGGCCGCCAAAATATGCCACGCAGGGCGAACCTCGCGTTCGCACACATTGTCAAATCTGTGTGCTCACCCGGGGGGATCGCGATGGCCACCTGTACCGTCCATACTGCCCTGACTCTCAGCCCGGCCGGTGATATCGCGAGCTGGAATCCGGGCTGCGCCTCGCTGTTCGGGCGCCAGGCGGCCGACGCCATTGGCCGGCCATTCGCTTCCTTGCTGGCACCGCCACAAGCTGGGCCTTCAGCAGTGGGAGCGATCAGCAATGGCAGCGGTCAGTATGTCCAGGCCGCCCGTCCCGATGGCAGCAAGGTCGGCGCCGAACTGTTTCTCATGGCCCTGATCGACGACGCCGACAACGACGCGGGCAGCATCGCCTGGCTCATGAGCGAGCCCGAGCAGTCAGAGTCGGCCCTTGTCGGCCGTATGCCGATCAATACCGTGATCGACTTCCTGCCCGGCACTTTCTATATGCTGCGCCCCGACGGCAGCTTCGCGCTCTGGAACAAGGCGCTCGAAGCCGTCGCCGCCATGTCACCCGAGGAAATGGCGGTCGCGAAGGCGCCCGACATGTACGAGCTGACCGAGAGGCACCACATTGCCGCTGCGATCGACGACGTGTTCACCAACAATGCCCAAGTCGTCGTTGAAGCGACCTACCGCAACAAGCATGGCCAGACCACGCCTTTTCTGCTCTGCGGTGCGCGCATCACTTGCCGCGGCAACGCCTATTTGTGCGGCATGGGCCTGGACATTTCCCAGCGCCGCGAACAGGAACAACGCCTGCGTCTGCGCGAACGGGCACTGCACGCGGTCAGCAGCGGCCTGGTGATCACGCGCTGTGACGGCCACGACAACCCGATCGAATATGCCAACCCCGCCTTCGAGCGCATCACCGGCTACCCGCTCGATACCGTCATCGGCCGCGATGCCCGTTTCATGGCGGCGCCTGGCCTGGACGAAGAGCAACGCGCGGAACTGCGGCTGGCCATCAAGGAACGGCGCGAGTTGCACGTCGTCTTCCGGAACCGGCGCCTGAACGGGGACATATTTTGGAACGATCTGACCATCACGCCGGTCAGCGATGGGCGCGGCAAAGTGACCCACTTTATTGGCGTCATCATCGACGTGACCGCGTCGCGCCAGCGCACCGCGCATCTCGAACACGAAGTCAATCACGATGCGCTGACCGGCCTCGCCAACCGCACACTGCTGTGGGACCGGCTGGACCAGGCGCTCCATATGGCGCAGCGCAACAAGACCATGGTCGCCACCGTGCTGATCGACCTGAATGGATTCAAGCAGATCAACGACACCTTTGGCCATGAAGCTGGCGACTCGGTGCTGGTCGTGGTCGCCAAACGCCTGCAAGCAGCCGTGCGCGACAGCGACACTGTGGCGCGCCTGTCCGGAGACGAATTCGTGCTGGTACTGGTCAACCAGCCATCGCTGCGCTTTACCATGCGCATGCTCGAACGTTTGCGCTCGAACCTGACCAGACCGGTCATGGTGGACCATACAGAGATCCCGGTTGCCGGCAGCATGGGCGTGAGCATGTTTCCGCACGACGGCAGCTGCGGACTGGATTTGCTGCGCGCAGCCGATGCGGCGATGTACCACGCCAAGGCAAGTAAAAGCGACCCCATGCATTTCTTTTCGCCGGATATGAAATCCACGTCCGAGGCAAGGCAAAAAATGGAGCAGGACCTGCAGGAGGCGCTGGAGAACGACGCCCTGTTCCTCGTGTACCAACCCAAAATCTGCCTTCAAAGCGGTCGCATCCGCGGCATCGAAGCCTTTCTGCGCTGGCGCCACCCGACGCTCGGCGTCCTGCTCCCTGCCTCCTTCCTGCCAGATGCAGAAGAGAACGGAATGATTATCCCGATCGGCAAATATGTGCTCGAACATGCCTGCAGTTTTATCAAACGACTTAATACGGCACGCGCGGATCCGCTGCCGGTCTCGGTCAACATCTCATTGCGCGAATTCGCGCGTCCGCAATTCAGCGCCGAGCTTGCCACTATCCTGGCGCGCTGCGGTGTTGTGCCGGCCCTGCTCGAGCTGGAACTGCGCGAGCAAGGCCTGAACCAGAATCAGAACCTCGCTGTCGAGGTAATTTCGCAGTTGCGGGATCTGGGCGTGCAGCGTTCGGTCGATGCCTTCGGCGACGGCGTGTGCGACCTCAACTTCCTGCAAAAACTGCCCTTGTCGCATTTCAAGCTGGCGAAACGGGCGATTTACCAGATCTCCCAGGACCACCGTGGCGGGTCCGTGGCAAAAGCCCTGATTGATATCGGCCACGACCTGGGCATCGATGTCATTGCCAAAGGCGTTGAAACGCAACTTCAGATGGATTTTCTAAAAGCAAACGGTTGCGATCAGATGCAAGGTCTGTATTTCAGCGAGCCGTTGACGGAATCGGCCCTGCGCGACCTGCTGCTGGCAAACAACTGACACCGCATAGCGCACCAGCGCGCGCCACAGCGCGCGCTCGCGCAGTTTGTTCCCCTGTTTCTGCAGCCTGTCGCTGACCGGGTGACGGAGCGCGACAAGGCGGTTAAAGTTGCACCATTCCAACATGAACGTCGTTGACGTAGCGTGTTTCGCAACAATCGGGGGCGGGAGCAGTTACACTCCGCCATCCACCTTACGCAGACGGACCGAGTCGACCATGCCATCCAGTAGCGAACTGCAGCAGAATGTCAGCGCCTTTGCGGCGCGCCTGCACCATGCCTTCGACGCCACCACCACCTGGGTGACGCAGCTGTCGTGGTGGAAGTTCTTCCTGTTTGCGGCGGTCGCCCTGGTCGCCGCCGACATTCTGCAGAACGAGCTGTTCTCCGGTTCCAGCGAAGAAGTCGTGGTGCGCGCCGACGAGGGCAAGAAGAAAAAGACCAAGAAGCCGGAATCGACCATCCTGATTGACGATTCGGGCATCCATTTCAACCCGCGCAAACCGGTCGCCCCTGCCGCACCGGCCGCGCCCCCCTCCCCGCCTGCCATGCCGGCCGACCCGGCCGTGCCGGCGCCGCCCACCACGCCGCAAGTGTCGACCATGCCCGATGGCAGTGAGTCGGTGCACATCGAACTGCCGCCGCAGATCGGCGAGGAATTGTCCAACGCGATTGAAAACGCGGTGGAAACGGCGGCCGAGGAAAAGGTCACCCGTTACCACAAACAAGCCTCGACCTGGTTCCGCAGCTTTGTGCTGCTGCTGATCCTGGCGCTGCTGGCGATGAAGGCGCTGGTGGGTGGCAAGAAGCGCGCGGAAGCCGAAACCCTGACCGCCAACGCGGCGGCCGAGCGCGAATCCATGCAGCGCCAGCTGTCGGAAACCAAAATGCAGATGATGCAGGCCCAGGTGGAACCGCATTTCCTGTTCAACACCCTGGCCTCGGTCGAGTATCTGATCGAAACCGATCCGCCGCGCGCCTCGGCCATGCAGCGCAGCCTGATCCAGTACCTGCGCGCGGTGCTGCCCCAAATGCGCGACAACGCGGTGGTCACCAACCTCGGGCGTGAAGCCGACATGGTGCAAGCCTATCTGAACCTGCTCAAGATGCGCATGGAAGAGCGCCTCACGGTTGACATGCACATTCCGGACGGCCTGCGCAACGCCGCTTTCCCGCCCATGATGCTGCAGTCGATGGTGGAAAACGCGATCAAGCACGGGCTCGAATGCAAGGCCGAGGGCGGCACCCTGAAGATCGTGGCCGAAGTCGCCAGCGGCAAGCTGCGCGTGATCGTCAGCGACGACGGGGTCGGCTTCGGCGTCGTGCCGAGCGACGGCACCGGCCTCGGTCTGCCGACCATACGCGAACGGCTCAAGCTATTGCACGGCGAGCAAGGCCAGCTGCACATTGCCGCCAATTCACCGAGCGGCGTGATTGCCACCATTGAAGTGCCGTACCAGGTTTCCCGGCCCGGCAGCGGCAGCAAATGAGCGGTTGATAAATGCAGCGATGTGTTGAATAATTGTCACTCCTGATTTCAGCCCCAGACGACCCATGCCTACAGCGATCATTGCCGACGACGAAAGATTAATGCGGGACCAGCTGCGCATGCGCCTGTCGCAGGTATGGCCGGAACTGGAGATCCTCGGCGAGGCGAAAAATGGCGACGAAGCCATTGCCCTGGTCGCTGAACTGAAACCCGATCTGACCTTCCTCGATATCCGCATGCCGGGCAAAACCGGCATGGATGCGGCGCGCGCGATTGGCGCGGACAGCAATATCGTGTTCGTCACAGCGTATGACCAGTATGCGGTCGAAGCGTTCGAACGGGGCGCGGTCGATTATGTGCTCAAGCCGCCCGAGCCGGAGCGCCTGCAGATCACGGTCGAACGTCTCAAGGCGCGCCTGGAAAAGCCGAAGGCGGCGGTGAATGACAGCGTGACCGCCATGCTGTCCCAGCTGGCCGAAAAAATGGCGGCGCCCAAGCCCACCTATCTGCAATGGATCCAGGCCAGCATCGGCCAGGACCTGCGCATGATCCCGGTGGAAGAAATCCTGTTTTTCCGTTCCGACGAAAAATATACCTGCGTACAGACGGATAAATTCGAAGCCCTGATCCGCAAACCGGTGCGCGATCTGGCCGAAGAGCTCGATCCCGCCCTGTTCTGGCAGATCCACCGCGCCACCCTGGTCAACGTGAATGCCATCGAGGGCGTCACGCGCGACATCCGCGGCCGCCACCTGGTGCTGATCAAGGGCAAGCCCGACAAGCTCGAAGTGAGCCGCAGCTTCCTGCACCTGTTCAAACAAATGTAAGGCAAACCGGGCCCTGCCCTGGCCCTCGCTTGTCGGCCCGCAAGGCCGATCGGGCCGGGCTGCCGTATGCTGGTCCCGGGCCCGCATTCGCGTGCCACCAACAGCAGGCACGCAATGATCTTCCAGCGTTCTTCGCGCCTGCGCAGCTGGCGCGTTTCCATGTTCTTCCTCGGCCTGGTGGGCGGCCATCTGCTGGCCCACGCCCTGGCCAGCACCCGCGGCCCGCGCTTTGCGCGCAGCCATAGCCGCGACATCATCCACAACGCCAGCGAAGCCATCATTTCCACCGATGAACACCAGACCATCGTCCTGGCCAATCCTTCGGCGGCGGCCATGTTCGCCACCAGCGTCGAGGCGATGCAGGGCAGCCACCTGAGCCGTTTCATCCATCCCCTGCCGACCACCCCGGGCGACGCCACGCCGGCCTACTTTGGCGACGGCGCTGGCCGCGCCGGGCGGCGCGCCACCGATTACGCCGTCACGGGCATCCGCGTCAACGGCGACACCTTTCCCCTGGAAGGCTCGGTCTCCAGCACGATGGAAGCGGACGCTACCATCAACACCATCATCCTGCGCGATGTCACGGCGCGCCAGCAAGTACAGGAAAAGCTGTCACGCTCGCATGCGCAACTGCGCCAGCTGTCGGCGGCCCTGCAGACCGTGCGCGAGGAGGAACGTGCCCACATTGCGCGCGAATTGCACGACGACCTGGGCCAGTTGCTGGCTTCCTTGCGCATGGATCTGGCCTTGCTGCAACAGGAGCCGGGCTCGAACGCGACCAGCGCCCGCCTGATGCGCGGCATGGAAGATAATCTGCTGACCGCGATTCAGTCGCTGCGCCGGATTGCCACCAACCTGCGCCCGCGCGCCCTGGATGAAGGCGGCCTGTTTTTCGCCCTGCAGGGCCTGCGCGATGAATTTGTCGAAAGGCACGGCGTCGCCTGCTCGCTGTTTGCCGACGAAGCGGAGCTGCGGCTCGATGATAACGCCAGTACCGCGATTTTCCGCATCGTTCAGGAAGCGCTGACCAACATCGCGCGGCACGCGAACGCCAGCAACGTGACCATGTATTTATACCGCATCGACAGTCAACTGCTGATCTCGATCCGTGATGACGGGCGCGGCATCACCGCCAGCGACCTGGAAAAAGCGCAGTCGCTGGGCCTGATCGGGATGCGTGAACGGGTCTGGGGCATGCAAGGTGAAATCACCGTGGGCAGCGACGACCCGCCTGGAACGCGCATCGAGATCGTTTTGCCTTTGGCGGAAAAACCACACCTGAGCGAAAATTTTTCAGATCGTGAAATTTTTCGTGCAGAAACACGCCGATATCCGCCAACTTCGCTAAATTAACAACACTCCAGCCCCGGCAGTCATCAAGTTGTCATAGTATACCGATACAGTTCCTGTCGAATTACAGCAACTCATTGAAGTAAACTAATGGAGAGTTATATGCAAGGTAAAATGTTGGTAGCAGCACTGGTCGCATCCCTGCCACTGGTCGCGTCGGCTCAGTCGAGCGTCACCATTTACGGCGTGGTCGATGCGGGCGTCGCCCACGAAGACACCGGCGCAGTTGGCGGCAACAAGACCGTCCTCGCTTCGGGCAACCAGTCCACCAGCCGTTTCGGTTTCAAAGGTCAGGAAGATATCGGTAACGGCCTGAAAGCCGTCTTCAACCTGGAAGCCGGCTACCAAGTCGACACCGGTCTGGGCGACGCTTCGTTGTTCGGCCGTCGCGCTGTCGTGGGCCTGGAAGGTTCGTTCGGCGCCGTTGTTCTGGGTCGTGAATACACCCCGGTCGCTGACGTTGCTAACGTTACCGACATCAACGGTCAAGGTTTCTACGGTTCCAACCTGAGCTCGTTCGCTGCTGGTCGTCTGACCCGCCGCATCAGCAACTCGGTCAACTACCGTTCGGCAAGCGCCATGGGCGGCTTCAAGCTGGGCGCCGCAATCGGCCTGGGCGAACAGTCGACTGGTCCTTCCAAGGATCTGCTGGGCGTGTCGCTGGCTTACGCTGCTGAAAACTTCTACATCGGTGGCGCATACCACTCCGTTGAGAACGTAACCACCGGCAAAGACAAGGAATACATCGTCGGCGCCACCGCCAAGTTCTCGGCATTCGAAGTCAAGGCCAACTACATGGTCGCTGATCCTACCGGCACCGGCAACAAATACGAACAGGCCAACCTGGGTGCTTCGTACGCGTTCGATGCCAACAAGATCTACACCAACGTTCAGCAGAACAAACTGGAAAACGGCGCCAAGGGCAACCTGTTCAGCGTCGCTTACTCGTACACCCTGTCGAAGCGCACCAACGTGTACGCTGCTTACGCAACCATGCGTAACAACGCACTGGGCCTGTTCCCGATCTACTCGGCTGGTTCGAACATCACCCCGGCCGCTGGCCAGAATGGTGTTGATCCAACCGGTCTGACCGTCGGTCTGCGTCACTCGTTCTAAGCTTCTTCGGAAGTGGCAAAAAAGCACGCAGCGATGCGTGCTTTTTTTTGGCCTGGATATTCAAGGAAACAAGCAATGGCAGAACAAAAACGCGGCAGCGGCATCCTGATTCTGGTGGCCGTGCTGGTGCTCGGGGTACTGAGCTTCATGTACTCCGGCGGCAATTACGTCAAATCGCTGGCCGGCATTGGCACTTGCACGGAAACGCCCGTGGCCACCTTTGCGTCACCAGGCAATCTGCTGGCCGTGTCGAGCTACCTGCGCCAGTGCGGGCCCGGCACCGATCCCGTCACGCACGTGATCCTGCATGCGGTCGGCAAGCTGCCAGCCGGGGACACGAACGGCCTGGTGCGCGAAGGGGAGGTGTTTCTGGAAAGCGGCAAGCGCGCGGTCAGTGCCAGCTGGGAAGGGGAACGCGAAGTCACACTGGACGTGGCGGGCAGCGGCGCCATCCCGGGTGCGGCGGAAAAAACGCGGGCCGAGGTGCAGGTGCACATCCGGCGCGCGCGCTAGCGTGATTATTTCAGGCGGCAGCTCAGCAGCCAGTAGTATTCCAGGCGCACGATCTTGATTTCGCGCACCGAGGACGCAAGCTTCTTGCGCAACGCGCTGTCGGACGGGTAAGTCTTGGGGATTTCGTAGCGCTCGCCATCGGGTGCGCTGCGGATCTGGTAGGTATTGCCCTCCAGGTCGGTGCGTGCCACGGTCTCGCTGCTGCCTTCCACATACGCATCATCGAGCAGGACAATCAGGATATCCTTGCCGAGCCGCGCTTTCAGGTGTGCCAGGAAGCGCTCGTACTCTTCGCGCTTGACGTGCGACCACCAGAAACCGATGAATACGGCCGTGAAGTCACCAATATCGGCCGGCAGTGCGCGTGCATCGGCCACGCGCAGGGCGACTTTGTCGGCTGGCAGCTTGCGCAGCTGTGCCATGGCGATCATCTCGGGGTTGACGTCAGTAGCGACGACCTTATCAGCTGTTTCGGCGATGATGCGTGTCCAGTAGCCGGTACCGCAAGCCAGTTCCAGTACCGTGTGGCCGCGCAGCACCTCGGCCACATGACCGCGCATTGCCGCCAGATCCTCCTGGCGCTCGGCGCGGTCGTAGATGCGGTCGTGATTCGAGGCGATTTTGGCGTAAAACTGTGCAGATTGTTCGGTGATCATGTTCTTCTTAATAAGTGCTGATTACAGCTCGTAGTTGTCTTTGCTGCCGCTCATGGCCGACTCGACCATCTTCCGGTTCAGGGTCGGCGCCAGCAGCTCGATAAAGGTGTAGATATAACTGCGCAGGTAAGCGCCCTGCTTGACCGCCACGCGCGACACATTCATGCCGAACAGGTGGCCCACAGGAATGGCGCGCAGGTTCTTGTCGCGTTCAGCATCGAACGCCATACCCGCTATGATACCAAGCCCCATGCCCAGTTCCACGTAAGTCTTGATGACGTCGGCGTCGATCGCCTCCAGCAGCACGTCCGGCTTCAGGCCACGCAGGCTGAAGGCATGGTCGATCTTGCTGCGGCCGGCAAACGCGCCGTCGTAGGTAATCAGCGGATAGCTCGCAATTTCTTCCAGCGACACCGCTTTCGAGCGCAGCAGCGGATGGTCGGGCGGCACTACCACCACGTGTTCCCACTGATAACAAGGCAAGGTGATCAAACCATCCACCCCGGCCACCGATTCGGTGGCAATGGCCAGGTCGGCTTGATCGCGCTGGACCATTTCGGCAATCTGGCGGGGGTTGCCCTGTAATAGAGACAGGCGTACCTTGGGGTACTTGAGCATGAAGGCCTGCACCACTTTCGGCAGCGTGTAGCGGGCCTGGGTATGGGTGGTGGCAATGGTGAAGCTGCCACTGTCCTGGGCCGCGTATTCCTTGCCGATGCGTTTCAGGCTGTCGATTTCCTGCATGATCAGCTCGACCGACTCCAGCACCAGGCGGCCGGGCTCGGTCAGCCCGCGGATGCGCTTGCCATGCCGTGTAAAAATGTCAACACCAAGCTCTTCCTCCAGCTCGATGATCGCCTTCGACACGCCGGGCTGCGAGGTGAACAGGGCTTTGGCGGCATCGGTCAGATTGTAGTTCTGGCGGACAGCTTCGCGCACGAAGCGCAGTTGGTGGAGGTTCATTGCTGTTTTTCTCGAATTCTTGTGCTAACCGCATTTTATAAGAATGCTTATGCCTGATACGCATATAAGCAAATAAATTCTTAGTCGTTTGGAATAAAGGAGCAGTTTATTACCATTGGGGCTAGTTTGGGGCGTCTCTATGGATTTTTGCCCTGCGCCAAGACCGAAAAAACAGGATGACACATGTATCGCTATGACAAGTACGACCACCTCATCGTCAAGGAACGCATTGCCCAGTACCGCGATCAGGTGCAGCGCCGTATCAATGATGAGCTGACCGAATCCGAATTCCTGCCGCTGCGCCTGCAAAACGGCCTCTACATGCAGCGCCATGCCTACATGCTGCGCATTGCCGTCCCTTACGGTCTGCTGTCCTCAAGCCAGATGCGCATGTTCGGCCACATCGCCCGCAAATACGACCGCGGCTACGGCCACTTCACCACGCGCCAGAACATCCAGTTCAACTGGATTGAGCTGGAGCAGACGCCGGACATCCTGGCCGACCTGGCCTCGGTCGAGATGCACGCGATCCAGACCTCGGGCAACTGCATCCGCAATATCACCTCGGATGAATTTGCCGGCGTTGCCGCCGACGAGATCATCGATCCGCGCCCGTTCGCTGAAATCCTGCGCCAGTGGAGCACTTTCCACCCGGAATTTTTGGCCTTGCCGCGCAAGTTCAAGGTCGCCATCAACGGCGCCGTGGAAGACCGCGCGGCGATTGCCGTGCACGACATCGGCCTGACCGTGGTGCACAATGAAGCCGGTGAAGTGGGCTTCAAGTTCATGGCCGGCGGCGGCATGGGCCGCACCCCGATCCTGGGCAGCGTGATCCGCGAATTCCTGCCGTGGCGCCACCTGCTGACCTACACCGAAGCCGTGATGCGCGTGTATAACACCCACGGCCGCCGCGACAACAAGTACAAGGCCCGCATCAAGATCCTGCTCAAGGCCCTGGGCGTGGAAGAATTCACCCGCCAGGTGGAAGAAGAATGGGCCGACCTGAAAGATGGCGGCGAGACCATCACCGACGAAGAACTGGCGCGCGTGGCCGCCTACTTCGAAGCACCCGCCTACGAGACGCTGGCGACCATTGATCCGGTCGCGGAGCAGCCGGACAACAAGGCCTTTGCCAACTGGCTCAAGCGCAACGTCAAGCCGCACAAGACGCCGGGCTACGCTGCCGTGATCCTGTCGCTCAAAAAGACCGGTGTGCCGCCAGGCGACGCCACAGCCGAGCAGATCGACTTCATGGCCGACCTGGCCGAGCGCTACAGCTTTGGCGAACTGCGTGTCACCCACGAACAGAACATCGTGCTGGCCGACGTCAAGCAAAGCGCCCTGTTCGCCCTGTGGCAGGAAGCCAAGGCGCGCGGCCTGGCCACGCCGAATATCGGCCTGCTGACCGACATGATCTGCTGCCCCGGCGGCGACTTCTGCTCGCTGGCCAACGCCAAGTCGCTGCCGATTGCCGCTGCCATTGCCGAGCGTTTCGACAACCTCGACTTCCAGCACGACATCGGCGACATCGAACTGAACATCTCGGGCTGCATCAACGCTTGCGGCCACCACCACGTCGGTTCGATCGGCGTGCTTGGCGTCGACAAGGATGGCAGCGAGTGGTACCAGGTGTCCATCGGCGGCGCCCAGGGCAACAACTCGGCCATCGGCAAGATCATCGGCCCGTCGTTCTCGGCCCTGCAGATGCCCGAAGTGATCGACCGTCTGCTGCAAGTGTATGTGCGCGAACGCCATGAGGAAGAACGCTTTGTCGATACCGCCCAGCGCCTGGGCATCGCCCCGTTCAAGGAACACGTTTATGCCACGCCGATCGCGGCCGGCACCCTGGTTGGAGAGGACCACTATGCTTGAAGCGCACAAAGACATCATCAAGGGCCGTGAAGTCGTTGCCGACGACTGGAGCGTGCTGCGTCTGGATGAAGGTCAGACTGCCGACCACGTGGAAGTCCACGAAGGCAAGATCATCGTGCCGCTGCAGGTCTGGCTGGCGCAGCGCGCCACGCTGGCCGAGCGCGCCCACATTGGCGTCTGGCTGGCGCCCGACGAACGCGCCGACGCGCTCAAGGACGATCTGGCCAAATTTGGCGTGATCGCCATCGATTTTCCCAAGTTCACCGATGGGCGCGGCTATTCGATCGCCTTCAACCTGCGCAAGCGTCTGGCCTACAAGGGCGAGCTGCGCGCCATTGGCGACGTGCTGCGCGACCAGCTGTTCTCGATGCACCGGGTGGGCTTCGACGCCTTTGCCACGCGCCAGGACCGCAGCATCCACGATGCGCTCAAGGGCCTGACCGTGTTCTCCGAAACCTACCAGGCATCGGTCGACCGCGAACTGCCGCTGTTCCGCCGCGTGGCGCGCGACGTGCCGGCCGAGCACATCGATGTCGGCGCCGGCATCTGAGGCACACATGAACGATATCGCTTCCCTTGTTGCCGATACCCGCGCCACGCTTGAACGGATCGCCGCCGAGTTTTCGCCGGCGGTATTCGCCTCGAGCCTGGCCGCCGAAGACATGGTCCTCACCGACCTGATTCTCAAAGCCGGCCTGCCGATCGGGATCTTCTCGCTTGAAACCGGGCGCCTGCATCCGGAAACGCTGGACGTGCTGCGCAAGGTCAAGGCCAGCTACGGCTACGACATCGCGCTGTACCAGCCGCAACCGGAGGCAGTCGACGCCTACGTCGCCGCCCATGGCCTGAACGCCTTCTACAACAGCGTCGACATGCGCCGTGAATGCTGCCGCGTGCGCAAGGTGGAGCCGCTCGGGCGCGCCCTGGCCGGCAACAAGGCCTGGGTTACCGGCCAGCGCCGCGCCCAGTCCACCACGCGCGCCGAACTGCATGTGCAGGAAGACGACGCCGCGCACGGCATGGTCAAGTTCAACCCGCTGGCCGACTGGTCGGAAGCGGACGTGTGGAACTACATCCGCGCCAACGATGTGCCGTACAACGCGCTGCACGACCAGGGCTTCCCGTCCATCGGCTGCGCACCGTGCACGCGCGCCATCGAACCAGGCGAAGATGTGCGCGCCGGCCGCTGGTGGTGGGAAAACCCGGACTCGAAGGAATGCGGCCTGCACATGGTCGACGGCAAACTGATACGCATTAAATCCGTGGCTGCTTGAGTTGCCACTTGAGCCACCAGAAAAACATAGGCATAGCCACCATGACTACTTCAACCGATATTTCGCGCGTTCTCCAGGACGTGAACGACCGCCATCTCGATGCCCTGGAATCGGAAGCGATCCACATCATGCGCGAAGTCGCCGCCGAATGCGCCAACCCTGCCCTGCTGTTCTCGGGCGGCAAAGACTCGGTGGTGCTGCTGCGCCTGGCCGAAAAAGCCTTCCGCCCCGGTAAATTCCCCTTCCCGCTGGTGCACATCGATACTGGCCACAACTTCCAGGAAGTGATCGACTTCCGCGATGCGCGCGCCGCCGAACTCGGTGAGCGCCTGATCGTCGGCTCGGTCGAAGACTCGATCAAGCGCGGCACCGTACGCCTGCGCAATCCCTTGACCGATTCGCGCAATGCCGCGCAGGCAGTCACCCTGCTCGAAACCATCGCCGAATACAAATTCGACGCCTGCATTGGCGGCGCCCGCCGCGACGAAGAAAAGGCGCGCGCCAAGGAACGCATCTTTTCCTTCCGCGACGAATTCGGCCAGTGGGACCCGAAGGCGCAGCGTCCGGAACTGTGGGACCTGTATAACACCCGCGTGCACCCGGGCGAAAACATGCGCGTGTTCCCGATCTCGAACTGGACCGAACTCGATGTGTGGCAGTACATCCACCGCGAAAAGCTGGCCCTGCCGCCGATCTACTTCGCGCACGAGCGCCAGGTCATCCCGCGCAACGGCTTGCTGGTGCCGCTGACCGACCTGACCCCGGCGCGCGAAGGCGAGACTGTCGAAACCCAGGTGGTGCGCTTTCGCACCGTGGGCGACATTTCGTGCACCTGCCCGGTATCGTCCGATGCGGCCACGGTCGAAGCGATCATCGCCGAAACCGCGGTCACCCAGATCACTGAACGGGGTGCTACCCGGATGGACGACCAGACCTCCGAAGCCTCGATGGAAAAACGTAAAAAAGCAGGATACTTCTGATGAACGCCATGACGAACGACCACATTAGCGAACGCCCGGACGCCTTATCGGGCCTGCTGCGCTTTATCACCGCCGGTTCCGTCGATGACGGCAAGAGCACCCTGATCGGCCGCCTGCTGTTCGACAGCAAAGGCATCTTCGCCGACCAGCTCGACGCCATGTCGCGCTCCAAGCACAAGCGCACCGTGGGCGACACGGTCGACCTGTCGCTGCTGACCGACGGCCTGGAAGCGGAGCGCGAACAGGGCATCACCATCGACGTGGCCTACCGCTACTTCGCCACGCCCAAGCGCAAATTCATCATCGCCGACACGCCGGGCCACGAGCAGTACACCCGCAACATGGTCACCGGCGCCTCGACGGCGGACGCGGTGATCATCCTGATCGACGTCTCCAAGGTCAAGCTGCGTGAAGACGGCGGCGTCGACCTGCTGATCCAGACCAAGCGCCACTCGACGATCGCCCACCTGCTGCAGATCGAGCACGTGATCGTCGCCGTCAACAAGATGGACCTGATCGGCTACGACCAGGCCATTTACGAGCGCATCGTCAAGGCCTACCAGGAATTCGCGGCCACGCTGGGCCTGAAAGACATTTCGCCGATTCCGCTGTCGGCCCTGACCGGCGACAACGTGGTCGACAAGAGCGCGAAGATGGACTGGTACCAGGGCCCGACCCTGATCGAACTGCTCGAGTCGCTCTCCGTGTACGACGAATCGCACCACTCGCCCTTCCGCTTCCCGGTTCAGCTGGTGGCGCGCCACAACGGCCACGAAGCAAATGACTTCCGCGGCTACATGGGCCGCATCGAAGCGGGCAAGGTCAGCGTCGGCGACAAGCTGGTGGTGCAGCCTTCCGGCCAGAGCGCGACCGTCAAGGACATCGTCACGCTGGAAGGCTCGCATGCCTCGGCAGTGGCCGGCCAGTCGGTCACGATCCTGCTCGACGAATACCTGGACATTTCGCGTGGCGATCTGCTGGCCAGCGCCGCCCAGCCGGCCACGCTGCTCAAGAGCGTGACGGCGGATGTGTGCTGGATGTCGGACGAGCCGCTCGATGTGCGCCGCAAGTACTGGATCAAGCACGGCACCAAACAGACCGCCGCGAAAATCACGGCCATCGACACCCTGCTCGACATCAACACCCAGCAGCGCCACGCGGCACAAGGGCTGAAGCTGAACGACATCGCCCGCATTTCGCTCAATGTGCAGCAGCCGCTGGCAGCCGACGCCTACGCCGACATCCGCGCCACCGGCGCCTTCATCCTGATCGACGAAGTCACCCACCAGACTGTCGCTGCGGGCATGATCCGCCTCGGCGAATAAGGGAAGCACCATGCCAGCACTCGGAAAAGTCTATCTGATCGGCGCCGGTCCCGGCGCCCAGGATCTGATCACCCTGCGCGGTGCGCGCCTGCTGGCGCAAGCCGACGTGGTGCTGCACGATGCCCTGGTGACTAGCGAGATGCTGGCGCTGTGCCCGCAGGCGGAGAAAATCCTGGTCGGCAAGCGTTGCGGCCAGCTCTCCACCGCCCAGCAGTTCATCAACAAGCAGCTGGTCGACAACGCCCGCAAGCACGCCATCGTGGTGCGTCTGAAGGGCGGCGACCCGATGCTGTTCGGGCGCGCCGATGAAGAGCTGCGCGCGCTCGAAGAAGCTGGCATCGACGTTGAAGTCGTCCCCGGCATCACCACCGCGGTGGCGGCAGCGGCAGCGAGCAAGCAGCCGTTGACCAAACGCGGCGTGGCGCGCAGCGTGGCCTTCTTCACCTCCAGTACGGCACCGGAACTGGCCGGTCACGCGGCCATTCCCGACACGGACACGCTGGTGCAGTACATGGGTGGACGCGAAGCGATCGGCACCGCCCAGCGCATGCTGGACCAGGGACGGCGCCCCGATACGCCGGTGGTGGTGATTGAAAACTGCAGTCGGCCGGACCAGCGCATTCTGCGCCTGACGCTGGCCACGCTGGCACATGGCCTGGGTCCCGCGCACGGTCCGGTGCTGGTGATGCTGGGCGACGCCATGCAGATGCGCGACAAGCAGCCGCGGGATAGCGCCGAACCGGCACAGGCGGCCCGGCACAGCGCGTAGAGCGGCCGCGCAGGGCCCCTTACCAGCTGAACGACTTCGGGCCGTCCGTTTCGCCAAATAATTCTGCCGTATTGCCGGTCTCTACATCAAAAACGAAATAGCGCAGCGTTACATAGCGGTACACCAGATGGCGCGCATCGAGCCAGCCGGTGATGAAGACGGAATCGCCCATGCAATGATCGTGGTGACCCAGCGCGATGTGTCTTCTTGCGCTGTCCTTCCCAAGCAGTACCAGCGGATATCTCGAGTCCGGCTTGGCCTTGCCCAGGTAAGCGCGCCATTGTCCATCGGGCGAACTGGCATCGCGCAGTCCCATCGCCGAGCGCAGCGGGACGGGTTCAGATGCAGGGATCGGTTTGCTTTCACGCACGAAAACGTGTTGATGGCTGGTTGAATCGTAATGACCGGACAGGCGTTCAAGCGTCCCGCTGATTGGACGATAGGAAAAATATTCCCATTTGTCGGTCCCGGACATGCTGCGCCGCATGATCAACAGTTCGCCGCCATCTTGTGACCAGCTGGTCGACATCCATGCCTGCTTGAGGGGGATGGTCGCGGGCAGGCTGACAGTCAGGAGCTTCGAGGTCAGCGTATCGAACAGGTACAGGCCGGCGCCCGCCGTGCTTGCCCAGCGATGATGGTAGTTCGCCGCAATGGCCAGGAACCTGCCGTCCGGTGAAAAGGCCGTGATCCCGCCACCCCAGGCCTGATGTTCGAACACCAGCCGGTCCGTCTCACTGTGACGGTCGTACAGCCAGTATTGCGTGGTGCCGGGTTGGCCCGCGATGCCGCTGTAAACTAGCCATTGTCCGTCTGCCGACAGCACGACGTTCGCCCCGCCCTCGCGAAACTGATGGTCCGACACGAGCGTGGAGCGATGCTGGTTCAAGTCGACGTTGAACAAGCGTCCGGCGCTGTCAAACCGATAGACCGGCGTCGTGATTTTCATCAACGACAGCGGCACGCTCTGTTTTGTGGCCTGCATGCTCGCGCCGCAGCCGCCGGTCGCGCCGGCGGCCGCCAAGGCGGCCATGGTGTTGCACACGCGCAAAGTTGGAATCATGAGCAATGATAAAGTCGATCCCATGGCGCAGACAGCGCGACGGATCAGAATCGGCGGTCGTGCTCCGCGATCTCCCACTGCAGCTTGTCGGCGCTGGCGTAGGTGTCTTCCGCGATCCTGTGCAAACGGGTGAACGCGCGCTGCATGCGTGCGCTGAGTGCGACAACGCGCATGCCGCCGAGCTGGCAGCGAATGCTGCGGATATCTTCCTTCAGGCCTTTGAGCGCCTCGCGCAGCAGGAAGTCGGCGTCCACTGCTTCGTTGGTCCCGCCCTCGTTCATGCGCATGCGCAGCAGGTTGATTCTGCCGCCCATCAGCGCCAGCCGGTCGGCGACCCGGTCGAGCCGCATGGCGCAGCGCCGCTCGGCGCCAAGCGCCGCCAGATAGTCGTGGATGTGCTGCCAGACTTCGATGATCAGCCTGAAAGGTTCGCTTCGCATGATCGGCGCCATTTCGTTCGCAAAAAGGATCAGGAAAGTCTGGCGCTTATCGCTGCGCCGGTCAAATGTGCGGCCTTGTTTCCCATCTGACGCAGAACAAACCTTGTGCTTGCAATCACGTACAACATCGGCCATAATCTAAATGAGAATAGTTCTCATTCATGAAAGGCGATCGATGCGTACCCCTACCCCAGCTCCGCCGCCGGCCGCGCCGGCGCCGCCCCTGCGCCTGAAAAGCGTGGACCTGCTGCGTCAGGCCAAGGCGATTGAAATTGAACACGATGGAAAAATCTACGAATTGCGGGTCACCCGGCTTAACAAGCTGATCCTGACCGCCTGATCACCCCTCGCCAGCCAGCCGCATTCCCCGCGCGCCAGCCAGCCAACACCACCTCCCGGGAGCGTTGCAATGGCTATCGACTTGGAAAATTCACGCGTGACCGACATGAACGGCATTCCGCAACCGGAACTGCTGGTGTCGAGCGCGCTGCACCTGATGTCCCACTACAGCGCCACGGCGGGCCAGGTTGCGCCCTGCCTCAAGCTGGCCTCCGTGATCGAGCGCCACCTGCGCGCGCTGGCTGGCCACGGCGACCTTAATCCGGTCTTGCGCGCCACTTGCCAGCAGTTGTCCGAACAATGGGCGGCCGTGGTCGACCAGGCGATGCCGCAGCCGGCGCGGCCTTCGCTGTTCGAGCGCCTGGTGCCGGGCGCCCGCAGCCACTAGGCGCGCGCGGCCTCAGGCCTTGGCGACGGCGCAGCCGTAGGGACCGATGCTGGCCCCGTCAACGGCGCGCGCATACAGCAGCTGGTGCGAAGCGAACGCCGGCGGCAGGGCGCACGCCGTGTCCGACAGATTGACGGCCACCAGAATGCGCTGCCGGGGCGTGCTGCGCCAGTACATCAGCAGGCGCGGCGCGCCGCTGCGCACAAAATGCACCGCGCCCTGGCGCAGTGCCGGCAGGGCGCCGCGCAGGGCAATCAGATTGCGGTAGTGATCGAAGGTGGGCCGGTCGAAGCTGTTCCAGTCCAGTGAAAACGGCGCGAACAGCGAACGCCAGTCCTGCCAGCGCGGTTCGTTGAATTCCTGCCCCATCAGCAGATGCGGCACGCCGTCCAGCGTCATCAGCACGGCCGCTGCCGCCAGATGCAGATCGTGGCCAAAGTAGCGGAAGGCCCGGCCCTGCTCTTTTTCTTCCAGCCAGCGCATGCGCAGCGCGCCGCGCGGGAAGGTATAGGTCGATTCTTCCCACTGCCAGCGCACCGCGTCGGCCCCGGCCTCGCCCTGGGCGATGCGCAGCATGGTCTCGCGCGCGCCGGCGTCGCCGGTCAGGTCGCAGGCATCGAGGTGGTGCAGCTCGTCGGTCGAATGCGCGATCAGGACCAGGTCGGCGCGCGCCGGCAGCAGCGCGGCGCGGATCTCGTCGAGAAAATCGGTGGGCGTGATGTCGGCATCGTCAAAGCGCAGGCCATCGAAGCCGTACGCGGCGATCCAGTCCTGCATTGCCTGGATCAGCCAGGCGCGCAGCGGCTTGCTGGCAAAATTGAAGCCGGCGAAATAGCTGCGGTTCGGGACCAGATAGTTGAGCTGGCCGGCACTGTCGTGCGTGAACCAGTCCGGATGGGCGGTGGTCAGGACGTTGTCGACGCTGGCACGGTTGAGCGTCCAGTCGTAGATCACGCGCATGCCGCGCGCATGCAGATCGGCCACCAGCGCCTGCAGTCCGGCCGCGTCGCCCAGATCCGGATCGATCGCGCCGAAGTCGCGCACCGCATACGGATCGCCATGCGCGCCAATGCGGCCCTGCACGCCGATCGGCGTGACCGGCATCAGCCAGACAATCGAGACCCCCAGTTCCTGCAGGTGCCCGAGGCGCGCGCGCACGCCGTCGAAGGTGCCGCCAAAGGCGCGCACGGACAGCTGGTAGATCACGCCATCGGCCAGCCACTGCGGGCTGTTGACGGCCGTGCGGCGCCGATACAGGTCGCCAGGGGTCTGCTGCGATACCTCGCCGGTGCGCACGAACACGTCGCCAAACTCGTTGATGGTGAAGCAGGAGTTGTTCTGCGCGTCTTCCGAGACCCAGGGATTGGCCGGATCGCGGATCCACTCGGTGCCGTTGACGACAAATTTGTAATGGTGGCGTCCTGGCCCGGCCTTGACCGCGGTCTGCCAGGTCGAGGCGCCGACCCGCGTCATGGGCGCGGCATCGCCGACCCAGTTGTTGAAGGTGCCCGCCACTGCCACCGAGCGGGTGTCCGCACCGCCCTCGAAGGTGAAACGAATGCCGCCTTTGGCGGTCTTGTGCGGCAGCAGCTCGTGCCGGATGTGCTGTTGTTGGATCGTCATGATTTCGCATTTTACCCCTTGCGCACCCTGGCGCGGCTGCGAGGCAGAAGGTTTTTTACTGGCAAACCACAGTTGCCATGGTAACCTCCGCCTGAATTGGACTACACCGGAATCCACTTGAGCGCTCCCGACCACGCCGCCCCACCCTCGACCCTGATCGATGTCGCCCGCCAGGCCGGCGTCTCGCCCAGCACCGTCTCGCGCATCCTGAACGGCACCGCCAAGGTGTCGGACGACAAGCGCCAGGCCGTGCTGGCCGCGATCGAACAGATGAATTTCGCACCCAACCAGATGGCCCAGGCGCTCAAGAAGGGGCGCTCGATGACGATCGGGATCGTGGTGCAGGATATCGCCAGCCCGTTCTTCGACGAGACCCTGCGCGGCGTCGACGATGGCCTGAAAGGCACCGGCTATGCCTCGGTGATCGTCAGTGGCCACTGGGACGCGCAGGAAGAAGCGCAGCGCATCAGCCTTCTGGTCGGGCGCAAAGTGGACGGCATCATTCTGCTGTCGGGCCGGATCGGCGAGGACGCCATCCTGCGCTTCGCGGCCCAGCGTCCGATCGTGGCGACCGGGCGCGGCCTGAAGGGCCACAACGCGCATGGCTTCCGGCTCGACCACGACAACGGCGCCTACATGGCCGTGCGCCACCTGATCGAACTCGGGCACCGGCGCATCGCCTTCATCACCGGCCCGGCCGACAATGACGACGTGGCCGAACGCCTGATCGGTTACACGCGCGCCCTGCGCGAAGCCGGCATCGCGGTGGATCCGGCGCTGCTGGCCGAAAGCGATCTGCATGAAGCGGGCGGGATGGCCGCGGTCGAGGCGCTGTTTGCCGCCGGTGGCGACTTCAGCGCGATCTTCGCCGCCAACGATCTGTCGGCCTATGGCGCGCGGCTTGGCCTGTACCGGCGCGGCATCCGGGTACCCGAAGACATGTCACTGGTGGGATTCGATGATCTGCCCGGATCGGCCTACACCACGCCGCCGCTGACGACCGTGCGCCAGCCCCTTTACGACATGGGCCGTACCGTGGCAGGCGCCCTGCTGGCTCTGATCAATGGCACGCCGGTGGAATCGGTGCTGCCGCCGCTCGAACTGGTAGTGCGCGAAACGACGCGCCAGCGCGACTAGGCGGCGCTGCCGAACGCGCGCACGCAATAGTCGGTCATCGCCTGCAGCACGGCCGGGTCTTCGCCGACCGCGCCGGCCACCTCGATGGCCAGTTGCGGATGATCGAGATGCAGTTGCTCCACCATCAGCGGCAGGTCGCGCAGCAGGTGTCCGCCCTGCCCCAGGAACACCGGGACAATGGTCAGGCTCGTCACGCCAGCCTGCGCCAGCGCGGCCACGTGCGCCGGCAGGCGCGGCTCCATCAGCTCAAGAAAGGCAAGCGAGACCGGCACATCAGGCATGCGCTGCTGGCTCAGATCGCGCAAGCGTTCGAACGGCGCGGCCCAGGACGCGGCGCGCGCACCGTGGGCGAACAGGACCAGGGCGCGCGTCATGAACGCTCGACTTTCCATAGCGCGCCCAGCGCCAGCAGCAGGAACACCAAACTCGGGGCAATCGCCGTCAGGAAGGCGGGCATCGCACTGAGCACGCCCACGTGCGCGAACAGGGTATTAATCAGCAGGAAACCGAAGCCGATCATGATGCCAACGAAGATCTTGAGGCTGACGCCGCCGCTGCGGGTGTGCAGATAGGCGAACGGCAGCGCCATCGCCATCATCACGAACACCGCGAGCGGGTCGAACAGCTTTTTCCAGAACGCGATCTTGAAACGCTCGCTCTCCTGCTTGTTTTCGCTCAGGTGGCGCGTGTACACCGCCAGCTCGTTGGCCGACATGCGGTCGGGGTCGGAGGCAGAGACGGCGATGATCTTGGGCGTGACTTCCGAGACCAGATCCATGCCCGGCAATTTGCGCGTGCTCACCCGGCTCGTTTCCTGGCCAAAGGTGGCAGGACCGGTGCCGCTTGCCACGCCGTCGGGCAGCGGCCCGGTATTGGCGAAGATCGTTTCCGTCACCTCTTCCAGGCGCCAGGTGTTATTGCCCTTGAAGGTGGCGCGCGCCGCGGTGATCAGGGAACGCATGCGCATGCTGGTGTCGAATTCGTACAGGCGCACGTCCTGCAGCAGGCCGTCGTTGCGGAACTGGCGCACATTGAAAAAGCGTGATCCGGTGACTTTGCCGGTAATGCCTTCGCTGCGCACCACGTCCTTGGTCCACATGCCGGACACAAAACCCTGCGACACGGTTGCCCCGCGCGCCGACAGTTTGAGGCGCTCGGCCAGCGGCGCGGTGCGCGGCGCGATCAGCTCGCCGAAGGCGAACGTGACCAGCACCAGCACAATGCCAATCTTGAACAGCATCCAGGCCGCCATCCGCGTCGACATGCCGGACGCGCGCATGATGGTGAACTCGGAGCTCGACGCAAACTGCGCCATGGTGTACACGGTGCCGATGAGTGCCGCGACCGGCATTGCCTCATACACGTGGAACGGCACCCGCAGCAGCACGTACAGGAAGGCGTGCTGAATCGCGTAGCCGGCCTTGCCCACCGACGGCAATTCACCTGTCAGGTCGAAAAACGCCGACAGGGCCAGAAAGGCCACCAGCACGAACGACACCGCCCGCATGATGGAGACGAAAAAATAACGCTGCAGTATCTTCATTTGGCGGGAGCTCCTTGCGCTGGCGCGCGCGGCCGCTTGAGCGAGGCCCACAGGACCTTGGGGTGATAGCGGTGATTCGGATTGAGGCGCCAGACGAACATGGCCAGCACCGACAGTGCCACCAGCAGGTGCAGCGGCCACCAGGCCATGGCGAATTCGGATTTGCCCTGCGCCACGCTGGCCTGGCTCATTTTGGTCAGGTTCAGATAGGTGATGAATATGAGCAGCGCCAGGATCAGGTTGGCCGCGCTGCCCGCGCGCGGGTTGACGAAGCCGAGCGGAATGGCCAGCAGGATCAGCAGCAGGCAGGTGATCGGCGCACCGATCCGGTACAGCAGTTCGGCGCGGGTAATCCGGTTGGGCATCTCGATCAGGGCCTGGGTCGACAAGGCATCGGCCGGCAGCTCGCCATCGGCCACCGGCCCCTGGGTGGCCACCCGCATGGAATAGCGCTCGAATTCCATCGTCTGGAAATCGGCCTGCCCCGGGTTGCCCTGGTAGCGGCGGCCGTTCTTGAGGACCAGGAACTGGCCGCCCTTGCCATCGGGCTCGATCACGCCTTCCTTGGCCACCACCACCGTGTTGACCTTGTCCTCGACCGTATTGACGAACACGTTCTGAACCACGGCCGATTCACCGGTGGCGCCCTCGACGAAGAACACGCGGTTGGACGAAGACGATTCCTTGAACTGGCCGGGCGAGACCTTTTTCAGGTCTTCGCGCTTTTCGAAGCGCTGCACGAATTCCGTGCTTTTCATCTTGGCCCATGGGGTGACGAACAGCGAGAGCGATGCGGTCAGGATCACCAGCGGCAGGCCGAAGGTCAGTACCGGCCGGATCCAGCGCGTCAGCGACAGGCCGGAAGCGAACCAGACGACCATCTCGGAATCGCGATAGGTGCGCGTCACGACCGCCAAAACAGAAATAAAGCTGGTGAGAGTCAGGATAGTTGGCAGATAATTCAGCATTGCGAACGCGATCAGCGCGACCACGTCGCCCGACGCGACTTTGCCGCCGGCCGCCTTCCCGAGAATGGAAATCAGGGTCCAGGTAACAAGGACGGTAAACAGAACAGTGAAAGTAGCGCCGGCCGAAGCGGAAAGTTCACGACGCAATGCGCGTTGGAAGATCATTCGAAAGTTATAATCACAGGTTAGGCAGTGCGCGTCAGTCAGTACGCTAATACACGAAATGGAGATTCAAATGGACTTTAGCATAAAAGCATTCGACACAAAAAACACCATCGCTGCGGCAAAATCAGGCTGCATCGCGGTTGCGGTGTTCGAAAATAAAAAACTCTCGCAGGAAGCTAAAGCCCTCGACAAGGGTGGAGAAATCACCGCTGCGCTCAAGTCGGGCGACCTTTCCGGCAAAGCCGGCAGCACCTTGCTGCTGCGCGCCGTCAGCGGCGCCGCCGCCAGCCGCGTGCTGCTGGTCGGCATGGGCAGCGAAGACGCTGTCAGCGAAAAAAGTTTCTCGTCAGCTGTCGGCGCCACCCTCAAAACCTTCGCTTCGCTTGGCTGCGCAGATGCCATTATCGCACTACCGCTCGCGGATGTGAAAGAGCGCGATGCGGCATGGGCGATTCGCACCATCGTCATCGGCGCCCACGAAAGCGTGTTCCGTACCGACGGCCAGAAGAGCAAGAAGGATCCGGCGCCAACCGGTGTAAGCAAAATCACCCTGGCCGCTGCCGCCACCGCCGACACCAAAACCGCGCTGGTCCAGGCCACGGCGATCGCCAACGGCATGAATCTGACCAAGGAGCTGGGCAACCTGTCGGCCAACGTCTGCACCCCGACCTATCTGGCCAACACCGCCAAGAAGCTGGCCAAGGAATTCAAGTTCGAGGTCGAAGTCCTGGAACGCAAGCAGCTTGAAGCGCTCAAGATGGGCAGCTTCCTGTCGGTCACCAACGGCAGCGACGAGCCACCGAAATTCATCGTCCTCAAGCACATGGGCGGCAAGTCCAAGGATGCGCCGGTGGTGCTGGTCGGTAAAGGCATCACCTTCGACACGGGCGGCATTTCGATCAAGGCCGGCCCTGGCATGGATGAAATGAAGTACGACATGTGCGGCGCCGCCTCGGTGCTGGGCACCTTCCGCGCGATCGGCGAAATGGGCCTCAAGCTCAACGTGGTCGGCATTGTCGCCGCGTGCGAAAACATGCCGTCGGGCCGTGCGACCAAGCCGGGCGACATCGTCACCTCGATGAACGGCCTGACCATCGAAGTGCTCAACACCGACGCCGAAGGCCGCCTGATCCTGTGCGACGCCCTCACCTACGCCGAGCGCTTCAACCCGGCTGTGGTAGTCGACATCGCGACCCTGACGGGCGCCTGCATCGTCGCTTTGGGCCACCACAATTCGGGCCTGTTCACCCGTTCCGACGCGGCCCACGAAAAGCTGGCGGCCGAACTGCTCAACGCCGGCCAGAGCGCCAGCGACACCGCGTGGCGCCTGCCGATCGGTGAACTGTACAACGAACAGCTCAAGTCGAACTTTGCCGACCTGGCCAACATCGGCACCCCGGGCGGCGCCAGCTGCACCGCCGCCGCCTTCCTTGAAAACTTCACGCGCAAGTACACCTGGGCCCACCTCGATATCGCCGGCACCGCCTGGAAATCGGGCGGCGCGAAGGGCGCCACCGGCCGTCCGGTGCCTTTGCTGTCGACCTTCCTGATCAACCGCAGCTAAAATAGCCGGCGCGGACGAAAAAAAGCAGCTGCGAAGCTGCTTTTTTTACGCCAGAGGCCCGGCTTAATGGATTTCGCTGTCCTGCGCCTCGTCGCGCAGGGGGCCGTCGGCTTGACGGCCGGTCGGCACCATCAGCACAGTGAGCGTTTGCGGGTATTCGAAACCGGCGCCGGTGCGTTTGTCATACAGGTAGCCCAGGCCGGCCGTGGTCACGGCATTGCCGATCGTGGCCGTATTGTTGGGTCGCGAAGAAAAGCGCTCCTGCCCCACGCTGACATTGCCTTTTTTGCAGTCGACAAACAGGTTGCCGGCACTCTTGCGTACCGCGACATGGCCAGGCGCCACCACGAACCAGCGTCCGGCATCGTTGGTGAGCACGCAGCCGACATTGCCGATTTCGCGATTGTCCTGCACCACACGGACCATCAGTTCCTGCTCCGGATTTTCGCTGAGCGAGGCGCAGCCGGCCAGTAGCGCCGAGAGCGCCGCAAGCGCCAATAAGGGAATTCGCATCATGTTTGCCATCGGGTTCACCAGTCGTACTGTCATTTACGGCACGCGCGCGCCATACTTAAGCGTTAAGCGTTAAGCGTTAAGCGCGCCAGACGCTTACTGTAGCGGAATTGGCTGATTGGCGGGGACCGGCACTGCCGTCACGCTGTTTTTCGGGCTGCCATCGATCAGGCGGTCCGAATACACCAGGTAGACCAGGGCATTGCGCTTGCTGTCGACCATGCGCACCACGCGCACATGCTTGAAAAAGACCGAGGCGCGTTCGGTGAATACTTCGTCCTGGCGCGGCACTTTGCCGTTGAAGGAAATCGCGCCCACCTGGCGGCAGGCGACCGAGGAATCGGCCTTGTCTTCAGCCAGCCCGATGGCACCCTTGATACCGCCCGTTTTCGCGCGCGACAGGTAGCAGCTCACACCATTGACCTTGGGATCGTCGAATACCTCCACCACGACCTTGTGATCGGGGCCGAGCAATTTGAACGCGGTATCGACCGCGCCGACCGTTTCGGCCGCTGCGGTTCCGATGGCACCGGACAGAACAAAGCCCACGACTGCAAAGCTGACGCGCATGATCGATCCTGTGAAAGTGGGCCGCTGTTCGGGCCGGGAACTACGCAACTGGCGTGAAGCGCTGGACGAGCTTGCCGTCGACTTCGACCATCTGGAAAAAAACGTCCCGCGGACGGGTCCAGTAGGACCCGTCTGGTGCAGTGTAGACGATCATTTCGGACAAGTCAGACTCAAGCGTGGCCACGCATACAAGCTGGTACAGGCCACCCTTGTAGTGCCGGAACTGCATCAGTTCTCGGACTTGTCTTCAGCCAGCGCCTTCTGCTTTTTCTTCAAGCCCTGGATTACCTTCAGTACGCCTTCGATGCCGGCGCTGTCGTCCAGGTCGCTGAACGCGTCGAGCACTTCGTTGAGGACACGGTTACGCACCGCGCTCTCATCGCTAGTGGCCGGCGCAGCGGCGCGAACGCCTTCGACTGGCACATCCTTCGGCACCGATTTCGCGGCAGGCTTTGCAGTCGCAGCTGCAGTTTTGCCATGCGCTAACGCGGCTTGCCAGATGACCCAGCGGCGCTGCGTTTCGAAAACGAGGTATTCATCGGGTTTGTCTTCACGGCGGCGTACGATGTGACCATCGCGCTGGGCCCATGCTTCAAATGCATTTCGCATTTCAATCCTTTATAAATGCTGTGTTCGCATTTTTATCCCTAGCGGAAAAATGTAATTTTCCAACTAGAACCACCTATCGGGCAGACGAACCGCCTTCCAGGACATGTACTACGACACTTCCAACGGGCAACTAGCGGCTGGCCTCTCCCCAACCATACCGCTATTCAACTATATATTACTCTCTCAGTTATAAGAATGCAATTTTTTATTCCCCAAAGGTAACAATAGTCCAAAAACGTTGTTTTGTATTACTGTTGTTACACTTTGAAACAGTTTGAGTAACGCTCTTAAGCGCGCTGCATAATGTTCCGATTGTTGAGTGTAAAGAAAATATGTGTTTTTGTCAAAGATGTTATGAGTGCAACGTTTTAAAGCGCTTTTGTGACAATGCGCGCTTCTTGCACTAATGCACCTCCAGGCCTGATACTGCGTGCTTCAGCAACATCACCTCCCCCATCCCCATGAAGATTGCAACTTGGAACGTCAATTCCTTGAAAGTTCGCCTGCCGCATCTGCTACGCTGGCTGGAAGAAAATCCGGTAGACGTACTCTGCCTTCAAGAGACCAAACTGACCGATGATAAGTTCCCGATTTCTGAAATTAATGCGGCCGGCTACCAGGTGGTCTTCAGCGGGCAAAAAACCTATAACGGCGTCGCCATCCTGTCGCGCCTGCCGATCAGCGATGTAGTCAAGAACAACCCGCGCTATCCGGACGAGCAGCAGCGGATTCTGGCCGCCACCGTGGACGGGGTGCGCTTCATCTGCGCCTATGTGCCGAACGGCCAGGCGGTCGACACCGACAAGTACCTGTACAAGCTGGCCTGGCTGGCCTCGCTGCGCGAATGGCTGGAAGAAGAAATGCGCACCCACGCCGGCCAGGGTCTGGCCATCCTGGGCGACTACAACATCGCCCCGGAAGACCGTGACGTGCACGATCCGGCGGCGTGGGCCGGCCAGGTGCTGTGTTCGGACAAGGAGCGCGCCGCCCTGACGGGGCTGATGGAGCTGGGACTGACCGACGCCTATCGCATGTTCGAGCAGCTCGACAAATCGTTCAGCTGGTGGGATTACCGCATGCTCGGCTTCCAGAAGAACAAGGGCCTGCGCATCGATCACATTCTGTTGTCCGAGGCACTGGCCAGGCGCTGCATCGCCTGCACCATCGACCGCGCGCCGCGCAAGTGGGAGCAGCCGTCCGACCACGCACCGGTGATGGCAACCCTGTCCTGAGTTACTTCGGTGCCGGCGCCAGCACGCTGAGCGAACCGGCAGCGGCCGCCGCCGGTAGCGGCTGCGCAAACAGGTAGCCCTGCGCGAACTGGCAGCCCTTCTCCCGCAGCAGGGCATACTGCCCTTCCGTCTCCACACCCTCGGCCACCACCGACAGCTGCAGGCTGTTGGACAAGGCGATGATGGCGCTGACAATGGCGCGGTCTTCCGAACTGTCTTCCAGATCCTTGATGAAGGCGCGGTCGATCTTGATCTTCTTGACCGGGAAGCGCTTCAGGTACGCCAGACTGGAATAGCCGGTGCCGAAGTCGTCGATCGACAGACGAATCCCGAGGTCGTTGATCTGGTCCAGAATATCCAGCGTCTGCTCGCCGTGCTGCATTAGCGCCGTCTCGGTGATCTCGAATTCGAGCAGGGCCGGATCAATGCCGGTTTCGTCCAGCACCTTGCGGATCGATTCGAGCAGGCCCCGGTTCATGAACTGGCGCGGCGACAGATTTACCGCCAGCGGCACCGGCTGCAGTCCCTGCTGCTGCCATTCGACGATCTGCTGGCAGGCGCGCCGCATGACCCACTCCCCGATCGGCACGATCAGGCCATTGTCCTCGATGATGGGAATGAAGTGGTCTGGCAGGATCAGCCCTTCGGGCGGACGGCGCCAGCGCAGCAGTACTTCCATGGTATGCAGGCGGCGCGTGCCGGTGTCGATGATCGGCTGGTAAAACAGCTCGAATTGTTCTTTCGCCAGCGCTCCGCGCAAGCTGCTCTCCAGTTCGAAATGCTGGGACGCGGCCTGGTTCATGCGCTGCATGAAGAACTGGTAGTTATTGCGCCCGTTCGCCTTGGCGTGATACATGGCCGCGTCGGCATGGCGCATCAGCGTTTCGACGTCGCCGCCATCGTCCGGATACATGCTGATCCCGATGGACGGCGTGATGTGCAGCATGCGTTCCTCGAACGGGAAGGCAGACGCCAGCGCCTCGATGATCTTTTCGGCCACGTGGCTGCATTCTTCCGGCAGGCGAATGCCGGGCACCAGCACCACGAATTCATCGCCGCCCAGGCGCGCCACGGTGTCGCTGGCACGCACGGCGCGGCACAGGCGGCTCGCCACTTCCTTGAGCAGATAGTCGCCCGTCAGGTGGCCAAGCGAATCGTTGATGGTCTTGAAGCGGTCCAGATCGATGAACATCACGGCCAGCTTGCGGTCGGTGCGCTGCACCGCCAGCATGGCGCGGTCGAGCCGGTCCGCCAGCAGCGCGCGGTTGGGCAGGCCGGTCAGGCTGTCATGGTAGGCCATGTGGTGCACGCGCGCCTCGGCCTGGCGCCGCTCGACGATTTCGCCCTGCAGCAGCGCGTTGGCGCCGGCCAGTTCGGCGGTGCGTTCCAGCACCCGCACCTCCAGCTCGTCGCGTGCGCGGCGCACCGCTTCGGCCGCCTCGCGGCGTGCGGTCACGTCGTCCACCACCCACACCGAGCGACCGGTGGCCTGGGCCAGGTCGAACGGGCGGCCCGACAGGCGCGCCCAGAACAGGCTGCCATCCTTGCGCACCAGCTGGAACTCCGACATGCTGATGCGCCCGGCCCGGAAGTCGCGCGCCGTTTCCGTGCGCGCCTGCTCCCAGCTGGTCTTGTCGGGATACAGCGACTGCACCGACAAGCCATTGATCTCGCCCGGCGCGTAGCCGAACAGCTCTTCCATCTTGGTATTGCAGCGCAGGTTGAAGCCGTTTTCAACCACCGCGATCCCGAGCACCGCGCTGTCGAGAATCGCCTGGTTTTCCAGCAGCGCATTGCGCAGTGATTCTTCGGCGCGCTTGGCGTCGGTGCGGTCTTCAATGATCCAGATCGTGCCCAGATTCGGCTCGTCCGGATTGACCACGTAGCCGATCAGCTGGGACCACATCAGGGTCCCATCCTTGCGCGCCATCTCGACTTCGGTCTGGAATGGTTTGCCAACCGACAGCAGCGGCGCGGCCATCGCACCGACCCGCGCGTACACGGCGTCGCTCGGGTACAGCGCCCGTCCGGGCAGGCCGAGCGCTTCTTCGGCGTCGTAGCCAAACATGTCGGCGAAGCCCCGGTTGTAGCGCGTGATCATGCGGTTTTTGGTGTACAGGATACTGATCGATGCATTCGTCATCAGGGCCTGCACTTCGATCAGCGTCTGGCGCGCATCCGTCACGTCTTCCAGAATCCAGATCGTGCCCTCTTCGCTGCGATCGGTGTCCACCGCCTTGGCGCGCACGCGGCACCAGAACAGCGAGCCGTCGCGCTTCCTGAACTGGAACTCCGATTTTTCGAACGGCAGGCCATTGCCCAGCAGCGGCCCGGCGGCCTGCCCGAAGTCCTGATACACGGCCGCCGAGGGGAACACCTCGACCGCGCGCATGCCCGTCATCTGGTCCTGGGTGTAGCCGAACATCTCGGCAAAGCGCGGGTTGCACGACATCATGATGCCGCCTTCGCTGAACAGGATCCCGACCGATGCATTGTCCAGGATCGCCTTCTGCTCCAGCAGCACCTGGCGCGTGGCCTCCTCGGCGGCCTTCTGCGCGGTGCGGTCATCCAGAATCCAGATCGCGTCGAGCCGTTCGCGCCCCGCGTTGATCGCATACAGGAAAGCGTAGGCCCAGAACCCGGACCCATCCAGGCGCTGCATGCGCAAGTCGCTCTGGAATGGCCGGCCGGCCCGCAGCAGCGGCACCGAATCGGCCAGCATGGTCTCGAAGCCGCCATCGGGCGCGTACAGGCTGCGCGCCTCGATCCCGATGCCGCTATCCTCGGTCAGACCGAACATGCTGGCAAACTGCCGGTTGTAGCGCAGCACCTTGTGGTCGCGCAGGAAGGCGATCGCCAGCGGTGCATTGTCCATGATCGCCTGCATTTCCAGCACCGCACGGCGCAGCTTGGACTCGTTGTGATGCGGTTCGTCGATATCTTCGATGATCCAGATCGTACCCAGCGCGCTGTTGTGCGGATCGACGGCGCGCCCGTACAGGCGGCACCACAGCAGGCGCCCATCCTTGCAGCGCAGTTCGAGTTCGCTGATGTAGGCTTCGCCACGCGCGAGCGCCGGGCTGGCGTCGCGCCCCATCTCTTCATAGGCCAGCACCGACGGAAAGATACACACGCTGCTCATGCCGGTCAGTTCGTGCCCGGCGTAGCCGAACATCTCGGCGCCGCGGATATTGCATTCCTTGATCGTGCGGTCCTTGCTGAGCATGATGCCGACGGCGGCGTTTTCCAGAATCGCCTTCTGTTCGAGCATGGTGGTGCGCAGTGCCGCCTGGTCGCCCTCGAAATGGCGCACGTCGGTGAATACGAATGTGGCGCCCGCGCCGCCCGGGAGCGGCTTGGATGTGACCTGCACGGCGATGGCATGCTCGCCCTGGCGCAGCGCACTGTCCCAGCGTTGTGCGGTTTCGCAGGCGGCCTGCAGGTAGGGGGCGCCGGCACCGCGCGCGCACTGGGCGAGCAGATCGATGAGGGATGCGCCATTGACATCGGCACCGAGCAGCTGGCGCAGATCGGCGTTGGCGGCGAAGACGATGCCGGCTGCGTCACAGGCGCAGGCCGGCGAGGCAATCAGCTGTAATGCGTCAGCGAGGAAATCGAGATTGGTTGGTACGCGATCCATGTCCCACTACGACAGATAGCCGCCTTGGAGGCGGGAGCCAGGTGAAATTCGATCATAAACCACAATTGCGTGGAATCCATATAAATAGACAAAAAAACAAATGCCCGGCGCGCGCTATTGGCACGGACCGGGCATTCTTACCACACAGGGCCTGCGCGCCAGCACGGCGCGCCGACAATCAGAACGCGTCGCCAGGTACGCGCACCCACCCTTCCATCAGTACCCGCGCGCTGCGGCTCATGATGGCTTTTTTCACCCGCCATTCGCCGCCCTCGAAGCGCGCTTCCGCGCCCACCCGCAAGGTGCCGGATGGATGGCCGAAGCGCACCGCCGTGCGAGCGCCGCCGCCGGCCGCCAGATTCACCAGTGTGCCCGGAATCGCGGCCGCGGTGCCGATGGCCACTGCCGCCGTGCCCATCATCGCGTGGTGCAGCTTGCCCATGGACAGAGCACGCACATTCAGATCGATATCGTCGGCGCCAACCTGCTTGCCGCTGGAAGAGGTGTACGACGAGGGCGCCGCAACAATCGCCACCTTCGGCGTATGCTGACGCTTGACCGCTTCGGCCACGTTCCCGATCAGGCCCATACGTACCGCCCCGTAGGCGCGGATGGTTTCGAAACGGGCCAGCGCGTCAGCGTCGTTATTAATTGCATCCTGCAGCTCGGTGCCGCTGTAGCCGGCCTGTGCCGCCTCGATGAAGATGGTCGGGATGCCGGCGTTGATCATGGTGGCCTTGAAGGTGCCCACGCCCGGCACTTCCAGCTCGTCGACCAGATTCCCGGTCGGGAACATGGAGCCGGCTGCGCCCTCTTCTTCCGCTGCCGGATCGAGGAACTCGAGCTGCACTTCGGCAGCCGGGAAGGTTACGCCATCGAGCTCGAAGTCGCCCGTTTCCTGCACCTGGCCGCCACTGACTGGCACGTGCGCGATGATGCTCTTGCCGATGTTGGCCTGCCAGATGCGCACCACCGCCACCCCATCCTGCGGGATGCGGGCCGGGTCGACCATGCCGGACGAAATGGCGAAGGAACCCACCGCCGCCGACAGATTGCCGCAGTTGCCGCTCCAGTCCACGAAGGCCCGGTCGATGGCGACCTGACCGAACAGGTAGTCGACGTCGTGCCCTTCACGCGTGCTGGCCGACAGGATCACGGCCTTGCTGGTGGACGAGGTGGCCCCGCCCATGCCATCAATCTGCTTGCCATACGGGTCCGGGCTGCCGATCACGCGCAGCAGCAGACGGTCGCGCGCGGCGCCTGGCAGCTGCGCCGTGGCAGGCAGATCCTGCAGGCGGAAGAACACGCCCTTGCTGGTCCCGCCGCGCATGTAGGTGGCGGCGATTTTCACTTGTGCCTGATGAACCATCATGCCGCCTTTGCCGATTCGAGGAAGTCCTGCGCGAAGCGCTGCAGCACGCCGCCCGCTTCATAGATCGACAGTTCTTCGGCCGTATCGAGACGGCAGGTCACCGGCACCTCGACGCGTTCGCCGTTCCTGCGATGAATCACCAGCGTGAGTGTTGCACGCGGGGTGCGCTCCCCGCTGACATCGAAGGTCTCGGTGCCATCGATGCCCAGGGTCAGGCGGTTCACGCCCGGCTTGAACTCGAGCGGCAGCACGCCCATGCCGACCAGATTGGTGCGGTGGATGCGTTCGAAGCCTTCGGCCACGATCACTTCCACTCCAGCCAGGCGCACGCCCTTGGCCGCCCAGTCGCGCGAGGAACCCTGGCCATAGTCGGCCCCGGCGATCACGATCAGCGGCTGTTTGCGCTCCATGTAGGTTTCAATCGCTTCCCACATGCGGGTGACTTTGCCTTCGGGTTCGACCCGGGCCAGCGAACCTGCCTTGACCTTGCCGTCGACCACAACCATCTCGTTCTTCAGGGTCGGATTGGCAAAGGTCGCGCGCTGCGCCGTCAGGTGGTCGCCGCGGTGGGTGGCGTAAGAATTGAAGTCCTCTTCCGGCAAACCCATTTTGGCCAGGTACTCGCCGGCCGCGCTGTCGAGCATGATCGCATTCGACGGCGACAGGTGATCGGTGGTGATGTTGTCGCCCAGGACCGCCAGCGCGCGCATGCCCTTCATGGTGCGCTCGCCTGCCAGCGCGCCTTCCCAGTACGGCGGACGGCGGATGTAGGTCGTCTGCGCACGCCAGTCGTACAGCGGGCTCACTTTCAGGCCGTCGTCGGCCTGCTTGGCGAACATCGGAATGTACACCTTGCGGAACTGCTCCGGTTTGACGCTGGACGCGACGATGGCGTCGATCTCTTCATCGCTTGGCCAGATATCCTTGAGTGTGACCGGCTGCCCGTTCGCGTCCGTGCCCAGCACATCCTTTTCGATATCGAAGCGGATCGTGCCGGCGATGGCATATGCCACCACAAGCGGCGGCGAGGCCAGGAAAGCCTGGTTCGCGTACGGGTGAATGCGGCCGTCAAAATTGCGGTTGCCCGACAGGACGGCGGTCGCATACAGCTTGCGGTCGACGACTTCCTTCTGGATCACCGGGTCGAGCGCGCCGGACATGCCGTTGCACGAGGTGCAGGCATACGCCACCACGCCAAAACCAAGCTGCTCCAGTTCCGGCATCAGGCCTGCTTCTTCCAGGTACAGCGTGACCGTCTTGGAGCCAGGCGCGAGCGAACTCTTGACCCACGGCTTGCGGGTCAGGCCGCGCGCATTGGCGTTACGCGCCAGCAGGCCCGCGGCGATCATGTTGCGCGGGTTGTTGGTGTTGGTGCAGCTGGTGATGGCGGCGATAATCACCGCGCCGTCCGGCATCAGGCCCGGCTCGTTTTCGACCACACCGCTGATGCCGCGCGCGGCCAGTTCCGAGGTTGGCACACGGCTGTGCGGGTTGGACGGGCCGGCGATATTGCGCACCACCGACGACAGGTCGAAACTGAGTACGCGCTCGTACTCGGCGGTCTTGAGGCTGGCGCCCCACAGGCCGGTGTGCTTCGCATACGTTTCCACCAGCTTGACGGTGTCGTCGTCGCGCCCGGTCAGCTTCAGGTACTTGATGGTCTGCTCATCGATATAGAACATGGCCGCGGTCGAACCGTATTCCGGCGCCATGTTGGAGATCGTCGCGCGGTCGCCCAGGGTCAGGTGATTGGCACCGTCGCCGAAGAACTCGAGGTAGGACGACACGACTTTCTGCTTGCGCAGAAATTCCGTCAGCGCCAGCACGGTGTCGGTGGCGGTAATGCCCGGCTGCGGCTTGCCGGTCAGCTCGACGCCAATAATGTCCGGCAGGCGCATCCACGACGCGCGGCCCAGCATCACGCTTTCCGCTTCCAGGCCACCGACACCAATCGCGATCACGCCCAGCGCGTCGACCATGGGCGTGTGCGAGTCGGTACCGACCAGGGTGTCCGGGAATGCCACGCCGTCGACCGCCTGGATCACAGGCGACATGCGCTCCAGGTTGATCTGGTGCAGGATGCCGTTCCCTGGCGGGATCACGTCGACGTTCTTGAAGGCCTTCTTGGTCCAGTTGATGAAGTCGAAACGGTCTTCATTGCGGCGGTCTTCAATGGCGCGGTTCTTGTCGAACGCATCCGGGTCGAACCCGCCGCATTCGACCGCCAGCGAATGGTCGACCACGAGCTGGGTCGGCACCACCGGGTTGACTGCGGCCGGATCGCCGCCTTGCAGTGCAATCGCGTCGCGCAGGCCGGCCAGGTCGACCAGCGCGGTCTGGCCCAGAATGTCGTGGCATACCACGCGTGCCGGGAACCACGGGAAGTCCAGATCGCGGCGCCGCTCGATCAGCTGGGTGAGCGAGGCGTCCAGCGTGGCCGGGTCGCAGCGGCGTACCAGGTTTTCGGCCAGCACGCGCGAGGTGTACGGCAGCTTGTCATAGGCGCCGGGAGCGAGCGCGTCGACGGCGGCGCGCGCGTCGAAGAAATCGAGCGTCGTGCCCGGCAAAGCTTTGCGGTGAAGAGTGTTCATTCGGTAGCCTTATTTGCGTTCGGAGATCGGCAGGAACTTGAGGTCGTCAGGGCCGACATAGTTCGCGCTTGGACGAATGATCTTGTTGTCGATACGCTGCTCGACAACGTGCGCGGCCCAGCCGGAGGTGCGCGAAATGACGAACAGCGGCGTGAACATCGCGGTCGGCACACCCATCATGTGGTACGACACGGCCGAGAACCAGTCCAGGTTGGGGAACATTTTTTTAACTTCCCACATGACCGACTCGAGGCGCTCGGCGATGTCGAACATCTTCATGGAACCGGCTTCCTGCGACAGCGAGCGCGCCACTTCCTTGATTACCACGTTACGCGGGTCGGACACGGTGTACACCGGATGGCCGAAACCGATCACCACTTCCTTGTTGGCGACGCGGTTGCGGATGTCCGCTTCGGCTTCGTCGGCGTTTTCGTAGCGTTCCTGGATCTCGAGCGCAACTTCGTTGGCGCCGCCGTGTTTCGGGCCGCGCAGCGCGCCAATGGCGCCGGTAATGGCCGAGTGGATGTCCGAACCGGTGCCGGCGATCACGCGCGCGGTAAAGGTGGACGCGTTGAACTCGTGCTCCGCGTACAGGATCAGCGAGGTGTGCATCGCGCGCACCCAGGATTCGCGCGGCTTCTCGCCGTGCAGCAGGTGCAGGAAGTGGCCACCAATCGAGTCGTCGTCGGTTTCGGTCTCGATGCGCTTGCCGTTGTGGCTGAAGTGGTACCAGTACAGCAGCATGGAGCCGAATGACGCCATCAGGCGGTCGGCGATCATGCGCGCGCCCGGCACGTTGTGGTCGTCCTTCTCAGGCAGCACGCAGCCCAGGGTCGATACGCCGGTGCGCATCACGTCCATCGGGTGGGCCGACGCCGGCAGTGCTTCCAGCGCCGATTTGACTGCCTGCGGCAGGCCGCGCATCGACTTCAGGTGCGTCTTGTAGCCCTTCAGTTCGGCCGCATTCGGCAGCTTGCCGTGCACCAGCAGGAAGGCGATTTCTTCGAATTCGCAGCTGTCGGCCACGTCGAGAATGTCATAGCCGCGGTAGTGCAGATCATTGCCGGTCTTGCCGACCGAGCACAGGGCGGTGTTACCCGCGGTGACGCCGGACAGGGCAACGGATTTTTTTGGCTTGAATGCCGGGGCTTGTACTTCACTCATGTTCAGGTCTCCTGGATGATGGATTGCTTATTTCTTCTGCGCGGCGAACAGCGCGTCGAGCTTCTGCTCGAAATCGTGATAGTTGATGCGTTCGTACAGTTCCATGCGGGTCTGCATGGTGTCGACCACATTCTTCTGGGTGCCGTCGCGGCGGATCGCGCCGTACACGTTTTCGGCTGCCTTGTTCATGGCGCGGAAGGCCGACAGCGGATACAGCACCAGGCCCACATCGGCGCCCTTCAGTTCTTCGGTGGTAAACAGTGGGGTCGCGCCGAATTCGGTAATGTTGGCCAGTACCGGCACCTTCACGGCATTGGCGAAGGTCTTGTACATGGCCAGATCGGTGATCGCTTCCGGGAAGATCATGTCGGCGCCCGCTTCCACGCAAGCCATTGCGCGCTCCAGCGCGGACTCCAGGCCTTCGACGGCCAGCGCGTCGGTGCGCGCCATGATCACGAAGTCGTCATCGGTGCGCGCGTCGACGGCAGCCTTGATGCGGTCGACCATCTCCTGCCTGGTGACGATTTCCTTGCCCGGGCGGTGGCCGCAGCGCTTGGCGCCGACCTGGTCTTCAATGTGCATGGCGGCGGCGCCGAACTTGATCATCGACTTGACCGTGCGTGCGACGTTGAAGGCGGACGAGCCAAATCCGGTATCGACGTCGACCAGCAGCGGCAGGTCGCATACATCGGTAATGCGGCGCACGTCGGTCAATACATCGTCCAGGTTCGAGATGCCCAGATCCGGCAGGCCAAGCGAACCGGCTGCAACGCCGCCGCCGGACAGGTAGATCGCCTTGAAGCCGGCGCGCTTGGCCAGCAGGGCGTGGTTGGCGTTGATGGCGCCGACGACTTGCAGCGGCGATTCTTCTTGCACGGCCTTGCGGAATGCGGCGCCTGCGGAATGTTGACTCATGGTGCTGGCCT
>DASWMN010000087.1:0-15354 GCA_036399735.1 Telluria sp. | reverse complement strand
CACGCGCGCCCGCGTCAGCGGCGGCGTGGCCGACCATGCCGGAAACGCCGCCGCGGCGGCAGCGACGGCCTGGCCAACTTCATCGGCCGTGCCAAGCGCCACCCGCGCGCAGGGCGCACCGACGGCGGGATTGAACACGTCGGCGTAACGTCCGCTGCTGGTGTCGACCTTGGCGCCATTAATGTAATGGGTGATGGTATCGAGATTGCTCATCATGTTATTCCAGGTTTTTCAGTACAGTGGCAAGCTTGCCGAACAGTTCATCGATGTGCTGCTTCTCGAGTACCAGGGGCGGCGACAGGGCGATGATGTCGCCGGTGGTGCGGATCAGGATGCCGTCGGCGAAGGCCTTTTTGAAGGCGTTGAACGCGCGCGCACCGGGCTTGCCTTCGATCGGCTGCAGTTCGATACCAGCAATCAGGCCGATGGTGCGGATGTCGATCACATGCGGCAGGCCCTTGAGCGAATGCACGGCATCGGCCCAGTATTCCTGCATACCGGCGGCGTGTTCCAGGATGTTCTGCTCCTTGAATACCTCCAGCGTCGCAATCGCGGCGGCGCAGGCCAGCGGGTGGCCGGAATAGGTATAGCCGTGGAACAGTTCAATGCCGGCCGGGCCATCCATGAACGCGTCGTGGATATGCTTTTTGGTGAACACGGCGCCCATCGGCACCGTTGCGTTGGTCAGGCCCTTGGCCACGGTGACCATGTCCGGTTCCACGTCGAAGTAGTCGAACGCGAACGGCGTAGTCAGGCGACCAAAGCCGGTGATCACTTCATCGAAAATGAGCAGGATGCCGTGCTTGGTGCACAGCTCGCGCAGGCGCTTGAGGTAGCCCTTCGGTGGAATCAGTACACCGGTCGATCCAGCCACCGGCTCGACGATGACGGCGGCAATCGTCGACACATCGTGCAGTGCGACGATGCGCTCGAGTTCATCGGCCAGGTGGGCGCCGTATTCCGGCTCGCCGCGCGAAAACGCGTTCTTCTCCAGATTGTGGGTGTGCGGCAGGTGGTCCACGCCAGGCAGCAGCGGACCGAAGGTGCGACGGTTGCCGCCGATGCCGCCCACCGAAATGCCGCCGAAACCCACGCCGTGATAGCCGCGCTCGCGCCCGATCAGGCGCGTGCGCCCCGCTTCGCCGCGCGCCCTGTGGTAGGCCAGCGCCATCTTGAGGGCGGTGTCCACGGCTTCGGAACCGGAGTTGGTATAGAACACATGGCCGAAACGGTGGCCCGTGTAATCCATCAGTTTTTCGGCCAGGTCGAACGCGGCCGGATGGCCCATCTGGAAGGTGGGGGCGAAATCGAGCTGGCCCACCATCTCACGTACGGCGGCGATGATCTTGGGCTGGGCGTGGCCGCAGGGCACGCACCACAGGCCGGCGGTGCCGTCGAGGATGCTGTTGCCGTCGACATCCTTATAGTGCATGCCCTCGGCCGAAACCAGCAGGCGCGGATGGGTTTTGAAGTCGCGGTTATTCGTGAACGGCATCCAGAAGGACGCCATGGAATCAGGTTTGGACTCGTTCATTTCGACTCTCCAGGATTTTTACGAGCAAAAAAATAATTTACCAGTTGGCAAAATGATGATGCAATAATAGTCAGCAGGACAACTATGGCACATATACACAAATTGCAAAACCGCCCAACCGTACTGGTGGCGCAAACAACACAGTTTGCGGCGGCGCAGCAAAAGGAGTGGTAGATGGAGCAAATGGAGACAGGCTGGCCGGTGCTGGAGATTGACCGCGGCAAACGCGGCAGCCTTGTTGATCAGATTGTAGGAGCGATTACGGCAATGGTAAACCGGCGCGAACTGCGCGTCGGCACCAAAATGCCGTCGGTTAGACGTTTCGCAAAATGGAATGGCGTGAGCACCTTCACGGTGGTCGAATCCTATGATCGCCTGCTGACGCTCGGCCTGCTCTCCTCGCGCCGCGGTTCGGGCTTTTTTGTGGCCCGCAGCGCGGTGGCCGCCACGCCGGCACTGGCACTGCATGCCACGCCCAGTGCGATCGACGCGCTCACCCCGGACTTGTATTCCGGCGTATCGGATGCGCTGCCCGTGGGCGCCGGCTGGCTGCCGCCGGAGTGGTACGGCGAGACCACCATTCTGGACGCGGTGCGCCACGCGATGAAGATTCCCGCCAACCGCTTGCGCGGCTACGGCCATCCGCTCGGTTTCCCCACCCTGCGCCAGCATATGGCAAGCACGCTGGGCGAAGAGTTGTTCCAGGTCGGACCCGACCAGATCCTGCTGACCCACGGCGCCACCCACGCGTTCGACCTGATCCTGCGCACGCTGACCAAGCCGGGCGACACCGTGTTCGTGGAAGATCCCGGCTACAGCAACCTGATGTCGCTGGTGCGCCACCACGGCTGCATCGCGGTCGGCATTCCACGCACCGACAAGGGACTCGATGTCGACTTTCTGGCGCAGCAGGCGGCGCTCGCGCAGCCCAAGCTCATGTTCGTCAACACGGTGCTGCAAAACCCGCTCGGCACTTCGCTGACGCAGGCGCAGGCGCACCGCTTGCTCGGTCTGGCCGAGCAGTTCGACTTCTGGCTGGTGGAGGACGACATCTACCGCGAACTGGCCGCGCGCGGCGAGGCATCGCTGGCGGCGATGGACGGCCTGCGCCGTGTGATCCGGGTCGGCAGTTTTTCCAAGACGCTGTCGCCGGTGCTGCGCGTGGGCTCGATCTGCGCATCCAATTCGCTGGTCCCGGAACTGCTGCGCGTGAAAATGCTGACCGGTCTGACCACCTCCGAGATCAACGAACGCGCGGTCTACCACGCACTGTCGGCGCGGCCCTACCGGCGCATGGTCGAGCGCCTGGTCGACCAGCTTGCCAGCGCGCGCGCCGGCACCATCGAACGGCTGCGCGAAGCGGGCATGGTGCCGATTGCACGCGCACGCGGCGGCATGTTCGTCAGCGCCGGCTGGGATATCGCGCCCACGCCGGAACTCAATGGCAAAGTGATTGCGGACCGCGCGCTGGCGGCGGGCATCCTGCTCTCGCCCGGCGAATTTTTCACGCTCGATGCGCCGTCCACGATCTGGTTCCGCTTCAACGCGGCGTACGCGGCCGATGCGCCGGCGCTGGTCGCGTTTCTGACATCCCTACGCTGAAGGACAACATGGCAACTACCAAGATCAAGCGGAGGGTGCTCAACCGCGACAAACTGGAAGCCGACATTGTCGCCGAGGCGGTTCGGGTGTTCGCCGAATTCGGCTACGAAGGCGCGTCGATCGCGACCGTGGCCGACAACGCGGGGCTGTCGAAACAGAACCTGATGTACTACTTCCCCACCAAGCAGGCGCTGTATCAGCGGGTGCTGGACGGGGTGCTCGATGAATGGCTGGCGCGCATGGACCGTCTCGCCGATCCCGCGCAGGACCCGCGCGATGTACTGCGCGCCTACATCCAGGCCAAGCTGAAGTTTTCGCGCGAGCAGCCGTGGGCTTCGCGCGTGTATGCGATGGAAGTGATCAGCGGCGCCCAGCTGTATGGCGAACAGATTCAAAAACGCGTGGTGCCCTTGCTGCGCAAGGACATCGAAGTATTCGAACGCTGGATCAGCGAAGGCCGGATCGGCGCGATCAACGCGACCCACCTGCTGTTTGCGATCTGGGCGATGACGCAGTCCTACGCCGACTTTTCCACCCAGATGGCGCTCGTTTTGAACCGCAAGCAGCTTTCCAAAAAAGACTTCGACGACGCGGAACTGATGATCACGAATATGGTGCTGGCGGCGGTGGCACTGCCTGCTTGATCGCAACCCGAAGTCTTACCAATATGATAATATCGCGTTCCACATTTCTGGAGCAACACGAGACCACCATGCGCCTGCTTATCGCCCTGATCTTCCCCTGGCTCACCTTCTTCACCATCGGCCGCCCACTGTCCGGCATCATTTGCCTGATACTCCAGATTACCGTGATTGGCTGGCTGCCCGCCACGATCTGGGCCGTTTATGCGCTTAGCCAATACAAAACCGACCAGAAGATCGCGAACGCCATGCGTCAGCGCGGCTGATTCCGGCGTCGCCGCAGTCCAGGCCCGGCCCACACGGCCGGGCACGCCGCAGGCGGCATCCGCGGCCGTTTGCGGTATGCTTGAAGCCATGCCGATACTCACCCCAACTTCTTTGCATACCCAGCGCCTGGTTTTGCGCTGGATGACCCAGTCCGACGCGCCAGCCTTGTTCGCGCTGTTTTCCGACCCTGCCGTCACGCGCTACTGGAGCACGCCCGCCTGGACCGATCTGGCCCAGTCGCGCGCCTTCATCGACACCACCCTGGCAGAATACGAAGCCGGTACCGGCCTGCGCTTCGCCATCCTGCTGGCAGAAACGGGCGAGATGATCGGCTCCATCAAACTGTATGACTTCTACGATGCCAACCGCCGCTGCGACATCGGCTACGCCCTGCTGCAAGCCCAGTGGGGCAAAGGCCTGGTGGGCGAAGCCATGACGGCCGTGATCGACTACGCCTTCACCGCGCTGAACATGAACCGCATCGAGGCAGACATCGATCCGCGCAACGAAGCTTCCGCCAAAGTCCTGGAGCGCATGGCCTTTGTGCGCGAGGGTTACATGCGCGAACGCTGGATCGTCAATGGCGAAATCTGCGACACCGCGTTCTACGGTCTGCTGCGGCGCGACTGGGAAGCACGCTGATGGCCGGCCTGCGCATCGCGGCCGCGCAGTCGGCAACGGTCAGCGGCGGCATCGCCGCCAACGTCAGCCACCACGGCATCTTCGTCGATGCCGCTGCCGAAGCGGGCGTGAGCCTTTTGGTATTTCCCGAACTATCCCTGAGCGGATACGACCTGCCCGGCCTTGCGGGCGCCGCCTTGTGCGTCGATGACGCGCGCCTCGATCCCTTGCGCGAACAAGCCCGCCGTCACGGCATGACGATTGTCGCCGGTGCGCCCCTGGCCAACCGCAACGGCCTGCCCTTCATCGGCGCGCTCGCACTCCAGCCGGACGGCAGTAGCGTCACCTACCGCAAGCACTTCCTGCATCCGGGTGAGGATATTTACGCGGCGCCCGGCAGCGCCATCAGCCAGCTGATCGATGTGCGCGGCGTGCCGGTCGCGCTGGCCATCTGCGCCGACACCACGCATCAGGCGCACCCGCACGCGGCCGTGCTGGCCGGCGCCACCCTGTACGTGGCCGGCTCGGTCATCACGCCGGGCGGCTATGCCAAAGACGCGGTCCAGCTGGCCGGACACGCCAGGCAGTTCAGCGTCGGCGTCCTGATGGCGAACCACGCCTTCGCCACCGGCGGCTACACCTGCGCCGGCCGCAGCGCCGCCTGGATGCCAGACGGACAACTGCTGGTGGCAGCGGACGGACAAGGCGAATTGCTGGTGATGGCAGACGAAGACAGCGGCGCCGTGCTGCCGGTCGCCACGGCAATTTCCCTTTAGTCCCCCGTGGCCGCCGAATATGCCCCGAAATATGCATTTCGTCGGACCACGGTGGCCGCTTGCAGTCGCGCTTGTTACAGTGACTCCATCAACACACCGAATGGAGAAACAAAATGAACAACGCTACCTTTGATTCCTTTTTCGCAACCTTGGATGAAATGGGCCGCGCAATCGCCAAAGCCGCCCGCAGCGGCGCCGCTGCCGTGGCCACCATGTCATGGCCGGCCATTGCCGTGTGCTGCGTTTTGCTGGCATTCGCGCTGACCATCATTCCACTGGCGCTGTTCCTGTTCGTGATGTTCATGGTGATCAAATTTGTCGTCACCGCGTTCGACAAACGCGCCACGCGCGGTCCGGCCACGCCTTACCGTTCGACCGACGACAAGAGCGAGTAAATCATGGCGGCCAGTCAGCTCAACAAGATCATGGACTTCCTGCGCGACGCGTTTGCGGAAGCCACGACATTGTGGTGGAGCTTTTTCGACTGGCTCGCCCTGGTGGAATGGCGTCAGCTGTACATCACCTGGTTCCTGGTATTCGCGTTCGGCACCATCACCAATGTGACCGAACCGCCGGTCTGGTTCATCCTGCTCTCGTTCGGTGTCAAGGTACTGGCTGGCGGCAAGCGCAAGGCTGAACTGGTGGCCAAGGAAATGACCGCGCAGGCCGACGTGGCCACGCTGGAACGGCGCCTGCTCGAAGCGCAGATGGCCACGCTGCAGGCCCAGGTCGAACCGCACTTCCTGTTCAACACCCTGGCCCTGATCGGCCAGCTGATCGAAACCGATCCGCCGCAGGCCGCCAAAATCCACACCAACCTGATCGAGTACCTGCGCGCCACGCTGCCGCAGATGCGCTCGAACGGCGGCGGCACGCTGGGACGCCAGGTGCAGCTCTCGCGCGCCTACCTGTCCATCATGCAGGCGCGCATGAAAGAGCGGCTTGACGTCGGCTTCGACATTCCCGACTATCTGGAGCATGCCCCCTTCCCGCCGATGATGCTCCAGATTCTGATCGAGAACTCGATCAAGCATGGCCTGGAACCGAAAATCGAAGGCGGCCGCATCGACGTCAAGGCGCAGCTGATCGGCGGCATCATGCAGGTCGATGTGCGCGACAACGGCGTCGGCTTCAATATGCATTCGGACGACGGCGTGGGCCTGGCCAACATTCGCGAACGGCTGCGTCTATTGTTCGGCAACCGCGCCGAGCTGGTGATCGAACAGCCGCTCGCTGGCGGCGCCCTGGCATCGATCCGCGTCCCCTACACCACCCTGGAGAGAAGTTAGCATGGCCGACAACACCATCACCGCGCTGATCGTCGACGATGAAGCGCCCATGCGCGACCAGTTGCGCGCGCGCCTGCAGGACGTATGGCCGGCTCTGCAGATTGTGGCCGAAGCGGCAAATGGCGTGGACGCGGTCACCCTGGCTCAACAGCACCAGCCCGACATCGTCTTCCTCGACATCCGCATGCCCGGCCAGAGCGGCATCGAAGCGGCGCGCCATTTGTACAGCCAGTGCCATATCGTGTTCGTCACCGCCTACGACCAGTACGCGCTGGACGCCTTCGAGCAGGGCGCGATGGATTATCTGCTCAAGCCGGTCACGGCCGAGCGATTGCGCCTGACCTGCGAACGCCTGCGCCAGCGCCTGACGCAGGCGCCGCAAAACATCGGCGACCAGCTGCAGCAGCTGGCCAGACTGCTGGAACAGGGCGGCGAAAAGAAACCCGAATATCTGCGCTGGATCCAGGCCCAGGTGGGCAACAGCCTGCGCATGATCAGCACCAAGGAAGTGCTGTTCTTCCGCTCCGACGAAAAATACACGGTGGTGCAAACGGCGCAGGCCGAAATGCTGATCCGGAAAACGCTCAAGGAACTGGCGGACGAACTCGATCCCAGGGAATTCTGGCGTATCCACCGCTCGACCCTGGTGCGGGTCGACGCCATTGCCGAGGTTACGCGCGACGACCGCGGACGCCAGATGCTCAAGGTGCGCAATTTTCCCACGGCGCTGGAAGTGAGCCGCAACCACGCCCACCTGTTCCAGCAAATGTGAGCCACGCGGACCCGGAATCCACTACCATATAGCCTGGTTCCCGATCGAAGAAAAAGGAGCAGGCCATGGCACGTGCAGTCCACTTCGAAATCCACGCTTCCCATCCGCAGAAGGCCATCGCCTTCTACACCGCCCTGTTCGGCTGGACCTTCAACAAGTGGGAGGGCGGCGATTACTGGATGATCCACACCGGCCCCGACGACCAGCCCGGCATCAATGGCGGTCTGATGCCGCGCCGCGGCGACGTGCCGCAGGCGCTCGCCGCGGTCAACGCTTTTGTTATCACGGTCGACGTCGACGACATCGACGCGTCGGTCGAGCGCGGCAAGGCGAACGGCGGCACCATTGCGCTGCCGAAGATGCCAGTCCCCGGTATCGGCTGGCTGGCCTACCTGAAAGATCCAGACGGCAATATCTTCGGCATGATGCAGGCCGATACGGCGGCAGCATGAGTGCCGACGAGCAAGCCATCCGCCAATTGATCGAACGCTGGCTGCAAGCAACGAAATCCGGGGATGTGGACGCGGTGCTGGCCCTCATGGCGCCCGACGTGGTGTTTCTGGTCGCCGGGCAGCCGCCCATGGAGGGCCGTGATGCCTTCGAACACAGCCTGCGCAGCGCACTGGCGAGCAACGCGATTGAATCGCACAGCACGATCGAGGAAATCGTGGTGGCCGGCGACCTGGCCTATTGCCGCACCCAGTTGTCGGTAACCATTACCTCCAAGCACGGCAACCTGCCGCTGCAGCGTACCGGACATACCCTCTCGATCTTGCGCAAACAGGACGGCAGCTGGCGCCTGACGCGCGACGCCAATCTGCTCGGCAGCCCGGCCTGACTTATCGCGCGGCAACTGAAGGCTTGATAGCCCGGAGGGGCTATAGCTGAGCGCTTCCCATTTTGACAACATAGCGTTTGCAAATTCGCAAGGTTTCGCGAGGACGCGTGACACTGTGTAATCAAACTAAAACATGGGAAATACTGAAATGAACTTCAAGCTCAAAGGCCTCACCCTCGCCTTGTTCGCCGTCTCGATGCCCGCGATGGCGCATGATCCCGACGAAAACGTACCGCCGCTGCCGGCGGTGACCGCGCCCGGCACCCACTATGGCGACAGCGTGTCAATCGGCAACGGCCGCTATCAGACCTACATTCGCAATACCCAGTACGGCAAGCCGGAAGCCATCGGCGTGGTGTTCTCGAAACAGACCATCGACAGCCTCCCCATCCACCCTGTTACTGACGGCAAGACCTGCCTCGACACCAATGGCGACAACGAGATCGATCTGCACGAGGAATGCGTTGGCGGCCATTCGCGCACCTTGTACTTCACACCGAATCTGACCCAGTTCAAGAGCATCACCGTCAACTGGGAACCGCATGGCCACGTGCCGGCCGACGTGTATGACAAACCCCATTTCGACTTCCACTTCTACACCATCAGCGACATCGACCGCCTGACCAAGAACCTGATCGGCACTTGCGCCGGGCTGGTGAACTGCGCCGCATCGGCCAAGGCGATCAACCCGATTCCGGCCAAGTACGTGCATCCGGATATGTTCAACACCAACCTGGTATACGCGCACATGGGCAATCACTACGCCGACGGCAAAAGCCCGGAGTTCAACGGCGGCAGCTTTACCCATACCTTCATCCTGGGCGCCTATGACGGCGGCATCACCTTCTACGAGCCGATGCTGACCAAGGAATACCTGCAAACCGAGCCTGACCAGTGCACCCCGATCAAGCAACCGGCGGCCTACCTGACAACTGGCTGGTACGCGACCAAGTACTGCATTCGCTACGCGAAGAACAAGCAGCAGTACAACGTGTCGCTCGAAGGCTTCAAATACCGCATCGGCAGCTAAGCCCACTCAAAGGAAAAGATCATGGAACAGTTTGACGTCATCGTCGTCGGTGGCAGCGTCTCCGGCGCCCCCACCGCAACCTGGCTCGCACGCAAAGGCTACAAGGTTCTCATCGTGGAAAAAGACACCTTCCCGCGCGACGCCAATTCCACCCACTTCATCTGGCCACGCGGGATGAGCTACCTGAACCGGCTCGGCGTCGCCGACAAGATCCTGGCCCAGACCCCGAGCTTCAAGAAGCTCGAAGTATCGATCGAAGGCATCAGCCTGCATGGCGGCGTGCCGCTGCAGGCGGTCAAAGACCGCTTCATCAAGCTGCATGGCGACGACAGCGGCGTGGTGGACTACTACGCCGGCCCGCGCCGCTTCTTCCTCGACAAGGTGCTGCTGGACGAAGCGCGTGCCAGCGGTGTCGACGTGCGTGAAGCGACGGCAGTGCAGTCGCTGATCGTCGAAGACGGCGTGGTGGTCGGCGTGCGTGGCACCGGTCCGGGCGGCGTGATGCTGCAGGCGCGGGCAAGAATCGTGGTCGGCGCCGATGGCCGCATGTCGCAATTCGCCGGCCACGTGGCTGCCGAAAAAACCGTGGTGCGCGAAAAATCGACCTTCGCCTACTACGGCTATTTCTCTGGAATCGACAAGCCGGAACTGTGCATCCACAAGCGCGGCCGCTTCGGCACCGCCATCTTCCCGACCATGGAAGACCGCCATCTGGTGCTGGTGTACGGCCCCACCGCGTGGTGGAGCGACTTCAGCAAGGACCCGGAAGCGAACTTCCACAAGACCTACGAATTCGTGGCACCGGACGTGGCCGCGGTCGTCGCCAGGGGCAAACGCGTGGAGCCATTCAAGGCCATGGGCCGCATGGTGGCCTTCCACCGCCAGGACCACGGCAAGGGCTGGGTACTGGTGGGCGACGCCTGCAGCTTCAAGGACCAGTGGACGGCAATGGGCATCACCCATTCGCTGCGCGACGCCGAACTCGTCACCGGCTACCTGGACCGCGTGCTCAAGGGCGAAATCGGCTTTGACGCCGCGATGGACCAATACAGCGAGGTGCGCATGGCCGACTACGAAGACTACTGGACCATGGTCTGCGATGGCGCCGAAATGAATCCGTACACCCGCGAGCACCTGGAATTCTTCCATGCGATCCAGGGCGACCAGGCCAAGGTGGACAAATTCATGGCCCAGGTGGGCGACACCATCAGTCTGAAAGACGCCATCGCGCTCGATGATGTCGCACCGCGCGCACTGCCTGATTTTGTGAAGAACTTCGATGCGAATGCGCTCGACTACCAACGCAACATCTTCGCGCTCGAAGACCTGGAAGCCGCGTAAGGCGCACCTGCTTCGACCCGCTCCCGCCGGCCAACGCGCCGGCGTTTCAACGTTCTGCTCACATGTAAAGGACTACTTGCCATGCAAGCGACAATACAACGCAACAGCGCGACCCGCGTCCCGTCCGCAACCGGTCTGCGCCTGAAGGCGCCCGGCACCTGCGGCGAGTTGATGCAAGGCGCAATCGACGAACAGGATTTCCTGGTCAACTGCCCGGTCAATCTGTTCTCGTACGCGACTGTGCACGAAGGCGACGATGGCCTGCACCTGCACGATCTGCACCGCTATACCAAAATCCGCGACACCATCGCCCTGGCGGCGCATGAATATGCCTTCCGCCTGTCGCACCAGGTGGCCATACGCAGCGATATCCCGCGCGGCAAAGGGATGGCGTCGAGTTCGGCCGATATCACCGCCGCGCTGGAAGCGGTCTGCCGCAGCGCCGACATCAAGCTGACCGACGAAATTTTTGCCCGCATCGTGACCGAAATCGAACCGTCCGACTGCGTGCATTTCCCCGGCATCGCCCACGTCAACCACCTGACCGGGCAACTGATCGAATCGATGCCGGCACCCTCCGGGATGAACGTGCTGGTGGTGGACTGTGGTGGCGAGATCGACACCATCGCCTTCGACCGCCAGAAGGCGCGCGGCATCTACCGCAAGAACCAGCCCTACCTGAAGGACGCGCTGGCCTTGCTGAAACGCGGGCTGTACCAGGGCGACCCGCTGGCAGTGGCGGAAGCGGCAACCCGCAGTGCGCAGCTGAACCAGCAGATTCACATCAAGCCGCAGTTCGAAGAAATGCTCGCCAGCACGCGCGCACTGGGCGCACTGGGCGTGAACTGCGCCCACAGCGGCACCGTGCTGGGCGTGATGTACCGCAGCAGCGACGACCTGCGCGAGCGCCTGACGCACGACATCAGCAGGCGCTTTGGCACCGGCATCAGCATTGTCGGGGACTTCAACATTATCAGCGGAGGCTGCTATGACTACTAAACCAAACCTGGATATCTTCCAGACCCGTTTCCACAACCCGTCCATCTTTGCGATCCGCTCGCGCACCAAATTCCAGGGCAAACTGACCGACTTCTGCGTACCGGCCAACTCCTACTTCCCGCCGCCGGAAATGCTGGAGCTGATCAGCGCGAACATGGGCGACATCCTCAAATACTATCCGGACTATTCGCCCGTGTACCAGGATTGCATCGCCGAGCTGTGCGGCACGCCGGCGGAGAACATCGTCGCCGCCAATGGCGTGACCGAGATCATCACCATCCTGTGCCGCGAGAGCGGTGGACCGATCCTGACGTCGGTGCCGACCTTCGGGCGCTGGACCGATCTGCCGCCCGACTTCAATATTCCGGTGCACTTCGTGCAGCGTGAAAAGGCGCGCGACTTCGTCATCAACGCAGACGACGTGATCGCGCGGGTCAGGGAAACCGGCGCGCAAACGGTCGTGATCTGCAATCCCAACAACCCGACCGGCGCCTGGTTCACGGGCGAGGATATCGCCAAACTGATCCGCGAACTGGCGCATATCGAACGCATCATCATCGATGAATCGTTCATCGAGTTCTCCGACCTGACCAGCGCCGAGGCACTGGCCGTGAATTCGCACAACACCATCGTGGTCAAGAGCATGGGCAAGTCGCTGGGCTGGCATGGCATCCGCCTGGGCTACGCAGTGGCCAACACGCGCGTGGCACAGGAACTGCGGGCCAAGGTCCCGTACTGGAACATCAACGGTCTGGCTGGTTTCGTCCTCAAGAACATCAACTGCTTCCGCGCCCAGTATGCGGAAAGCTTCACCAAGGTCGCGCAGGACCGCGAGTACATGTACCAGCAGCTGCAGCGGGTGCCGGGGCTGACCACCTACCCATCCAAGGGCAATTTCCTGTTCAGCGAGCTGCCGCAAGGCGTATCGGGCAAGCAGATACGCGACATTTTGCTGGAACAGTATGGCCTCCTGATCCGCGAATGCAGCAACAAGGCCGGCTCCACCGAATCGTATCTGCGCAGCGTGGTGCGGGTGCGCGAAGACGCCGACAAGCTGGTCGCCGCGCTGTCTGAAGTACTGGCCGATTACGCCCCGGCCAGGGCAGCGTGATGCAGCTCGACGTCAAAGTCACGCGCCGGCGCGCCGAGGCCGACGGCATCGACAGCTTCGAACTGATGCTGCCCGACGGCGGCGAGCTGCCCCCATTCCGGGGTGGCGCGCACATCGACGTGGTGGCGCCCAATGGCATGCTGCGCCAGTACTCGCTGTGCAATCACCCGGCCGAACGCCAGCGCTATGTGATCGGCGTGCTGCGCGACCCCGCATCGCGCGGCGCTTCGCAATCGATTCACGCCATGCTGTCGCAAGGTGACATGGTGCGTATCAGCGCGCCGCGCAACCACTTCCCGCTGGCGCCGACCGGGCGCAGTCTGCTGCTGGCGGCCGGCATCGGCATCACACCGCTGATGTGCATGGCCCAGGAACTGTTCGGGCGGCGCGCGGGCTTCGCGCTGCACTACTGCGCCCGCTCGCGCAAGCGCGCCGCCTTCCTCGAGCAGCTGGCCAGGTCGGATTACGCGGACCGGGTCCACCTGCATTTCGACGATGGCGACGCAGCCCAGCAACTAGATCTGCATGCCCTGCTGGCAACGCCGGAGCTGGAAACCCACATCTACGTGTGCGGTCCGGCCGGCTTTATCGCCCTGGTGAAGGCGACAGCGCTGGAACATGGCTGGCGCGCTTCGCACATCCACGTCGAGCATTTCGGCGCGGTGCAGCAGGACATGCCGGCCCCGGGCAGCTTCGACGTGCGCATTGCCAGTTCCGGCCAGGTGATCCGGGTGGGCGCCGATACCAGCGTGGCGGACGCGCTCGCGAAGCACGGCGTGGTGGTTCCGGTGAGCTGCATGGAAGGCGTGTGCGGCACTTGCATCACGCGCGTGCTCGATGGCATACCCGAGCACCGCGACTGCTATTTCAGCGACGAAGAGAAAGCCAGAAACGACCAGTTCATGCCCTGCTGTTCACGGGCGGCCAGCAGCACCCTGGTGCTGGACCTGTAACGCAAAACGCCGCTTCGATAGCGGCGTTTTCACAAGCGAGCCTGAACGGCGCGTCTGTCGCGCCGCCAGGCCTGTAGTTCTTAGATGGTGGCCATGCCGCCGTCGAACAGCACGTTCTCGCCCATCATGTACGAAGAATCATCGCTCGCCATGAACAGCACGGCCTTGGCCACTTCGTCGGCCTGGCCGAAACGGGAGGCTGGCACCTTGGCCATCAGCTGGGTCGCCCATTCCTGCACGGCTTCCGCGGGCAGGCCCAGTTTGCCGTAGATCGGGGTTTCGATCAGGCCCGGGCTGATCACATTCACGCGCACGCCGCGCGGTGCGAATTCGGCCGACAGGGTACGGGCCAGCGAACGCACGGCCGCTTTGGTCGCTGCATACACGCTCATCCCGGCCACGCCTTTTTCGATCATCGTGGTCGAGGTCAGCACCACCGAGGCAGGCTTGTTCAGGATCGGCAGGACCGCCTGGATCGTGTAGATCACGCCCTTGAAATTGACGTCGAGCTGATTGTCGATATTGTCGTCGTCGACATCCGAGAACGGCATCGGCTGGGCGATGCCGGCGTTGGCGAACACCACATCAAGCTTGCCGAATTCGGCTTTCAGGCGGGCGGCGACGCCTTCCATATCCGATTTCGAGGACACGTCCGCACGCAGTGCGATTGCGCCGGCGCCCAGGGTTTGGGCAGCGGTGGCGACCCGGTCGGCATCCTGGCCAATGATGGCCACGCGTGCACCCTCTTGCAGGAACAGCTTGGCCGTTGCCAGGCCAATGCCCGTGGTGCCACCCGTGATCAGTGCGGTCTTGCCAGTCAGTCTACCCATCATCGTTCTCCTAGTTAGCCGCGTTGTTGCGGCACGTTGTTGAAATTTGTCACCGGTGTGTATTTATGTACCGATAGGTATTTAATATACCGGGTAGTATAATATTAGTCAAACACTTTGGACCAGGAGACTGCATGACGCGCGAACGAGGACGGCCACGCACATTCGACATCGACTTCGCGCTCGACCGCGCGGTGGAAGTATTCTGGAAGCACGGCTTTCAGGACGCCTCCATGCACGAGCTGACGGAGGCCATGGGCCTGAGCAAACCCAGCCTGTACGCCGCCTTCGGCGACAAGGAAGCGCTGTACCTGAAGACGCTCGGGCGTTACGTGCAGATCCTGATCGAACGCCACGCGCAGGCGCTCAACGGCGAGCCGGATGGGCGCCGTGCGGTGGAAGGCTTCCTGCGTTCGCTGGCCGGAATGCTGGTCGATCCGGCGCTGCCGGGCGGCTGCTTCATCATCAACGGCACGGCCGATTGCGGCGGCTCGACCATCCCCGCCTCGGTCGAAATGGCCTTGCGTGCGGCGCTGCAGGGCAGCGAGATGATGGTGCTGGAGCGCCTGCAGCGCGCACAGCGAGATGGCGACCTGCCGGAAGCGGCGCTGCCGGAAGCGCTGGCCGCGATGTTCGGTTCCCTGATCGCGGGCCTGGCCGTGCTGGCGAAAAGTGGTGCCAGCGAAGCGAAGCTCAACACCGTGATCGACACCGCGATGGCGGTCTGGCCCCAAAGCGCGCCCCCGGCCC
>DASWMN010000086.1:0-24115 GCA_036399735.1 Telluria sp. | reverse complement strand
GGCCAGCCGGTGCCCGCTGACTATGGGCCCGCCAGCATGCCTGCTGTGCCCGCGCCGCTGCCTTGCGGGAGTGCGAAATGAAGCGCCTGATCCTGCTGGCACTCGCGTGCACAGCGGTGGCACTGGGCGGGCCGCACCTGGCCGAACAAATGCGCGCGCCAGGCAGCGACCAGCCCGAGGTGGCAGTGGCCGACCGCGCCGCACAGATCGAACGCGGGGCCTACCTTGCCAAAGCGGGCAACTGCATCGCCTGTCACACCACGCGCGGCGGCGCGCCGTATGCCGGCGGCCGCTCACTGGAAACGCCGTTTGGCGTCATGTACGGGCCGAACCTGACCACCGACCCGGCCACCGGCATCGGCAACTGGAGTGCCGACGACTTCTGGCGCGCGCTCCACAACGGCAAAGGAAAAGACGGGCGCCTGCTGTATCCGGCCTTCCCTTATCCGAACTACACCAAGGTCACGCGCGCCGATTCGGACGCGATGTTCGCCTGGTTCCGCACCATGGCACCGGTGCGCCAGCAGAACCGCGCGCACGAATTGCGCTTTCCGTATAACCAGCGCCCGCTGCTGGCCTATTGGCGCGCACTGTACTTCACGCCAGGCGCGTACACGCAGGAGCCGGCCCAGAGCGTGCTGTGGAACCGGGGCGCCTATCTGGTCCAGGGGCTGGGCCATTGCAGCGCATGCCATGCGCCGCGCAATGCGCTCGGCGCCAGCCTCGGTGAAACCCGGCTTGACGGAGGCCAGGTGGGCGCGCAGGGATGGCAGGCACCGGCCCTGGGCGGTGTGGCCGATACCGCCGAACTGGCGCAGTTGCTGCACACCGGGGTATCGGAATACCGCGCGCTCGCCGGGCCGATGGCTGAAGTGACCGGCGCCAGTCTGCAGCACCTCAAGGCTGACGATGTGGGCGCGATGGCGACTTATCTGGTGTCGCTGCCGGCGCTTGAAGCTGCCCCTGCGCGCACACGTCCTGAAGGGATCGACGCGGTGCTCAAGCGGGGCGCAGCGATCTACACGCAGCATTGCGCCAGCTGCCACGGCGACCAGGGCGAAGGGGCGGCACGCGCCTATCCGCGCCTGACAAGCAAGGCCAATGCGCCCGCCGCCAACGCGATCAGGATGGTGCTTGACGGCGGCTATGGCCCCAGCACGGCCGGCAATCCGCGCCCATTCGGCATGCCGCCGTTCAGTGACGCCTTGTCGGACGCCGATGTCGCGGCAGTGCTTACGCATGTGCGCAGCAGCTGGGGCAATCAGGGTGGCGCCGTGCTGCCGCAGGAAGTCGGCCGTCTGCGTGCTACCCCGGATCATTAGGGTTTGTCGCGGTGCCTTGCCGGATCAGGCGCCGGCTTTTGCCTGGCGCCTGTACTGCCCCGGCCCGATGCCGTAGTGCTTCTTGAATACGCGGTTGAAGGCCGCCTCTGACTGGTAGCCCACCGTTTCGCCGATGTCGGCCACGGCGCGCCTGCCCAGTGCCAGCGCGTGGGCCGCGTGGGCCATGCGCGTTGCCATCAGCATGACCGCCGGCGTGGTGCCGGCCACCTGCTGAAACAGGCGCGCGAAGGTGGCGCGCGACATATGGCTTGCCTCTGCCATGCTCTCGAGCGTCCATTCCTGGCCCGGCGCTTCCAGCATGCCCTGCAGCGCAGGCTGCAGGCGCGGTTCGGCCAGCAGCGCAAACAAGCCCCGGGTGGCCGCTGCCTGCTCCAGCCACGCGCGCACCAGCAGCGAAAACAGCGCCGACGACAAATGGGAGAGTACCGCCTCGGTCCCGGGGCGTACGCTTTGCGCCTCGGACTGCAGCATGCCGATCAGGTTGCGCAGGCCCGCGCAGCCGCTCTGCTGCGCTGTGCGCACCAGCATCAGCGCGGGCAGGGAGGCCAGCAGCGCATTCATCGCCCCATCCTGAAAATAGAAGTGCCCGCACAGCAGTTCGGTGGGCGCGCCATCGCCGCCATTGCCAACTTCCAGCAGGGGCGTGCTTGCGTCGAGATGGCGCAGCGGTTTGGCTGCGTGCGGATCGCCCACATGCAGACGGTGCGCCCCGGCATGCGGGAACACGATCACGTCGCCGCCAGCCAATGCGACGCGCTCTCCCGCATGGTCGGCCAGGGCCGAACCGGCGACCACCATGTGGTAAGGCGCCGTGCCCTTGGCGGCGGCCGGGTAGTCGAGCACCCAGGGCGCGCCAACCTGGCAATGGATTTCGAGCGCGGTACGCATCGGGTACAGCTTGAGCAGGCGGCTTAGCGCGTCCATCGGCAACTCCTGAGACGATTGAGCAAATTATAGGGTAGTTCGAGCATTCAAAGATCTGCCCCTGGCTTTCATACTGCTTCTCATGCCGGCACGACGCCGGTACCTCAAACTCAAGGAGAACATCATGTCCCGTCTGCATACCATCAATCCCGCACAAGCCACCGGCGCTGCCGCCACTTTGTTCGCTGCCATCAAAGGCAAAATCGGCATGGTGCCAAACGCATATGCGGTGATCGGCAATAACAGCCCACTGGCGCTGGAAGCGGCGTTGGCACTGGACGGCGCGCTGGCAAAAAGCAGCCTGTCGGCCAGGGAAATTGAAGTGATCAAACTGGTGGTCAGCGAAGACGCCGCCTGCGACTACTGCCTGGCCGCGCACACCCTGATCGGAAAAAAGGCCGGTTTGTCGAAGACGGCGATTCTGGCGCTGCGCCATGGCACGCCTTCGGAGGACGAGTGCGCCGATGCACTGGCCACCTTCGTGCGCCATGTCAGCGCCAGCAAGGGGACGGTAGCAGCGCCAGTGTTCGCAGCGGTCAAGGCGGCGGGCTACACCGACGCGCAGGTGGTCGATACGCTGCTGGCGATCGCCAGCATCACTTTCACCAATCTGGTCAACCGCGTCAACGACACGGTGCTCGATTTCCCGGCTGCCGATTAAGCAGCCAGCGCCGGAAAGCGCTCGGCCAGCCAGTCGATGAAGACGCGCAGGCGCGCGCTCAGGTGGCGGTTGGGCGGGTACACGACGTTGAAGACGTACGGCGCCGGCTGCCAGTCCGGCAGCAGCGCGACCAGGGTGCCGGCTTCCAGGTGCGCCCGGGCCGCGTACGAAAAAGTCTGGATGATCCCCAGGCCGGCCAGCGCGGCCGAGACGTGGGCCGTGCTTTCATTGACGCCGATGCAGCGTGTGCCCGCTACTTCAATGCGCCGCTCGCCCTGGATGAAGCGCAGCGGCGTGGGGCGTCCGGTGTGGGCGGACAGGTAGTTCACCAGCAGGTGTCCGTGTTCGAGTTGATCCGGATGCTGCGGCACGCCATGGGCAGCCAGGTAGGCCGGCGAGGCGCAGGTGACCCAGGAGGTGGTGCCGATAGGGCGCCCGACCAGGCCCAGATCGGTGATGACGCCGCCGCGAATGGCGCAGTCGACACTGTCGCCGATCATGTCGATCTGGCGGTCGCTCACGCCCAGATCGATGCGGATGTCCGGATAGCGGGCAAAGAACTCGGGCAGGGCGGGAATCAGCGCCGCGCTGGCCGTGGTGCTGCCGATGTCGACCCGCAGCACCCCGCGCGGGCGTACCTGGGCGGCACTGAAACTGGTATCGATATCGTCCAGGTCCTTGAGCAGGCGGATGGTTTTTTCGTAGTAGGCCGCGCCTTCCGGTGTGACCGAGACCTTGCGCGTGGTCCGCGTGAGCAGCTTGACGCGCAGGTGCGCCTCGAGCGACTGCACCAGCTTGGTCAGGCTGGCGTTGGGCATGCCGAGCGAATCGGCGGCCTTGGTAAAGGTGCCGGCTTCGACCACGCGGGCAAAGGCGCGGATCGCCATCAACTGGTCCATCGGCTGTCCGTATTATTCATATGCAGGAATAAAGTATTCGATTCCATGTACTTTATCGAATAATCGCCGGCCTGTACAGTGACTTTATCGCAAGATCGCGATGCCATCAAAGGAGCAATACCATGAGCAATATCGGCAACAAACTGGCAGGGAAAGTGGCACTCGTCACCGGCGGCAGCACCGGCATTGGCCTGGCAACGGCAGCCGACTTCGTGGCGCAGGGCGCCACGGTATTCATCACGGGACGGCGCCAGAAAGAGCTGGACGTGGCGCTGGCGCAGCTGGGCGCAGGCGTGACGGGCATTCGCGGCGATGTGGCCAGCATGGCCGATCTGGACCGGGTATTCGCCACCATCAGGGAGCACGCCGGCCACCTGGACATCGTGTTTGCCAACGCCGGCGGGGGCGACATGCTGCCCCTGGGCGCGATCACCGAAGAGCAGGTCGAGCGCATCTTCGCCACCAACGTCAAGGGCACGCTGTTTACCGTGCAGAAGGCGCTGGCGCTGCTCAAGGACGGCTCGTCGATCATCCGGACCGGGTCGACGACCTCGGTCAAGGGCACGGAAAACTTCAGTGTCTACAGCGCCAGCAAGGCGGCGGTGCGCAACTTTGCCCGCAGCTGGCTGCTGGACCTGAAGCCGCGCAATATCCGCGTCAATGTGATCAGCCCGGGCCCGGTCAGTACCCCTGGCCTGGCCGGTCTGGTGGCGCCCGATCAGCAGCAGGCGCTGCTGGCGCACATGGCGAGCGAAGTGCCGATCGGGCGCGTCGGCGATCCGGCCGAGGTGGCCCGGGCTGTGACCTTCCTGGCTTCCGACGACAGCAGTTTCATCAACGGCATCGAGCTGTTCGTCGACGGCGGCACCGCCCAGATCTGAGGGCTTAGCGCAGGACTTCGGTCAGCACCCGGCCTTCGGCCGCCGCTGGCGGGCGCACGCGCAGCACATGGCCGAGGGTCGGCGCAATGTCGACCACTTCGGCGTACTGGCCGTAGGCGCCCGGCTTGATCCAGCGTTTGCCCATGATGATCAGCGGGACGTTGGTGTCATACGCGTAGGGCGAGCCGTGGGTGGTGCCGCTTTTCTCGCTGCTGAAGATCCAGAATGGCTTGGCCACCACCATCAGGTCGCCCGACATCTGGCGGTTCCAGCCGCGCCGCATCAGTTTGGCGGTGCGGGTGCCGACCACGCCGTTCTCCATCTGGGTACGGGTGAAGACTTCGGCCACGCCCGGCTGCAGCAGCAGGAAGCGCGCAGCGGCGTCTTCCAGGGCGGCGCGGCCGATGTTGGCCTTGGCCGCCGCTTCGTAGTCGAGGTAGTAGTTCGGGATGCTGGTCGGGCGCACCAGGTTCGGCACCGACAGGGTCGCGGCCAGGTGCTTTTCCAGGTCGGCGGCCAGCTTGTCGCCGTTCAGGCGCTGGGCGTCGATATTGCGGGTCTGCGAATATTCCGGCACGTTGGCGAAACCGTGATCGGCGGTCAGCACCACCATCACATTGCCCATGCCGACGCGTTTGTCCAGGTAGCTGAAGAAGTTGGCCAGCAGGCGGTCAAGGCGCTGCAAATGGTCATGCGACATTTTGCTCTCGGGGCCGTAGGTGTGGTTCACATAGTCGTGCGCCGACATGCTCACGCCCAGTATGTCGGTCACGCCGGCCGGGTTGCGGCCCAGGTTTTCACCTTCCACCGCGGCCTGCGCGAATTCGAGCGTCAGTTCATCGAGCGCGGGGGAGGTCTTCAGACGCTTGTAGTACTCGGCATCGGGTTTGCCACTGGCGCTGCCATAAGCGAACGGGAACCGTGCCTGGGTGCCGGCGCGCAGCGGCACGATGTCTTCATCGGCGTCGCCGGCGTAGGCGGCAGCGTCGAGAAGCGGGCTCCAGCTCTTGCCATAGAAGCGGTCAGCCGGTTTTTTGGCATTGAAGCCGGTGGCCCAGGCCGGATGCTGCTGCATGTAGTAGGTGCTGCTGGCGAAGTTGCCGGTCTTTTCCATGTACATGTAAGCGGTACCGGTTTTACCGGCCAGCAGAATCGCGCCGCGGTCCTTGCCCGACACGGCCACCACCTTCGACTGGTTGCCTGTGGCGTAGCGCAGCTCGTCGCCCAGGGTACTGACGCGCAGGCGCCGCGGCGAGGTGCCGTCGTCCGGCTTGGTCTCTTCGCCGATGTACATGCTGCTGCTGTCGTCGGTGCAGTAGACGTGGGCGCCGGTGGCCTGGTCGATCCAGTTGTTGCCGATAATGCCATGTTGATACGGGTAGGCGCCGGTCAGGATGGCGGCATGGCCGATCGCCGTGACGGTGATGCCGTGCGCCTGATGGGCGTCGCCGTACCAGGCGCCGTCATCGAGCAGGCGGCGCAATCCGCCCTGGCCGAACTGGGCCCGGTAGCGCTGTACCTGTTCATTGGGCAGGCCGTCGACCACCAGCACCACCACCAGTTTGGGGGCGGTGGGGGTGGTGGCGGTGGCGACGGGGGCTGCGTGGACGGCGGCGGCCATGCAGGTGGTCAGCAGCAAGGCCAGCATGCGATGGGCAGGACGGGGCAGGGAGGAGGTCATGGGTGCTTGAGAGGAAAGGAACAAGAGCAGAATGATATGCCAGTTTAGTGACGTGAATAATACGTTCTGCCATATTTGGACTATTCGCCATAAATTTCTTGAAAGAATTACCCGTTTTGATTAGCATGGCGTCATGACAGCCTGATTTCAGGCCTGCGCGATCCCGCCCCAAACCTGCAGCGGATCGTTTCCACCGTGTTGTTCGCACACCCTCGGCCCTAGCGCTGCCGACTCGTATCCTTTTATGTCAAGGAAGAGTCACATGCATTCTGATCAATCTGAAGAAGCTGCGCGGGTGCGCTCGCTGCGCGCTCTGTCGATCCTCGATACCCTGCCCGAGGAACGCTTCGACCGTCTCACGCGGCTGGCCAGCCGCACCTTCGGCGTACCGATCGCGCTGGTGACGCTGGTCGACAGCGAGCGCCAGTGGTTCAAGTCGCGCGTCGGTCTGGCGGCGGCAGAGACCCCGCGCGCGGTCGCGTTGTGCAGTCACGCGGTCGAAAAGCGCGCGCTCGTGGTGGTACCCGATGCCAGCGTGGACCCGGCTTTTTGCGACCATCCCCTGGTGATCGGCGCCGGGGCCATCCGCTTTTACGCGGGCCATCCGATCTTCACCTGCGACGGCGCCGCGGTCGGCACACTGTGCATCATCGATACCAGGCCGCGCGAGTTCAGCGCCGACGACCGCAGCCACCTGGAAGACCTGGCCACGCTGGTGCAGGATGAATTGAACAAGCACGCCCTGCTGGACGCCAAGACCGCCGCCGAACGCGCTTTGTACGAATTGAACGGTCAGCTGGAAAAGCGCATTGACGAGCGCACCCGCGCCATGCGCGCCACCAACGAGGCGCTCAAGCGCGAGATCCGCCAGCGCGAAAGCGTCGAGGCGACCCTGCGCCGTAGCGAGGAACGCATCAGCAGCATCATCGAAGCATCGTTCAGCGCCTTTGTCAGCGTTGACGCGCACGGCACTGTGGTGGACTGGAATGCGTCCGCCGAACGCACCTTCGGCTGGACCCGCGCTGAAGTGAGCGGGCGCGCGCTGGCTGAAATCATCTTCCCGGCCCATTGCCGCGCCGTCCACCGGGCCGGCATGCAGCGCTTTCTCGATGCCGGCGACGAGAGCGCGGTCATGCAGCGCATGCAGCTGACGGCAGTCACGCGCCAGGGTCTGGAAATCACGGTCGAGATGACCATCAGTGCCTATGGTTCCGACGAGGGCCTGTTTTTCGGCCTGTTCCTGCACGATGTATCGGCACGCCAGCGCGCCGAGCACGCGCTGCAGCAGAAGAATGAACTGATCAACGCTGTGCTCGAGACGATCGACGTGGGCGTGGTGGCCTGCTCGGCCGAGGGCGAGCTGACCCTGTTCAACCGCGCGGCCCGCGAGTTCCACGGCCTGGCGATCGAATCGGTCAACCCGGACCAGTGGTCGGCGCATTACAGCCTGTTCGAGGCCGATGGCAAGACCGAGCTGAATGCGCAAAACGTGCCGCTGTTTCGCGCGCTGCAGGGCGAAACCATCGAAGATTTCGAGATGGTGGTCGCCCCCGCCGGCATGCGGCGGCATCTGCTGCTGGCCAGCGGACGCGCGCTCACCGGCCTTGCCGGCGAACGCCTGGGCGCCGTGGTGGCCATGAAAGACATCACGGAGCTGAACGAATCGCAGCGCCGCCTGCGCCAGAACGAACACCGGCTGCGCGCCATCACCGAGAACCTGCCTGCATTGATCGGGCAGGTCGACAAACAGGGGCGCTTCGTTTTCCTGAACTCGCAGGCGGCGCACTTTTACGGCCGGCCGCTCGGGCAGCTACTCGGCAAACCGGTCAGCAGCGCCTACTCGAAAAACGATTTCGCCAAGATCGCTGGCCATATCGAGCGCGCCATGGCGGGCGAACGGGTCTCGTTCGAAGAGGAAATCGTGGTTGGCGGACGGCGCAGCTATTACTCGGCCACGTATATTCCGGACCTGGATGCCCAGGGTGTGGTGCAGGGCTTCTATGCCATGGCCTTCGACATCACCTTCCGCAAGAACAGCGAGCTTGGGCAGCGCGAAAGCGAAGAGCGCCTGCGCACCATTACCGACAATCTGCCGGTCCTGATCAGCTACAAGGACCGCGACATGCGCTTCCAGTTCGCCAATTCGCTGTACCACGAGTGGTTTGGCACGGCCGCCGACAGCATGATCGGGCGCACCGCGCTCGAGATCTATGGCCCGCAATGGCATGTGGAGCGGTCCGCCCATTTTACCCGCTGCCTGCAGGGCGAGACGGTATCGTTCGAACTGCCCGTGGTGCGCGGCGACGTGGCGCGCACCGTGCGCACGGTGCTGGTGCCGCACTGGCGCGACGGCGAGGTGCAGGGCGCATACGCACTGTCGACCGATGTGACCGAGACGCGCCGCCACGAGGCGCAGCTCAAGCAGCTGGCCGATACGGATTCCCTGACCGGCCTGCCCAACCGGCGCAGCTACGAGGCCGCGCTGGCCAGTGCGGTGGGCCGGGCGGCGCGGGCACGCGAACCGATTGCGCTGGTCTACCTCGATATCGACCACTTCAAGACAATCAACGATTCGCTCGGCCATGCCGCCGGCGATGAGGTGCTCAAGGCCTTCGCCACGCGGCTGCGCAAGGCGGTACGCAAGAGCGATGCGGTGTGCCGCCTGGCGGGCGACGAATTCACCATTGTGCTCGAGGGCGTGCATTCGACGGCCCAGTGCGAACGGGTGGCGGCCAAAGTCATCGCCGCCATGCAGCCGCGCTTCATGGTGGGGGGGCAGGCACTGCATGTCACGGTGAGCATCGGCATTGCATGGGATGCCGGCGCCGTACTCGACGAGATGGCGCTGGGACACTGGGCGGACGCGGCTCTGTATCAGGCCAAGGATGGGGGGCGCAACCGTTACGTGCTGGTCAACGCGATTGCCTGAGATTTACCTGCTTTTACATATTGGTGACTGCTTGTTGCAGCGTAAAGCCTGATAATGTCGGCATGACGAGAATGGCAAGGAATACGATGGAACAGCACGGCGACGGTCTGGTGCGGGATGCGGCAGCGCTGCAGGCACTTGCCGCAGGGCGGCGCCGGGCGCTGCGCTGGCTGCTTGCCGGTGCGGCGGCCGTGCCCCTGGCCGGCTGCGAACGCGCCCTGGGTACGGCGCGGCCGGCTGCGGCCAGCTGCCCCGCCATTCCGGATGAGATAGCCGGACCGTTCCCGGCCGACGGCAGCAACGCAGGACCGCGCGGCCCCCTCAACGCGCTGGCCCTGGCCGGTATTGTGCGCGCCGATATCCGCGCCGGCGTGGCCCGGAATACTTTGCAGGCGCAGGGTGTGCCGCTCACGCTCAGCCTGCAGGTGGTGGACGTGGCTGACGGCTGCAAGCCGATGGCGGGCGCCGCGGTGTACGTCTGGCACTGCGACCGCGAGGGCCGCTATTCGCTGTACGCCCCGGGGCTGGAAACGCAATCCTATCTGCGCGGCCTGCAGCAGGCCGACGATAACGGCATTGTGACCTTCAATACGGTTTTCCCGGGCTGCTATCCGGGCCGGATGCCGCATGTGCACCTGGAGGTGTTTGCCAGTCTGGCACAGGCCCTGGCCGGCAAGGGCCGCCTCAAGACCAGCCAGTTCGCTTTTCCGATGAGCGCCGTGAACGAGGCTTACAAGGACCCGGGCTACCAGGGCAGCGCGCGACACATTGCCGGCCAGAGTCTGGAGCACGACATGGTGTTTCGCGATGGCCGCTCCGGCTCCCAGATCGTGACCATCGACGGTACCCTGGCCCAGGGCTTCAGCGCCAGTCTGACGCTGGGCGTCGCCGCTTAAATGCCGGCGCCCGCGCCGCCGCCACCACCGCGCCGGCCTTTACCGCCCTGACCGGGTCCACGCTCGCCCGGCCCGCGCTCGCCGGCGCCGCGTTCGCCCGGCGGCGCCGCATCGACCCGCTCCAGCTGCGACAGCAGGAACTCGGCCGCCGTGCCGCGCTGCGCGTCGGTCAGGGCATCGCACAGCGAGAGCCACAGTTCACGCAGTTCACGGTCCTCGGCCGCGCTGGCTGCCGCTTCCTGCTCGATGCCGGTGCCGAGATCACGCAATGGCTGACTTGGGTCGGCCAGGCCGGCCTTCAGCGCCGCCTGCAGCCGATCGCGCCGGCTCTGGCGGGCACGCAAAATCGTCACCGACCTGGCGTTGACCTGCTGGTACAGCGTTTGCTGATTGGGCGTGAGCGTGAGCGACTCGCGCACGAAGCCGGCAGCGCGGATCAACTGCTCCGCTTCCAGGTCCATGACCCTGGTCGCGCTGGCCGGCGCGGCGGCAAACAAAGTGGCGATGCACAGGGCTGCGGCAGGCAGGGTGGCGCGTTTCAGGTGAAATCTCATGGCAGCTTCCAGTGTGAGCGGAGGCGCAAATATAGGCGCGCACCGCGCCTGCCGCCACCGGCTTTACATAACTTTACTGCCCGGTTACGGCGTTTTACACGGTGCTGCGGCAGAATCGGTCCACCATCAAGGAGTGAGCCATGAACCCCAAACACACCTTCTGTATCCTCGCGCTCGCCCTGTGCGGCAGCGCCGGCGCCGACAGCGGCGCGAGCACGGCCACAACGACCATTTCGCGCGCGGGACTGGGCGCGCTGCTCGACGCCTACGGCCTGATCAGGCTGCAGTATGTGAACCAGGTAGACGACAGGAAGCTGCTGGAAGCGGCCATCGGCGGCATGCTCCGTTCGCTCGACCCGCACTCCGAGTACCTGGACAAGGAGGATCTGCTGGCGCTGGAGCGCGCGCGCAGTGGCGAATATGTCGGTATCGGCATGGAGCTGGCGCCTGAGCGGGGTGCGATGCTGGTGCAGTCGGTCAGCGAGGCGGGGCCGGCCGAACGGGCCGGCGTGCGCGCCGGCGACCGGGTAATATCGGTCGACGGACGGCCGGTCACGGGACTGGGATTTGCCGACATGGCACGGCGCGTCGGCGGCGCGCCCGGTTCGGTGCTGGCAATGGTGCTGGCGCGTGATGGCGAGCCGGCCATGCGGACCCTGCGCATCGAACGGGAAGCGCTGCACACCGATACCGTCAAGCTGCGCGGCGCCGGCCAGGGCCTGGCGTGGATCAGGATCGCCGAGTTTGGCGGCGCCACCGCGGCCGACCTGGGCACGGCGCTGCGCACCCTCGATGCCGAAAAGGCCCCCGCTGGCGTGGTGCTGGACTTGCGCAACAACCCGGGTGGCCTGGTGTCCGCGTCTGCCGGTGTGGCGGCAGCCTTCCTGGCCCAAGACAAGGTGCTGTTCCTGGTGCGTGGGCGCGGACCGGAGGAAAAGGTCGGGATTGGCACTGCCATGCAGGCCGGCGGATCTGGCGAGGTGCCGGTCTGGGCGCGCACGGTGCCGCTGGTGGTGCTGGTGAACGGCGCTTCGGCATCGGCCGCCGAGCTGCTGGCCGGTGCGCTGCAGGATCATCAGCGTGCCATCGTGGTCGGCAGTCGTACTTTTGGCAAAGGCTCGATTCAGAACGTGATCGCACTGACAGACGACAGTGCGGTCAAAATGACAGTGGCCCGCTATGCCACGCCGCTGGGGCGCGAGATCCAGGCCATCGGGCTGGCGCCGGACAGGGTGGTGCCAGCGGCTGCGGCATCGGGCACGCCAACGGCACTGCTGCTGCGTGAAGCCGATCTGGCCCATCATTTGCCTGCGGTGGGGGAGGCGCAGCCGCCGGTTGCGGTGGCCGTGGCCGAGAATGCGAAGCTGTTCGGAACGCGGGATGACCGTGCTTTGCAGGCAGCGCTTGCGGCCTTGCAGCTGGCGCCCAACACGGCCGGGGCGATCGCCCGCCGGCTGGCGGCGTGGGGGGGGGATTGCAGCGCTAGCGCCACCACGTCGTCCTCGCGCGCCGGGCCCAGGACGACGCATGTGGCAGCTTATTTTTCGATGCTGACTTCCTTGCGGTTGTCGCCTGAAACCCGGTCGATCATCTTGTTGTACGGGTCGACACCTACTTCGAACGGTTGCTCCTTCACCGTCACGGTCAGCGTCGGCGTGGCCCCGTCGAGCCGGCGTTTGGCCGCGTACAGGACCCGCTCATCCTTCTCCTTGGCGCCAGGCGCGCGCGCGAAGATGGCAATGTCGACCGGCTCGTCATAGACGCGCGCACTTTCCTTGCCCTTGCCGTCGAATTCGAGCTTGGCCAGATGCAGCTGGATCGTCACATCCCACTGGCCATCGGCGCGCTTGACAGCCTTGGCGTCGGTCACGCGGTTATCGTAGAACACGATCTTCTCGAACAGATCGGTGATCAGGGCCTGCTTGTCGGCCGGTGCTTCGGCGCGAATGTAGGTCAGCAGTTCGGCCGAGGTCGGGTACGGGCCATCCTTGAAGCGTTTGTCTTCGAGGAAGCGCTTGAGCGCGCGGTTGAGCGGCGCCTCGCCGATTTCGTCGCGCAGGCGGTAGAACACCAGGCTGCCTTTCGAATAGTGGACGTAGTCCTGGTTCTCGACCCGGTACAAAGGCTGCTCGTCAAGCAGCTCGCCGCCGCGTCCCTTCAGGTAGCGGTCCAGCTCAAACTTGAGGAAGCGGCGCAGCTTGTCGCGGCCGTATTCCTTTTCCATCACCATCAGCGCCGAATACTGGGCCAGCGACTCGACCAGCATGGTTGATCCCTGGACGTTGGCGCCCACAACCTGGTGCGCCCACCACTGGTGCGCCATCTCGTGCGCGGTGACGTAGAACACATAGTCGATCGCGTCTTCTTTGCGCATGTCGGCGATAAAGCCGATTGACTCGGAAAACGGAATCGTATTGGCAAACGCCTGGGCGAAGCGCTGGTAGTTCGGGAATTCCATGATGCGTACCTGCTTGTGCTGGTAGGGCGTGAAGCTGGCGCTCATGTAGTCGAGCGATTTCTGCGTTGCGCTGATCATGCGGTCAACGTTGTAGGCGTGCTTGCGGTCGTAGTAGATCTCGATCGGAATGCCTTTCCAGTCGCCTTTTTTGACTTCCCAGCGTGCGGACAGGTAGGCGTAGAACGGCATCATCTTCTGATCCATCTTGTAGTGGAAGTAGCGGCGGCCATCCTGTTCCCAGGTCTTCTGTAAATAACCAGGTGCCAGCGCAATCTGGTCGGACTCGGTCGACACCGTGGTCTCATAGCTGATCCAGTCGGCTTCGGCGCCGATCTGGTGGTTGGCGCGCGCCGCTTCGTTCTCGAGCTTTGGCATGCGCTCCGGTTCGCCCAGGCCGCGTTTGCGGCGCTCGTTGCGGTCGCTCAGTTCCAGGCCGCTCTGGTAGCCCAGGTGCGGGAAGATCTCCATGTTGTTGAAGAAGGTGCCGTTCAGGTTCAGCACATCGGGTTCGCCGCTGCTGGTGAAACCGTGGCGCTGCGCGTCGATCGTGAAGTCCAGACGCAGGCTGGCGCCCGGCGCGATCGGCGTGGCCAGTTTGATGATGCCGAAACTGGCCTTGCGGTCGTCCAGGACCACCTCGTGTGGCGGCAGATTAGTCCATTTCACCACCACGTCCGGATTGGTCTGGAAGCGCAGGGTATCGATTGGCGCGGCCGTCTTGTTCTGCACCAGGTAGCTGGCGCGCACCTTGAGCTGGCGCTGCGCCGGATAGATGTCGACAGCGGCCTTGACGTCGGTGATCTTCGGCTGCGGCAGGCCCTTGTACTTGCGATACAGCTTTTCGTAGCGTGCCTGCAGGTCGAAACCTTCATCCTTGGCTTCGTAGCGGTTCAACTGATTGGTATTGTGGAAGATCCAGGCACCACTGGCCGCGAACCCGAGGACACAGAATGCCAGCGCCACGCCGGACGCACCGCGCAGGCTACGCAGCGCCTGTTGCGCGCGTGCGCGCCATGCGCTGGACAGGCCACGCACCCAGAATGCGCGCGCCACAATCAGCAGGGCCAGCACGAACAGGCTCCAGTAGCCGGCAAACCAGGCCCAGCCCGCAAAGAAATGGCCGTAGCCGTTCATGTCCGAGTAGCGGATCGCCGGCAGGTTGCCGACCAGGTACAGATTGTGATCGAGGTCAAGCGCGCTCATGACCAGCTGGGCGCACACAAACACGATCGCCAGCAGGTAGCCGATGAATTTGTTGTTCGACAGAACTTGCAGCGCCAGGAAGATCAGGGCCATCAGGAAGTAGTTAACCAGAGTGAGCAGACTGCCTTTTACGTACAGCAGCGCTTCCACCGGGGCCCCGCCCTTGACCAGCTGGATTCCCACCGAGGTCAACACCCCAATGAGCAGAAACACTGCGATCACGCCCAGCATGGCGCTGCACTTGGCCAGCAGCGGCGCCCAGTCGGGTACCGGCATCGCATCGCTGACGTCGGCCACGCGGGCCTGGCGTTCCTTGAAGATCAGTTCGCCCGCGTAAAAGATCACAATGATGATCAACATGAAATTGAAGGCGCTGTTCATCTGACCCAGCATCAGATGCGTGACCGGATACACCGGGGTGCCGAACATCGCCGACATGTCGATCGAGCTGCCCACCAGATTCATGAAGGCGAACAGCAGCATGACCAGGAAAGGCACGCTCTTGATGACGGCCAGGGCGTCGAAGGCGAAGATATGCCAGCACTGGATCAGGGCAGTGGCGGCGCCAAAGCGCGGTTCACGCCGGGGCAGCGCGCGCAGGGGCGCCGGCGCCGGAGCGCTAGCCGATGCCAGTACCGGCTTATTGCCGAACAGGCGTCTGGCGGTGCCGCTGCGCTGTGGCTTGAACAGGACGACGGTGGCGCCGAACATGGCCAGCGCGATGCTGGTCCACAGGATGCGGTTGGCCAGCAGATAGGAGCCGAATGGCGGCAGCGCGGCATTCGCTTCGGCGGTCGAGAAGTAGCGCGTCATGCGTTCCAGTGCGCGGGTGCCGAACGGGTCCAGCAGCACCGCCGGCCAGACGCTGTTGATGTCGCGCGTGAAGGCGCCGCCGACAATCCACAGCACGATAAAACCGAGCACGCCCACGTACACCATCATCATGGAGCGGGTGGTCGCTGCCAGCAGCATCAGCAGGGCGCCGATGAACAGCAGATTGGGCAGGATCAGGAACGCCAGGCTCCACAGGTAGGCGGCGGCCGGGAAGGGGCCGATGTGGGCCGGATCGACCCACGGCATCATGGGCCCGGCCATCATGCCCAGGGTGATCACCAGGAAGATCAGCACGCAGGCAACGAGGCCGGCCGCGAAGCGCCCGAACAGGTAATCGATCTTGCGCATCGGGGTGGCGAACAGCATGTCCGAGATACCCACTTCGTGGTCGCGCAGGACCGCGCCCGCGATGAACATGGTCACGATCAGCATTGACAGCACGCTGAAAGAGCTGAGCAGGCGCGCCACCACCAGCGGCGCGTTGCGGTGCACATTGCCGATCGCGCCGCCCACCTGCACGGCGTCGCTGGTGGTGGCCCCGAAGGCCATCAATGCCATTACCACCGCGCATACCCACAACAGGGGCTGGCGCAACTGGAAGGCCAGGTCAAACTTGAAAAATTCACGCCACATGGCTGGCTCCTCAGGCTGCGACGGCCGCGCGGGCCGGGATCATTTTGCCGCCTGCCTTGCGCAGCTGGAGGAAGTAGACGTCTTCCAGATCCGGCTCATGCAGGGCGAAACCGGCATCGGGCTGGTGCTCGGAAAAGACGCGGATCTGCGGCTTGCCGGCCACCAGGCGCGTGGCCAGCACATTGAACTGATCCTGGTAGTGCGCCAGCGCCTCCGGTTCGACGCTGCGGCGCCAGATGCGCTGCTGCAGGGTATCAATGGCGTCCTGCGGCTTGCCCTGGATCAGGACCTGGCCCTTGACGATCATCGCCATGCGCGGGCACAGGTCGGTAACGTCTTCGACAATGTGGGTGGACAGGATCACCACCACGTTCTCGCCGATCTTGGCCAGCAGATTGAGGAAGCGGTTGCGTTCGTCCGGGTCGAGGCCGGCGGTCGGCTCATCGACAATCACCAGTTTCGGCGCGCCCAGCAGCGCCTGGGCGATACCGAAGCGCTGGCGCATGCCGCCCGAAAAACCGCCCAGGGCGCGCTTGCGCGCTTCCCACAGATTGGTCTGGTGCAGCAGGGCCTCCACCGCTTCCCTGCGTTCCCCTTTGGCGGTAATGCCTTTCAGGACGGCGAAGTGGTTGAGCAGCTTTTCGGCCGTGACCTTGGGGTAGACGCCGAAGTCCTGCGGCAGATAGCCAAGCTGGCGGCGCAGGCCTTCCTTGTCGGCCATGACATCCTTGCCATGGAAAGTGATGCTGCCGCTGTCGGCGTCCTGCAGGGTGGCGATGGTGCGCATGAGGGAGGATTTGCCCGCCCCGTTCGGTCCGAGCAGGCCGAACATGCCATTCGGGATGTCCAGGCTGACATCATTGATTGCCTTGACGCCATTGGCGTAGGTCTTGTTGAGGTTCTTGATCGATAGCATGGGTATCTCCGTCCAGTGGGTATGAAAGTGGCCTCACTGTAAAGTTTTCGAGGTCGAAATCGCAGCAATTGCGACGGCCTGCAGGATTCGGGGAATGAAGCGTATATGCACAATCCTGTGCACGGCCCGATTCCGATGCTAATTTGACAATGCCTAAAGCTTGCGTCGTTCATGATCTCTCTAGCAATCCGGTGTATTCTTTCAACAAGCAAGCAACAGGAGGGGCGATGCGCTGGACGGTCAATACCAGTACGCTGAAGTTCCGCGTCACGCTCACGGTCATCGTGCTGGTGCTGGCGGCAGCATCGCTGGTGGCCTTTGTCGCGCTGGCCGCCGCCGGACGCGAGATGCGCGCCGTGGTTGGCGCGCAGCAGTTCGCGCTGCTCTCGAGTGCGGCGGCCCATATCGACGCCGACCTGACTGCCAGCCGTGCCCTGCTGGTCAGCTTGCGTGAAGAGCTGGCCGCGGCAGCGGTGCGCGATCCGGCCCACATGCAAGCCTTCCTGGAAGCCCATCCCGGGCTGCGCGATGCCTTCTACAACGTGCTGGTGTACGACGCCGACGGCATGGTGGTGGCCAATCTGAATGACCGGCGCACGGTGCGCACCCAGAATTTCAGTCAGCGCGGCTACTTCCAGGATACCGTGCGCATCCGCGAAGGTGTCATTTCAGCGCCGTTCAGGAGCGCGCTGTCCGGGCGCCCGGTGGTGCTGGTGACCGAGCCGGTGTTCGACGCCCAGGGCAAGATGCGCTACATGATCGGCGCTGCCATCGACCTGCAGCGGCCGCGTTTTTTTGGTCAGCTGACATCGCTCAAGTTCGGCCGCAGCGGCTATCTGTTCATGATTACCGGCGACGGCACCATCATTCATCATCCCGAGCGCGCGCGCATTCTGCGCAATGTGCGTGCGGAAGAGGGCGCGGCGGTGCCGGCCACGCTGGCGGCGCTGGGCGGCTTCGAAGGCTGGACCGAAGGCACGAGCAAGGCCGGCGTGGCCGCCTTGCTGACCTATAAACGCTTGCAGCAGACCGACTGGATCATCGGCGCGGTGTATCCGGTCGAGGAGGCGCTGACGCCGCTGATCGCAATGCAGCGCAAGGCCCTGCTGGCATCGGCGGGCGTGGCGCTGCTGGCGGGACTGCTGGGCTGGCTGGCCATCATTTATCTGCTGCGTCCACTGGGCGCGCTACGCAACCATGTGGCGCGGATCCAGCAGGGCAGCATCGATATCGAGGTCTTCAATGTCGAGCGCAAGGATGAATTCGGGGAATTGAGCCGCGCGTTCTACCGGCTCTCGCAGCAGCGCCAGGACGCCGAACGCGACATGGCCGCCCAGGCGCGTACCGATGCGCTGACCGGCATCGCCAACCGCCGCATGTTTGAGGAAGTGTTCGCCCTGGCGGTGGCGCGCGCCGCGCGTCTGCATAACTGGGTGGGCCTGGCGTATCTCGATATCGACCGCTTCAAGGTGATCAACGACAGCTTTGGCCATGCCGCCGGCGACGCGGTGCTGATCGAATTTGCCGCGCGCCTGCGTGGGGCGGTCCGCTCGACCGATACGATCGCCCGCCTGGCGGGAGACGAATTCGTGGTGCTGTTCGATTGCATGGACCACGAGGCGGCGCCGGAAGCGCTGGCCGCCAAGATCGTCGACTGCATGCGTGCGCCGTTCATGATCGGCGGCGCGGACATGGCGGTAACGGCCAGCATCGGGGTGGCGCTGGCCAAGGGCGGCTGGAGTTCGATGGACGCCTTGCTCGGCGCGGCCGATCAGGCCCTGTATGAAGCGAAAGGGCGGGGCCGCGATACCTGGGCGGTGCGGCGGCTGGCTGCACCGGCAGTGGTTTGATGGATGCGCGGCGCCCCCGCCAGATGCTGGCGCCCGCTGCAGGGAGAGCCGGTGGGACAGCTTACTTGTTTACCACCAGCGAGAAGCGCTTGCCCGAACCTTCCGGCATGCTGCCTTCGGCCCGGACCCGGTTGCGTCCACTCGTTTTGGCCAGATAGAGCGCGCGGTCGGCCGCGTCCACCAGATCCGACGGTGCCATGTTCAGCGTCGGCACCACCGAGTGCACGCCGCAGCTGACGGTGATGCTGTGCGGCCTGCCGCTGATGTGATCCATGGTGCGCGCGGCCACCGTCTTGCGGATCGACTCGGCCACCGCGATGGCGCCGCGCAAATCGGTATCGGGCAGCAGAATGGCGAATTCTTCGCCGCCCATGCGCGCGGCCAGGTCCTGGCTGCGGCGCCGTCCATTGTTGATGCAGCCGGCCACCGACTTGAGGCATTCGTCGCCCGCCGGGTGGCCATGCTGGTCGTTGTACTTCTTGAAGTAGTCGACGTCAAGTATCACCAGCGACAGCGGGCGGCCGTCGGTAGCGGCGCGGTTGAATTCGCGCAGCAGCCGGGTATCGAACTGGCGCCGGTTGGCGATGCCGGTCAGCGCATCCTTGAGGGCCTGGCGGCGCAGCGAACGGCTCTTCTTGACGAGCAGTTTTTGCAGGCTGCGGCGCTCCCTTTCCAGGCGGTCGCGCAGCGCCACCTGGCCATACAGGCGCACCCCCAGCCACAGCTGAATGAGCATCAGCAGCGATACGCCCGCAGTCGACAGATAAGCGCTGTCCCACCACTCGGCAAGAATCACATCGGTCGGCATGGTGATGGCCACTACCAGCGGGTACGCTTTCACCCCGCGGTAGGAATACAGGTGCTCGACCTCGTGCCCGAGCTTGCCGGTGGTGCGGAACTGCGAACCGGTGGCGCCCGTGCGCGCCATCTGGAAGGCCGGGCTGGCGCGCATATCCATGCCGGGTTTGGCACCCGCGTCGGGCCGGGCCAGTACCAGTTGTCCCGAGGTCAGGGCCAGCATGAAGGTGCCGCTGTTGCTCAGCACCAGATCCTGATAGAACTCCTGGAGCACCTTGATACGCAGGTGTCCCACGACGACGCCGGCGAAAGAGCCGTCGCGCGCGGTCAGGCGGCGCGACAGGGGCAACACCCACTCGTCGCTGCCGGGGCGGCGCACCGGCGCGCTGATATGCAGGCGGTTGACCGGGTCGAATTTTTGCACGCGCAACTGGGCGGCGGCATCCGGCGCCGCGCCGCTGCGCGCGGAAGCGGCCAGGGTGCGAACGCCGTCGGCGTCGTACACGGTCAGGTCGCTCAGAATGCCGCCGCGCTTGACGCGGTCGACCAGGTAGGGCTGCAGGCGCACCGGATCGGTATCGGTGCCGATCCGTTCAACCATCTCCGCAAGCAGGCTGTCCGCCTGGGTCAGGGTGCTGGCGACATGGGCGGCCGCACTCTGCGTCAGGTTGGCACTGGCCGTACTGGTCTGGGCAAGCTGTACCGCACGTGCCCGGTACACGCTCCAGCCCTGCATGCCGCCCAGCGACAGGCAGACCAGCGTGAAGAACACGATGGCCACTCGGGTAACCGGGCGCTTCTGGTGATCGAGCTGTGACAGGGAGGCGAGAATCTGATCGGGTTTCATGCAGCCGCTTTAAATGATGCATCCCGATATTGTTGTCAGGAATAACATATTGCTAGAGTGAACCCGTATATTATCAGAAACGCAAGCAAGAAAGGTTGTTTCCACCCAACTAATGCAAAATGGGTAGTGTGCGATATGTTCATTCCGCGCAACAAAATCCTCGCGTTCATATTTGCCCGTAGCGCTAAAAGTACGCGTAAAATTCCTGAGAATCGGAATTTAGCCGAGTGTTTCACTATATGTATATCGTATGGTCAATACAATCGTTGGATCCGGGCTCAAGAATAAATCGATCATACGAGGGGACAGTAATGCAAAAAATTCATGCCGCCGTCCTGGCGGCCATGCTCGCTTCGGGCGCAGGCGCAGCCAATGCCGCTGACGACAGCGGCGCAAGCAAGAACAAATGGGACGTCAACCATCCGCCGGGACCGGCGAAACAGGTCAATATCGACACCCGCAGCGGTACCTGGATGAGCGTGGACGTCAGTCCCGACGGCAAACAGATCGTCTTCGATCTGCTGGGCGACCTGTACCTGCTGCCGATCGGCGGCGGCGAAGCCAAGGCGCTGACCCATTCGATGGCCTGGGAAATGCAGGCGCGTTTTTCGCCTGACGGCAAGCAACTGGCGTATATGTCCGATGCGGCCGGTGGCGACAATATCTGGGTGATGAACGTCGATGGCAGCGGCGCGCACGAAATCAGCAAGGAAAAATTCCGTCTGCTGAACAACCCGGTCTGGCATCCTAACGGGCAATTCATTGCCGCCCGCAAGCACTATTCAGGCACCCGTTCGCTCGGTTCGGGCGAGTTGTGGATGTACCACGCGCAGGGCGGTGGCGGGGTTCAGCTCAATGAAAAGCCGAACTGGCAAAAGGATCTGGGCGAGCCCGCGTTCTCGCCCGATGGCCGCTACATCTATTATTCGCAGGACACGACAGCCGGCACCTCGTTCGAGTACAACAAGGATTCCAACGGCCAGATCTACACGATTTTCCGGCGCGATCTGCAAGACCAGAAGGTCAAGCCCTTCGTCAACGGCCAGGGCGGGGCGGTGCGCCCGGTTCCCTCGCCGGACGGCAAGTACCTGGCCTTTGTGCGGCGTGTGCGCAACCAGTCGACCCTGTACATCAAGGATCTGAGCAGCGGGCGCGAAACCCCGGCCTGGGACGGGCTGGAGCGCGATCTGCAGGAAGCGTGGGCGATTCACGGGGTGTACCCGGCCTTCAGCTGGATGCCGGGCAGCAAAGAGATCGTGGTCTGGGCCAAGGGCAAGATCTGGCGCGTCGATCCGTTCGCGCAGAAAGCCAGCGAGATCGCCTTCCACGTCAAGGACACGCGTGAAGTGCGCGATGCCGTGCGCTTTGCGCACGCGGTGGCGCCCGAATCGTTCGATGTACACCAGCTGCGCTGGGTGAACGTTGCGCCGCAGGGCAACAAGGTCGTGTACTCGGCGCTGGGCCACTTGTACGTACGCGACTTGCCGAATGGCGAACCGAAGCGCATCACGCGCCAGGACGACCATTTCGAATACTTCCCGAAATTCTCGCGCGATGGCCAGCGCGTGGTGTTTGCGACCTGGGACGATGAAAAGCAGGGTTCGGTGCGCAGCATCGATCTGCGCAGCGGCAAGGAAACCGTGCTGAGCACGACGCCAGGCAAGTATCTCGAGCCCGCCTTCTCGCCCGACGGCAAGGAAGTCGTGTACGTCAAGAGCCAGGGCAGCTTCCTGACCAGCCCGTGGAACGGCCTGGACACCGGGGTCTACCGCGTGGCAGCCGACGGCAAGGGCAAACCCGTGCTGGTGACCGAGGACGGCAGTGCGCCGCAGTTCGGCGCCAACGGCAAGCACTTGTTTGTGACGCGCCATGCGCAAACCAGTGAAGTCGATTTTTCCGCCTCGCTGGTGCGCATCAACCTGGAGAAATACGAAGAACATACCCTGGCCAAAGGCGAAATGGTGACCAGCTTCACGGTCTCGCCGGACGGCAACTGGCTCGCCTACGGCGAACGCTTCCACACCTGGGTGACGCCGTTGCCGCAGGCCGGCACCACCGTCACCATCGGCGAAAAGGCCGAAGCCTTGCCGGTGCGCCGCCTCGATGTCGACGCCGGTGACTATGCCCACTGGTCGGGCGACAGCAGCGCGCTGCATTTCTCGCTGGGCGACCAGCTGTTCACGCGCCAGCTCAAGCAAGCCTTCGCCGCCGCCGATCCGGATGAGGCGAAAGAAAAAGCGCGCCTGGAAGCGCTGGCCAAAGAACCGGGCATACGCATTGGTTTCCGTGCCAAAGCGGCCAAGCCGGCCGCCACCAGCGTGATCGACGGTGCCCGCATCATTACCATGCGCGGCGATGAAGTGATCGACAATGGCCGCATCGTCATCAAGGAAAACCGCATTGTGGCGATCGGCAAGGCCGCCGACATCGCGCTGCCGGCCGGCGCCACCCTGATCGACGCCAAGGGCAAGACTGTCATGCCCGGCATGGTCGACGCGCACTGGCACGGCAGCATGGGCGAAGACGGCATCGTGCCGCAACAGAGCTGGGTTGATTACGCCGGCCTGGCGCTGGGCGTGACCACCGTGCACGATCCGTCCAACGATACCGGCACTATCTTCACGCACAGTGAAATGCAGCGGACCGGGCAAGTGGTTGGTCCGCGCATCTACTCGACCGGCACCATCCTGTACGGCGCCAAGGGCAATTTCGCAGCGCCCGTGGACAGCCTGGAAGACGCGCTCACGCACGTGCGGCGCCTGAAAGAGGGTGGCGCCATCAGTGTCAAGAGCTACAACCAGCCGCGCCGCGAGCAGCGCCAGCAGATTCTGGAAGCGGCGCGCCAGAGCGGGATCATGGTGGTGCCGGAAGGCGGCTCCCTGTTCCAGAGCAATATGACGATGGTGGTCGACGGCCACACCGGCGTCGAGCACGCGCTGCCGGTGGAAGCGACCTACGACGACGTCAAGCAGCTGTGGTCGCAGACCAAGGTGGGCTACACGCCGACCCTGGTTGTGGCCTATGGCGGTCTGGATGGCGAGCATTACTGGTACGCCCGCACCGACGTCTGGCGCCATCCGATCCTGTCGCGCTACGTGCCCAAGTCGGTGCTCGAGCCGCGCAGCATCCGGCGGGAAACGGCGCCCGAAGAAGACTTCAACGTGATCAAGGTCGCGCGTGAAGCCGTGGCCCTGCAGCGCGCCGGCGTGCCGGTGAACATGGGTGCGCACGGCCAGCGCGAAGGGCTGGGCGCGCACTGGGAAATGTGGTCGCTAGTAATGGGCGGCATGACCCCGCTGGAAGCGATCCGCTCGGCGACATTGAACGGCGCCCGCTACCTGGGGCTGGACCAGGACGTCGGCTCGCTCGAGGCCGGCAAGCTGGCCGACCTGTCTATCATTGAGGGCGATGTGCTGGCCGACATCCGCAACTCCGACAAGATCACGCACGTCATGCTGGGCGGCCGGCTGTACGAAACCGCGACCATGAACGAAGTGGGCGCCACGCCGAAAGCGCGCAAGCCGTTCTTCTTCGAAGGCGCGGGCAACGCCAACGTGCCGGTTGACGCAGCGACCCACACCCACGGCCGCGACTGACCTTTTTGCAGTACAAAAACCGGGGTCAGACCTCAATTCTGCAATTCTTGCAAAATTGAGGTCTGACCCCGGTTTTATTTTGTTTGAAGGGGATCGGGCGGGCGTAAATTTGGCGCCCTCGCTATTCACTTGACTGAAGGCATTGAAACCCGCATTTTCTTGCCGTAGAGCCTAGCGCGGCACTGTCGAATCGAGCTCTGACCCCAATTCTG
>DASWMN010000085.1:0-2346 GCA_036399735.1 Telluria sp. | reverse complement strand
CCTTCAGCCCCGACGGCAAATCGATCGTCTTCGGCGTGCGCGTCGCCGGCAAGACCGAAGCCTGGTCGACCAACTTCGACCTGTTCCAGGTGCCTGCCGCCGGCGGCGCCGCGCCCCGCAACCTGACCGAGGACAACCCGGCCTGGGATGCCAAACCGTCCTTCTCGCCCGACGGCAAAACACTCGCCTATCTGGCCATGCGCAAACCCGGCTTTGAAGCGGACCGCTTCCAGCTGGTGTTCATGGATGTCGCCACCGGCAAGAAGCGTCTGGTCGCGGAAAAATGGGACCGCTCGATCGCCGATTACCGCTGGACCGACGACGGCAAAGCCATCCTCGCCACGGCCGATGATATCGGCAACCACCGTCTGTTCTCGATCGACGCGGCCAGCGGCAAGGTCAGCGCCATCACCGGCAAGGGCTACGTCAGCGGCTTCGACGTCAGCGGCAAGACGCTGGTGCTGGCACAGGCCGATCTGGGCAGCCCTGCGCAGCTGTTCAAGGGCCGCCTTGGCGACGCCAAAGCGACGCAGATCACCGATCTGAATACGGAGGCGCTGAAAGACGTCAAATTCGGCGAGTACGAGCAGTTCTCCTTCATTGGCGCCAACGGCGAGACCGTCTACGGCCACGTCATGAAGCCATGGAACGCCGCGCCCGGCGGCAAATACCCGATCGCCTTCCTGGTCCACGGCGGCCCCCAAGGCAGCTTCGGCAACTCCTGGAGCTACCGCTGGAATCCGCAGACGTATGCCGGCGCCGGTTATGCCAGCGTGTTCATCGACTTCCACGGTTCGACCGGTTATGGCCAGGCCTTCACCGACTCGATCAGCGGTGACTGGGGCGGCAAACCGCTGGAAGACCTCAAGAAAGGTCTGGACGCGGCTGTCAAGAAGTTCCCATGGCTGGACCGCGAGCGCAGCTGCGCGCTGGGCGCCTCTTACGGCGGCTACATGATGAACTGGATCGCCGGTAACTGGAACGACGGCTTCAAGTGCCTGGTCAATCACGATGGCGTATTCGACACACGCGGCATGGCCTACGCCACCGAGGAACTCTGGTTCACCGAATGGGAAAATGGCGGCACCTATTACGACAAGCCGGCCGAATACGAGAAATTCAACCCGGTCCACCATGTGAAGAACTGGAAGACGCCGATGCTGGTGATCCAGGGCGATCTGGACTTCCGCATCCCCACCTCGCAGGCACTGGGCACCTTCAGCGCGTTGCAGCGCCAGGGCGTCGAGAGCAAGCTGATCGTGTTCCCGGACGAGAACCACTGGGTGCTCAAGCCAGCCAACTCGGTGCAGTGGCATAACACGGTCAAGAACTGGCTGGACGCGCATATCAAGCCGTAAGCCAGACCGCGCCGGTTGGCTTGCCCTTTTGGTCACAGGTCCCCCCAGCCGGCGCAGGTCTCGCCTTCGCTGAAAGAAGACGGATGAAGCATCACACCCGGATCGCCATCGCAGCCGCCATCGTCCTTGGCACCACGTGTTACAAGGCATCGGCGCAGCAGGCGCCGGCAGAACCCGTTCCCGTGGTCGCATCACATGATCAGAATGGGCTGTCGCGCGTGGTCGCCGGCTCGTGCAAACCGCCCGTGTATCCGTCGCGCTCGCGACGAGAAGAACAACGCGGCACCGTCAGGATGGCGTTTCTGGTCGATAAAGATGGCAAGGTGATTGAATCGAAAATCGACCACACGTCTGGCTGGTACTTGCTGGACGGTGCGGCCCTTCACGCTTTCGAGAAGTGCACCTTCCGTCCAGAACTGGTCGATGGAGTTCCCGTGGCAACCTGGATCAAGTATACCTACGGATGGACAATCGAATAAGCACTGCCCGCTGAAGAAAGATGCGCGGCTCAGTCATCCAGTGCATCCGACAGCGCCTTGAAAGGCCGACCGGACACGCCGTAATCATCCGCATCGTCATCACGCTTCCGATAGTTGCCCGAGGGCTTTTGCGGCTTGCGATGTACGGCGAGCACCAGCAATGCCCCGAATAGTGGAAACAGCCAGACCATGCAAAACTGCGTGATTTGCTGCACGCGTTCCGATAGATCGTCGCGCAGCACCAGCCAGGTGGCGCGTGCATTGAGCGCGAGGATCGTGAGGACGATCAGACCAACGATCAGGTAATCCGGATTGATGCGCATGGCCGCCTTGGTGCAAGTAGATAGGTAAAATACAGCGCCAAGTATGCCCAAACCGAATGAAGATAGCAACGTATTGTCACGTCCTGAAATGAGTTGACGGGTAACGGCCTTTTTCGTTTCCCGTAGTTAACTCAGATTTATCGACGCCCGATGCACCGCATCGGGCGTTTTGTTTTTCAGAGCCAG
>DASWMN010000084.1:0-8380 GCA_036399735.1 Telluria sp. | reverse complement strand
GGCGGCGGCATCGGCGCCGGAACCGAAGAAATGGTTTTCCATCTGCGTGGCCAGGTATTTCCGCGCGCGTGCATCGGCCAGGTTCAGGCGGTTTTCATTGACCAGCATGGTCTGGTGCTTGAGCCAGGCGGCCCAGGCTTCCTTCGAGACCGATTCCCAGATCTTCTTGCCCAGTTCGCCCGGGTAAGGTGGGAAATCGAGCCCTTCGGCTTCCTTGTTCAGTTTGATGCAATGGACTGTGCGCGCCATCTTTGCTCCTAAAGCTCGGTCGGTAAAGGTGTGATTATAAAGGCTTAATCAAGACCTGGGATTTGCGCTGCCAGTTATACATGTGCTGGCGGTCGCGCGGCAGGGCGTCCACGGTGGCCGGAATGAAGCCGCGTTTTTTGAACCAGTGCGAGGTGCGCGTGGTCAAAACGAAGAGCTGCTTGATACCGGCCGCGCGCGCACGATTCTCCATGTGCTTGAGAATCCGCTCGCCGTCGCCCTGGGCCTGGACTTCCGGGTTTACCGTCAGGCAGGCCATTTCGGCCATTTTCTCGGCCGGGAAGGGGTACAGCGCCGCACAGCCGAAAATCACGCCATCGTGCTCGATGACGCTGAAATTGTCGATTTCGCGTTCGATCAGCTCGCGGCCGCGCTTGACCAGCGTGCCGTCCGCCTCCAGCGGTTCAATCAGTTTGATGATGCCGCCCACGTCTTCAATGGTGGCCTGACGCAGCGATTCCAGGTTTTCGTGGCTGATCATGGTGCCCACGCCATCGTGGGTGAACAGTTCGAGCAGGGTCGAGCCATCCATCTCGAACGGCAGAATGTGGGCCCGTGGTACGCCGCTGTTGCAGGCCTTGATGGCATGCTGCAGGTAGAAGGCGGCGTCTGTCGGCAAAAAGCCCGCTTCCAGCACGGCTTCGGCCTGGTGCGATGACAGCTCGCGGATCTCGACCTCGGCTTCATCCTTCATCATCATGGTTTCAGTGATAAAGATGATCTTGTCGGCATGCAGGGCGATGGCGGCCGACACGGCCACGTCTTCCATGGTCAGGTTGAACACTTCGCCGGTCGGCGAGAAGCCCAGGGGCGACAGCAGCACCACGCTATCGGTGGCCAGGATCGCGTGAATGGTCTCGGCGGCGATCTTGCGGGTCATGCCGGTCAGTTCCAGATCGACCCCGTCGATCACGCCTAAAGGGCGCGCCGTGACGAAGTTACCTGAGATGATGCGGATGGCTGCGTGCGCCATTGGCGTGTTCGGCAAGCCCTGGCTGAAGGCGGCCTCGATATCAAGGCGCAGCTCGCCCGCCGCTTCCTTGGCGCATTCTAGCGCGGCGGTGTCGGTGATGCGTACGCCGTTGTGGAACCGGCCTTCGACGTTTCGCAGCGCCAGTTGTTCCGCCACCTGGGGGCGCGAGCCGTGCACCACGACCACGCGGATGCCGAGCGCGACCAGCAGCGACAAATCCTGGGCCAGGACGGGCAGGGCGCCAGCCGTGACGAGTTCACCTGGAAAGGCGACCACGAAGGTCTTGCCACGGAAGGCGTGGACGTAGGGCGCGACGGAGCGCAGCCATTGGACGAATTGGTTAAAGGTTTCCATTTGCCGCATTATAATTCGCTGCGCGACTTGCGCACCAAAACAGTGTAAAAAACAATGTCAGATCAGAGCAAGAAGCCTTCCACGCCCCGCAACGCCCCGCGTGAAGGCCAGGCCCACGAGCGCACCCCGCGCGACCAGGCGCCACGTAATAACATCGTCGTCGCGCCAAGGCAGCCCTCGGCGGGAACCAATAACACGCCGAATCAGTCGCAAAGCCGATCGCAAGCGCGTGCGTCTGGTGAAGGCCAGGGTGACCGCTCGCCACGTCCGCCGCGCGAAGGCCAGCCTGCCCGCGCACCGCGCGAAGGCCACGCTCCCCGCGCGCCACGCGAAGGCCAGGCCCCCGGCGCAGCGCGCGAAGGCCAGGCCGCCGGCGCAGCGCGCGAAGGCCAGCCTCCCCGCGCACCACGCGAAGGCCAGCCCAATCGTCTGCCGCGCGAAGCCCGGCCGGCCGCTCCATCGGGCGCATCAGACGCGTCGGGCGTAGCAGTCGCACCAGCCGCGTCGCCAACAGCGCGTCCGCCGCGCCCGCCGCGCGAAGGCGCCCCCGACCGCGCCCCGCGTGAACAAATTCGTACGCCCCTGCCGGCCATCACCTTTCCCGAGGACCTGCCGGTTTCCGGCCGCCGCGGCGACATCGCCAAAGCGCTGCTGGAAAATCAGGTCATCATCGTCTCCGGCGAAACCGGTTCCGGCAAAACCACCCAGCTTCCCAAGATCTGCCTGGAGTTGGGCCGTGGCGTCAAAGGGCTGATCGGCCACACCCAGCCGCGCCGCATCGCGGCATCGTCGACCGCCAAGCGCATTGCCCAGGAACTGGGCACGCCGCTGGGCGAGCACGTCGGTTTCAAGGTGCGCTTTACCGACACGCTCAAACCCGGCGCCTACGTCAAGCTGATGACCGACGGGATTCTGCTGGCCGAAACCCAGACCGACCCGCTGCTGCGCAATTACGACACCATCATCATCGATGAAGCGCACGAGCGCAGCCTGAACATCGATTTCCTGCTTGGCTACCTCAAGCAGCTGCTGCCGCGCCGGCCGGACCTGAAAGTGATCATCACCTCGGCCACGATCGACGCCGACCGTTTCGCGCGCCACTTCGGCACAGCGGACAAACCGGCGCCGGTAATCGAAGTCTCGGGCCGCCTGTACAAGGTGGAAGTTCGCTACCGCCCGGTCGACCGCGATCCGGTCAACCTGCCGGTCCCGGAAGGCAAACCAGTGCCAAAGGCCCAGGCCGCGCGCGAAAAGCGCGATCTGATGGATGCCGTGGTCGAGGGTGTCGACGAGTTGTGCCGCCTCGGTTCCGGCGATGTGCTGGTCTTCCTGCCGGGCGAGCGCGAAATCCGCGACTGCGCAGAAGCGCTGCGCAAGCACCACCCGCCGCAGGTGGAAATTCTGCCGCTGTTCGCCCGCCTGTCGGTCGAGGAGCAGGAGAAGGTCTTCAAAATCACCAACGCGCGCCGCATTGTCCTGGCTACCAACGTGGCCGAGACCTCGCTGACGGTGCCGGGCATCCGCTACGTGGTCGACGCGGGGCTGGCGCGCGTGAAACGCTACAGCTTCCGCAACAAGGTCGAACAGCTGCAGGTCGAGCCGATCGCGCAATCGGCGGCCAACCAGCGCGCCGGCCGTTGCGGCCGCGTTGCCGACGGTGTCTGCATCCGCCTGTACGAAGAGGACGACTTCAACCAGCGCCCCAAATTCACCGAACCCGAGATCCTGCGCTCGTCCCTGGCCGCCGTTATTTTGCGCATGAAGTCCCTGCACCTGACGGATGTGGAGACCTTCCCCTTCATCGAGCCGCCGCAAGGCCGCGCGATCGCCGACGGCTACCAGCTGCTGCAGGAAGTGGGCGCGGTAGACGACACCAACAACCTGACGCCGCTCGGCCACAAGCTGGCCAAGCTGCCGCTCGATCCGCGCGTGGGCCGCATGATTCTGGCCGCGCTCGACAACGCCTGCCTGACCGAAATGCTGATTGTCGCGTCCGCGCTGTCGGTGCAGGATCCGCGCGACCGGCCGATGGAACACCAGCAGGCCGCTGACGAAGCGCACAAGAAGTTCGCCGACGAAAAGTCCGAGTTCCTGACCTACATAAAAATCTGGAAGTGGTTCGAAGACGCCATCGAACACAAGAAAACCAACCGCCAGCTGCAGGAAACCTGCCGCAGCAACTTCCTGTCGCAGGTACGCCTACGCGAATGGCGCGACGTGCATTCGCAGTTGCTCACCATCGTCAAGGAGCAGGGCTGGCGCATGAACGAGCTGGCTGCCACTTACGAAAACCTGCACACGGCGCTGCTTACTGGCCTGCTGGGGAACATCGGCTTCAAGTCGGATGACGAGCCGGGCGCCGGCTATCTGGGCGCGCGCGGGATCAAGTTCCACATCTGGCCCGGTTCCTCACTGCTGAAAAAGCCGGGCAAATGGATCATGGCGGCCGAACTGGTGGAAACCACGCGCCTGTATGCGCGCTGCGTGGCGCAGATTCAGCCTGAATGGATCGAGCGTGTGGGCGCGCACCTGCTGAAAAAATCCTGGGGCGAGCCGCGCTGGGAAAAGCGGGCCGCCCAGGTAACCGCGTCCGAACGCGCGACCCTGCACGGCATCGTCATCTACAGCCAGCGCCGCATCAACTACGGACAGTTCAACCCTTTCGAGGCGCGCGAGATTTTCATTCGCGACGCGCTGGTGCAGGGCGATTACGACACGCGCGCGCCGTTTTTCGCGCACAACCACAAGCTGATCAAAGAGATTGAAAACCTCGAACACAAGTCACGCCGCCTGGATGTGCTGGTGGACGACCATTTGATCGCGGCGTTCTACGACAAGCTGATCCCGAAAGATATTGTCAACGGCGCCGGCTTCGAAAAGTGGCACAAGGACGCGACGCAAAAGGAACCGAAGCTGCTGTTCCTGAACCGCGAAGAGTTGATGCGCCACGAGGCAGCCGGCGTAACGACCGAGCTGTTCCCGAAAACAATGTCGGTGACCGGCATCGAAATGCAGCTGACTTACCATTTCGAGCCAGGCAGCCTGCGCGATGGCGTGACGCTGTCGGTGCCGCTGTTCGCGCTCAACCAGATGCCGCGCGAGCGGGTCGAGTGGCTGGTGCCGGGCATGCTCAAGGAGAAGGTGCATCTGCTGCTCAAATCGCTGCCACAGAAGCTGCGCCGCCATTGCGTGCCCTTGCCTGACTATGCCGCGCGTTTCTGCGAGCGCGTGCACGAGGCAGGCGTGTTCGGCCGTGGCGACCTGATCGACGCCATCATCGCCGATATCCGCGCGCAAACGAGTCTGTCGGTGCTGACCAGCGACTTCAAGGCCGAAACGCTGCCGGCGCATCACTTCATGAACTTCAAGGTCATTGACGAGCATGGCCGCCAGCTCGACATGGGCCGCAACCTGGCTACCTTGCAAGCCGAATTCGGCGGCCAGGCGCGCCAGAGTTTCCAGAAGCTGGCCGAAGTGTCGGTGCCGGCCAAGGGCGTGGTCGCGACAGCCACCACCCAGCCGGCCAAAGGCACGCCGCCCGGTGCTGCCCCCAAGGCCGCCGCGCCGGTGGTCAGCCAGCATACCGGCCTGACCAACTGGACCTTTGGCGAACTGCCGGAACTGCTGGAGATTGTGCAGGGCAAGCTGACCCTGATCGGCTTCCCGGCGCTGGTGGACAAGGGGACGCATTGCGACCTGGAAGTGTTTGATGATCCCACCGTGGCGGCGCGCACGCACCGGATTGGCCTGCGCCGCCTGTTCGCGCTGCAGTTCAAGGAACAGCTCAAGTTTGTCGAGAAGAATATTCCCGGGCTGCAGCAGATGGGCATGCAATTCATGGCCATGGGCTCACAGGAGGAACTGCGCGACCAGATCATTCAGAAGGCGATCGAAATCGCCTGCCTGCAAGATCCGCTGCCGACCGACGCCGCCTCCTTCAACAAGCGCAAGGATGAGGGGAAGTCGCGCCTGACCTTGCTGGTGAACGAGATCGCGCGCCTGGTATCGCAAGTGCTGACCGAATTCCATGGTCTGCCGAAAAAGCTGCAAGGCGTCAATCCGCAGGCCGCCGCCGATATGACCACCCAGCTGCAAGGTCTGGTGCACAAGCGCTTCCTGATTGAAAACGAGTATGCGCAACTCGCGCATTTCCCGCGCTATCTGAAAGCGATTAACGTGCGTATTGAAAAGCTGCGCGCGGATCCGAGCCGTGACGCCAAGCTCATGGCCGAATGGACGCAGTCTGCCGGCCACTTCATGCGTGCAGCCAAGGATAGGCTCGCGGGCAAGAATACCGATCCTAAAATGGTGGAATTCCGCTGGATGCTGGAAGAGTTACGGGTCTCCTTGTTCGCGCAGGAATTGAGGACACCGATGCCGGTGTCCTCCAAGCGCCTGCAAAAGGTATGGGAATCGATGCAGCGCTAATGCCAGCGTGGCCCGCTCAGTGGGCGGTGCCGGGGTTGGGGGTGGACGAACCGGCACCCCCGATCATGCCGCTCGCGGCCACACCCGAGCTGCCGATGTTGCCGGCCTCGGTGCCATAGAAGGAATGGATCTGGTTGGCCCAGCCCATGTCGCTCATGTCGGGCCAGGCGTTGGGATCGAAGCCAGGGGCGTTCTTCAGGTGGTCTTTGTCGACATTGAGCACGAAGCGCTTGTTGACGGTATCGAGCTGCAGGGCTTGCCAGGGCACGGCGAACAGTTTTTCGCCCATGCTGAGGAAGCCGCCAAATGCTAGCACCGCATACGCCACCTGGCCGGTGCGCATGTCGAGCATGATTTCCTTGATGTCCCCCAGATTTTCTTCCTGGCCGTTGACCACACTGTCGCCGATCAGTGTGTCTGCCCCCATCAGCGAAGGGCCGGGGCCTGCACTGTCGCTGCTTTTGTACATACCGTAGCGGTCGCGGTCTGAATAGCTCATTGTTTTCTCCTGTGACGTGTCAGATGGGTGAGTTGATTGCCTCACTTGACCAGCCTAGTTTTCAGACTCGTTTCGGGTTTGATCTAAATCAATCGTCTCCTATACGCATCGGACTTGGAAACTTTGTCGCTTTATTGCTGAGTTGGCCACTTTATGCGGGATAGCGCACAGAACGAGCGTTTCCAGATGGATATTCTTGTCAAAACCCTGGAGATTTCACATGATCGTCGTCACATCCCGCTGCAATAACGCCGGCCCGCTGGGCAAGCTCATCCCAACTCGCTCGTTCGTGTCGTCGCTGTTCGCGCGCCTGACGGTTTCCAGGCTTCGATGGTAAAAAAGCTTGCCAATCCCTGGCTGCGCACGCTTGTGCGGGCCGGGAAGAAGCAGCAGCGCACGGTTTCGCGTGCGCTTACCGCATTGCTGGCGCCCAAACCCAAGCCGAAGCCCAAACCAAAGCCGACGCCGAAGCCCAAACCAAAGCCGAAGCCGAAGCCTGTCTCGACGGCGGCACCGGCACCGGCACCGGCATCTGCGCGTAAAACTGCAGCCTCGCCGCCGGCAGCCGGAAAGTGGCTGGCTTCGCATTTTTCGGCGCGTTCCGAAAATGGCAGCGGGCCCCTGCGCCGCATGAGCTACTGGCTGTATCTGCCGGATGCGGCCAGCTTGCCCATGCCGCTGGTCGTCATGCTGCACGGCTGCGATCAAAGCGCGACCCAGTTCGCCGACGGCACCCGTATGAATCAGGCGGCGCAACAGCGCGGCTTTGCCGTGCTCTATCCGCAGCAGTCAGTTAGTGCTCACCCTCATCGTTGCTGGAAGTGGTATGACCGGGCAACCCAGCAGGGCGGCGGGGACGTCAGCGTCATCGCGGGTCTGGTGCGCAAGGTCATGGGCCAGTATCCGCTGGACCCCGCGCGTATTTATATCGCGGGCATCTCGGCCGGGGCAGGCATGGCCAATATCGTTGCGCTCAGCCATCCGGATTTGTTTGCGGCAGTCGGGCTGCATTCCGGGCCCATGTTTGGTGCGGGCCACAGCCAGCTCGGCGCGCTCGGTGTGATGAAACACGGCGCCAGCCACCGGGTCGACAGCGCCATCGACGAAGTGCTGCTCAAACACGGCCAATTTCCCCCCATGCCCACCATGCTGATCCAGGGCGAAGAGGATGACGTCGTCCGTCCCGTCAACCAGGCGCACCTGACGCGCCAGGCGATGCAGCTGAACCGTCTGGACCCCGCCACCCCGGTCAGCGTCACCACCAACCCGGGCGGCAGAAGCGGGCGCGCGCATCGCCTGCACGACGTGTATGCAGGCCGCAAGTTGATGCTGCGCGTTGCGCAGATTTGCGGCCTCAAGCATGCCTGGAGCGGGGGCGATGACCGGCTTCCGTACAACGCGAGCCAGGGGCCGGATGCAAGCAAGATGCTGCTGGATTTCTTTTCCAAACATCGCCGCAATTAGGTCAAGTTGCAGCCTCGCGTTATGATGTTGCACGAATTTCTTTCAGATCAATTCAATGTCAACGCAACTTCCTCGGTGGCGCCGCCCCCGAACCTGGATTATCGTCGCACCATTTCTGCTGGTGATCTGGATCATTTCACTCTTCATTCCAAAACCATGGTCGTCAGATGAAATCAATGGCCGGGTAATTGACACTGAGGGCAAGCCGCTCGCTGGTGCTCTCGTGGTAGTGAGTTGGGACAGAGTGCGGAATTGGACCAACTTTCCCATGGGAGCGCTGCATGTAGGGGAAGCGCTCACTGATGGGCAGGGCAGGTTCAAAATTCCCGCATGGAGTGGGAAATATATCAAGAACGGCACCATGCAAGGCAATCAGCCAATTCTGCGGATTGTTA
>DASWMN010000083.1:0-3957 GCA_036399735.1 Telluria sp. | reverse complement strand
GCAGGCGCTTTGCTCGTAGGCGCCAAAACGAAAAAGGCCGGTTGCTTTCGCAACCGACCTTTTTGATTTTGGTGCCCACGGAGGGACTCGAACCCCCACACCTTGCGGCACATGGACCTGAACCATGCGCGTCTACCAATTCCGCCACGTGGGCACTGAGACAACCACAACGCTACTGCTTGAAACTAAAACGCCGCAATCTTGAACGATTACGGCGCATCGTTACACGGTACTGCTTTTCGCGGAAATCAATCCGGTAGAGTGGTGCCCACGGAGGGACTCGAACCCCCACACCTTGCGGCACATGGACCTGAACCATGCGCGTCTACCAATTCCGCCACGTGGGCACTGTTGCTGCTTGCTACGCCAGCGTTGCCGCCGACTTCTGCTATCATACTAGCCTTTGAAGTTTTGCGCTAGACTAACTTTTCTTACCCGCGCTGCCATTTCACCGACTAATCTGCTGCATTTTTCTCCGCTGGAACTTGAGGTCTTCGCGAAAGACCAAAATTATAGCGGAACATTTTGAAATGTCAAAGCCCCGTCAACAGAAACTTCACGCCACGCTGCGTTAGGCGATTTGCACGGTCCTCCGTTACACTACGCGTATCGCGGTGTCAATCATAGTCGCGACAGTGGCAATCCACCGTCACCAACAAAAACAAATATAGAGAACCATTGAACCAAATTACTCACACAATTCCCAGCCGCGAGGACATTCTCGGCATCTTCCGTACCGCCGCCGCACCGCTTGACGTGCATGCACTTGCGCGTACGCTCAAGGTCAAGCCGGCAGCGATCGAAGTCCTCACGCGGCGTCTGAATGCGATGGAGCGCGACGGTCAGATCCGCGCCGACGCCAGCGGACACTACGCGCTGGCCGACCATTCCGGCTTTGTCGCCGGCAAAGTCAGCGCCCACCGCGACGGTTTCGGCTTCGTGATCCCGGATGAGCCGGGCGAAGACCTTTTCCTGAACGACAAGGAAATGCAGAAAGTGCTGCATGGCGACCGCGTGCTGGCCAAAGTCACCGGCACCGACCGCCGTGGCCGCCAGGAAGGCACCATCGTCGAAGTCGTTTCGCGCGCCAATACCCACGTGATCGGCCGCCTGCTGAACGAAAACGGCGTCTGGATCGTCGCCCCCGAAGACAAGCGCATCGGCCAGGACATCCTGGTCTCCGGTTCGCCCGGTAAGGCCAAGGCAGGGCAGATCGTCAGCGTCGAGCTGGTCGAGCAGCCTTCGCGCTTCAAGCAACCGGCCGGTACCGTCGTCGAAGTCCTGGGCGATCTGGACGACCCTGGCATGGAAATTGAAATCGCCGTGCGCAAATTCGGCGTGCCGCATATCTTCTCGGCGGCCTCGCTCAAGTCGGCTGCCAAGCTGCCCGCCGAAGTGCGCGAGTCCGATCTGGAAGACCGGGTCGACCTGCGCGACGTGCCGCTGGTCACCATCGATGGCGAAGACGCGCGCGATTTTGACGATGCCGTCTACTGCGAACCGGTCAAGATCGGCCGCGCCAACTGCTTCCGCCTGATCGTGGCGATTGCCGACGTCAGCCACTACGTCAAGCCGAACGACGCGCTCGATGTGGATGCGCTCGAACGCAGCACCTCGGTCTACTTCCCGCGCCGCGTGATTCCGATGCTGCCCGAAAAGCTGTCGAACGGCCTGTGCTCGCTGAACCCAGCGGTCGACCGTCTGACCCTGGTGTGCGACGCGGTCATTTCCGACAAGGGCGAAATCAAGGCTTACCAGTTCTACCCGGCGGTAATCCATTCCGCCGCGCGCCTGACCTACAACGAAGTGGCCGAGATCCTCGGCAATACCGCCGGTCCGGAAGCGCAGCGCCGTCCGGCCATCGTGCCGCACCTGCTCAATCTGTACGACGTCTATCATGCGCTGCAAAAAGCCCGTCTGGAACGCGGTGCCATCGATTTCGAAACCACCGAAACTTACATCGTCTGCAATGCGCTGGGCAAGATCGAAAAGATCATCCCGCGCACCCGCAACGATGCCCACAAGGTCATCGAGGAATGCATGCTGGCGGCCAACGTCTGCGCGGCCGACCTCTTGATCCGCAACAAGCATCCGGGCACCTACCGCATTCACGCCTCGCCCACCAAGGAAAAGCTCACGCAAGTGCGCACCTTCCTCAAGCAGGTGGGTCTGAACCTGAACGGTGGCGACAAGCCGACTGCCGGCGACTACGCCGAATTGATGAAGCAGATCAAGGAGCGTCCCGACGCGTCCCTGCTGCAGACCATGCTGCTGCGGTCGATGCAGCAAGCGGTCTACAGCCCCGACAATATCGGCCACTTCGGCCTGGCGTACGAGGCGTATGCCCACTTCACCAGCCCGATCCGCCGCTATCCCGACTTGCTGACCCACCGCGCGATCAAGGCGATTTTGCTGGGCAAGAAGTACGAGCCAAAAGGCATCGAACTGGCTGGCCTGAACACCACCGTCTCGAACGCCACCCGCAAGCAGCAGGCCAAGGACAAGGCCGAGGGCAAGCAGAAGCACGAGAAAGACCTGACCATCTGGGATGCGCTCGGGGTGCACTGTTCGGCCAACGAACGCCGCGCCGACGAAGCTTCGCGCGATGTCGAGGCCTGGCTCAAGTGCTACTTCATCAAGGACAAGCTCGGTGAAGAATTTACCGGCGTGGTGTCTGGCGTGACCACCTTCGGCATCTTCGTGCAGCTCGATGCGCTGTACGTCGAAGGCCTGGTGCACATCACCGAACTTGGTACCGATTTCTTCCAGTACGACGACGCACGCCACGAGCTGCGCGGCGAACGCACCGGCAAGCGCTACCAGCTGACCGACCGTGTGACGGTGCAGGTGGCCAAAGTGGATCTGGAAGCACGCAAGATCGATCTGGTACTCGCTGGCGGCAGTGTTGCCGCCGACACCGGCGCGGGCAAGCCGAAAAGCGCCGCCCACAAGGCACTCGATGCCAAGCCGGGCAAGTCGCGCGAGCCGAAGGTCAACACCGCCTCGCGCTATGAACTCGACACCGGCGAGGCTGAAACGGCCAAGCCGCGGCGCAGCAAAGCCACCGGCGGCGCTGCCAAAAAACCTGTATCGCGCACGTCCAAAACAGCAGCAAAAACGAGTAAATCCAACAAGAATAAGCGATAAGAAGTAATGAAGAATAAAATGATTTTCGGGTTCCACGCAGTGACCTCGCGTTTGCGTCATGAGGCCTCGTCGGTGGAAGAGATTTTTGTCGATGCGACGCGCGAAGACCGCCGCATGCACGACCTGATCGCCAGTGCCAAGGGCATGGGCGTGCGCGTGATGCCGGTCGATTCGGCCCGCCTCGACAAGATCGTCGGCACCCGCCGCCACCAGGGCGTGATCGCCTTTGCCAGCCAGCTGGCGCTGGCGCGCAACCTCGACGAACTGCTCGATGCGATCGAAGGTCCGCCGATGCTGCTGATCCTCGACGGCATCACCGATCCGCACAACCTGGGCGCCTGCCTGCGCGTGGCTGACGGCGTGGGCGCGCATGCGGTCATCGTGCCGAAGGACCGCGCAGTGGGCTTGAATGCGACGGTGGCCAAGGTCGCCAGCGGTGCGGCCGAAACCGTGCCCTACATTGCAGTGACCAATCTGGCGCGTACCATGCGCGACCTGAAGGACCGCGACATCTGGCTGATCGGCACTTCCGACGATGGCCAGAAGGGCCTGTACGAAGCCGATTTCACCGGCCCGACGGCGCTCGTGATGGGTTCCGAAGGCGAGGGCATGCGCCGCCTCACCCGCGAAACCTGCGACCTGCTGGTTTCCATCCCGATGTTCGGCTCGGTCGAGAGCCTGAACGTGTCGGTCGCTTCGGGCGTGTGCCTGTACGAGGCACGGCGCCAGCGCATTGCGCGCGAAGGCTAACTGTTTTCACGCAAAATTGGATCCCGGCCTTCGCCGGGATGACGTTCTGAAGTTGGCGGT
>DASWMN010000082.1:0-5124 GCA_036399735.1 Telluria sp. | reverse complement strand
CCGCCAGGCTCTGCATGTCGCCGGTTTGCGCAGCGTGGGCCATTTTGCCAGTCAAAACGGCAATATTTTCGTACATCGCGAGGACTTCGTTGGAGGTCATGTGCTCACCCGGCCAAAATTTTGTAGATGGATTACTGCTTGTCCACCTGGTAACGGTCGGGAAAACGGAAACTTTAGGGATTTTAGGAAACTTTTTCAAAAGAAATTAAAACGAGGGGCTTGCCTCCCTTTCTTGTTTAATGAATAAGTTCTTCCAGGCCCGCACTGAGGTTCGACAAACTGGGCATCTCTTCGAGCAGCTCGCCAGCGGCCAGTCCCAGGCTTTGCGCCACCGCCAGGGGCAGGCTGGCTGCCGTGTCCTCGGCATTCAAGCCCAGCTCGTCGGCGCGGGCGCGCCAGACTGCCAGATGCACCACAGCCGCCATGCGGCCCGGCGCGGGCAGTTGCGGTGGGGCAGGGAAGTCGCGGATGGTATCCGGGAAAATATCGGGGAATTTCCAGCGTGTGGCCAGCTCGGCGCCGACTTCGCTGAACTGGAAGCCGAAAGCGGCCTGTTCCGCCGCCAGTCGGCCGGCGTCATACGGCCCGACAGTGCTGTCGAGTTCCTGCGCTTCGGCGGGCATTCCGGCATGCATGACCAACTGTCCGATACCGTGCATCATCCCGATCGTGAAGGCCAGGTCGGCATTGACGCCCACTTTTTTGGCAATCCATTTGGCGCTCACGGCCGCGTGCAGGCTGTAGCGCCAGAAGCGCTTGAGGTCGAGCCCCGGCACGGTCTTGAAGCCACCCACCAGGCCCGAGCTGATCACCAGCGTGCGCACAGTGACGAAGCCGAGCATGCGGACCGCGTCTTCCACGTTGCCGATCCGGCGCGACACATGGTAATAGGCAGAATTGGCCAGACGCAGCAGCTTGGCCGCCAGGACCGGGTCGAGCGACACTTTACGCGCAATATCTTCGACTGCGACGTCGGGATCTTCAAAGCTGCTGATGAGTTCGTCGACGACCTTGGGCGCGGTCGGCAGGGCGTTCGGGTTTTGCAGCAAGCTTTCCAGCGTCATTGCGGTCTCCTTGTTATTGCCCCTTGGGCAAGAGGACTATATAGCGATTCGCCCGGATACGCCACTTTCCAGGACCGCATATCGTCACGCGCTGCGACGCTTCGGTCGCCTGTTTTGGCAGTTCATCGCATTCCCTCACGCTGACCTTGTTGTTTTGATAAAGTACAGGCTGGGGAAATAATTATATTGCACATGAAATTACCGTACGTCAGGTCGCTGTTCGCCTTGCTGCTCAGCCTTGCCGCCTTTGGCGCGCAGGCGGAAGCGCCATTTTCCCTGGCCACGACGCCCGGCAAACTGCCCAAGGACGTGGTGCCCATCCAGTATGCGGCCCACCTGCGCCCCGACCTGCAGGCGCGCACGTTTTACGGTTCGGAAACGGTGGAGATCGAAGTGCTGAGCGCCACCGCGAACATCGTGCTCAACGCCGCTGACCTGCAGATCGACAGTGCCCGCCTGGCAGGCAAGGACATGGCCGTGCGCAAGCTGACACCGCTACCCGATGCCCAGGCGCAGACCGTGACTTTCCCTCTGGGCCAGCCGCTTGCGCCGGGCCGCTACCAGCTCACCCTCAAGTTTCACGGCACCATCAACCGCGAAGCCCGCGGACTGTTCCATCTGGAATACCAGAGCGGCAAGGTCGCGAAATCCATGCTGGTCACCAACATGGCACCAAGCGATGCGCGCCGCCTGTTGCCCACCTGGGATGAGCCCGCATTCCGGGCCGCCTTCAAGCTGACGGTCGATCTGCCGGCCAGCTTCAAGGCGTATTCGAACACGCCGCTGGAAAAACAGGAAAAAATCGGCGCCGGCCTACAGCGCCTCACCTTCGGCCTCACCCCGCGCATGCCCAGCTATCTGCTGGTGCTGGTGGCCGGGGAACTCGAACGCAGCGCGCTCAAGCAGGATGGCACCGAGATCGGCGTGATCACCACGGCCGGCAAGCAGCCCCAGGCCGCGTTTGCCCTGGATGCGAGCAAGAGCTTGCTGCGCTACTACAACAACTATTTCGGGCAGCCGTATGCCTTGCCCAAACTCGACCAGATCGCCATTCCCGGCGGCTTCAATGGGGCGATGGAAAACTGGGGCGGCATCGTGTATCACGAGACCACCTTGCTGGTCGACCCCCGCACCAGTCCCGACAGCATGCGCAAACAGTCCTTCATCTTCAATGCGCATGAAGTGTCGCACCAGTGGTTCGGCAATCTGGTGACCATGGCCTGGTGGGACAATCTTTGGCTCAACGAAGGCTTCGCTTCATGGATGGAAACCAAGGCCAGCGAGCACTTCCATCCGGAATGGCGCAGCGCGCTCGACAGCCAGGCCGCGCGGGACACGGTCATGGAATTCGACGCTCGCAAGAGCACGCGTGCGCTCCAGTCCAGCGTCGCCACCGAGGATGAAGCGGCCGACGCCTTCGACGACATCCCTTACGTCAAGGGCCAGGCGCTGGTGCGCATGCTCGAAGCCTGGGTGGGCGAAGACGCCTTCCGCACGGGCATCCGCAAATACATGGCCACTCACCGGCTCGGCAACACCACCGGCGCCGATCTGTGGGCCGCGCTGGAAGCAGGGTCGGGCAAACCGGTGGGTGCGCTCGCGCTCGACTGGACCACCCAGCCTGGTTTCCCGCTGCTCAAGGTGGAGCAGGCGTGCGAACAGGGCCGGCGCCGCATCACGGTCCATCAGGAACAATACTGGCTCGATGAACAGCCCGCCACCCGGCGTCTGTGGCAGGTGCCGCTTGAACTGGGCACGGTCGGTGGCAAGCCGGTGCAGGTCATGCTCAGTGAGGCGTCCAGCACCGTGGTTCTGCCCGGCTGCGAAGGGACCCTGGTGCTCGACCCGAACGGTGTCGGTTATTTCCGGGTTGAATACGACGCCGCCAACTTCGCGTCCCTGGCCGCGCAGCCGGAACGCCTGAACGACAGCACCCGCCTGCGCCTGCTCAGCGATACCTGGAGCCAGGTCCAGGCCGGCCGCCAGCCGCTTGGCGCCTACACCGCGCTGGCTGGCGCCTACCGTGGCGAATCGCGCGCTGCCGTCTGGCGCGCGCTGGCCTCGCAGTTGCGCGCGCTCGACGCGCTGGTGGCCGGCGCGCCCGAGCAGGAAGCCGTGCGCCGCTTCACGCGCACCCTGGCGCGGCCCGCGTTCGACCGTCTTGGGTGGGATGAAAAAACCGGCGAATCGGTCGACCAGCGTGCCCTGCGGCCTTTGCTGGCGGGCTTGCTGATCCACGCCGCCGATCCGACCGTGCTGGCCCAGGCGCGTGAGCGCGCCGGCAAGAACGTGGCGCCCTCGATGCGCGCGGTGGTCACGCTGGCGCAGGGCTTGTTCGCCGACGTGGCGACTTACGACCAGCTGCTGGCGCGTCTGATGCAGTCCGACAGCGCCGAAGAACGCGTCGAGCTGGCCGATGCCCTGAGCAGCGCCACCGATCCGGTACTGGCGGCGCGCACGCTGGCCTTGTCGATGTCGGATCTGCTGCCGGCCCAGATCACCTCGCTGCTGGTGGCGCAAGTGGCGCGCGCCGGCCATAGCGCCCTGGCCTGGAACTTCGCGGTCGAACGCAGCGCTGCCTTGCTGAGCGACCAGGAAGCGCTGGGCCGCAACGCCTTCTTCCCGAGCCTGGTGAGCCGCTCGAGCGATCCTGCCCAGGCCGCCATGATGGAAGCCTGGGTGGGCCAGCACATCGGGCCGGGCGCCATGGCCGAGGCGCGTAAGGTCGGCAGTGAAATACGCACGCGCGCGCTGCAACGCCAGCGTCTGCTTCCGCAGGTGCTGCCTTCCCTCGAAGGACCGGCTGCATAGGCCGCAAGCCTGTGTTAGCCTGTGCGGATCATGACTGACGACACCGACGACATCGCCCGCCGCACGCTCGATTATTACAATCGGCATGCGCTGCAGTTTTTTAACGGCACCATCGACCACGATGTCAGCCAGAACATCGGCGCGCTGCTCGATGCGCTGGCGCCACCGGGCCCGTTCACGATTCTCGATCTGGGCTGCGGCCCGGGCCGCGACCTGAAGCATTTGCGCACGCTGGGGCACCGTGCCATCGGCCTCGACGGTGCGGCAGAGTTCGCCAGTATGGCGCGTGCGTATTCCGGCTGCGAAGTGTGGCAGCAGGACCTGCTGCACCTCGATCTGCCAGCGGCGCTGTTCGATGGCGTGTTCGCCAATGCCGTGCTGTTCCATGTGCCCAGCAAGCTGTTGCCGGGCGTGCTGCAACATGTGTATGCCACCCTCAAGCCGGGCGGCGCCTTGTTTACATCCAATCCGCGCGGCAACAACGAGGAGGGCTGGAACGGCCCTCGCTACGGCAGTTACTACGACTATCCGACCTGGGAACAATACCTTCTGGAAGCGGGCTTTTCCGCGCTGCATCACTACTATCGTCCGCCCAATCTTCCTCGTGATCAGCAGCCCTGGCTGGCCAGTGTCTGGCGCAAGCCTGGGCGTTAAGTGGCGAACAGAAGAGCTTGCCGAATCGTCCTATTGTGAGTCCGTCGCATCGCTTGCGGCCCGCAGTTTCACTCACTTTAAGAGGTACTCGTCATGAACAAAGACCAGGTTAAAGGCAAGGCCAAAGATATCGGCGGCAAGATTCAGGAAGAAGTCGGCAAGGCTGTCGGCAGCAGCGAACAGCAAGCCAAAGGCTTGTCGAAGCAGGTCGAAGGCAAGGTGCAGGAAAAATATGGCGATGCGAAGGAAGAAATCGTCAAGGATCGCGGCAACCGCTGATCCCCGCTGTTTTACGAAGCGCCCCGCATACCCTGACACGGTGCGCGGGGCGTTTTGTTTTATGTGCGGACCCGTACAGATGAGTTCCTCATAAGCCCGTATTCTGGCTTCACGACATGCCAATTCCAGTGCATGCGCACCAACAGGAGCTCATCATGAACAAAGATCAGATCAACGGCAAACTGCAAGACATCGGCGGCAAAATTCAGGAAGAAGCTGGCAAACTGGTCGGCAACCCTGAACAGCAGGTCAAGGGCCTGAAAAACCAGGTCGAAGGCAAAACCCAGGAGAAACTGGGCGACGCCAAGGAAGTTAT
>DASWMN010000081.1:0-30742 GCA_036399735.1 Telluria sp. | reverse complement strand
AACAGCTTGCTGCGGTCGCTGTCGCCGACCACGCCGGTCCAGAACGGCATCACCTGCATGTAACCGCGCGCGCCCGCAATCGAGACCGCGTACTTGCGATAGGCCGACTCCACCTGGATCAGGCCCAGCACCATGCCCGGATCAAGTCCGGCGCGGCTCGCTTCGTACCACGCCACTTCCAGAAATTCGAGCCGCACCTGCGCGTCGGGCACCTTGCGTTTCAGGCGTTCCGACATGGTGGCCAGCCACAGCTGGTAGCGGATGCGCGCGCCCTCTTCCTTGAAAAACGGTTTGGGCGGACGCGCATCCTTGATCGCATTCGACAGCGCCAGACGCACCGAGTCGGCAATCGCTTCCTCTTTCTGATTGCCGGCCGCAGCCGGGCCGGCGCACGCGAGCGTGGCCAGCACCAGCGCCAGCAGCGCTTTCAGGCGATGGAGACCGGCCTTCACTGCGCCAGTTTGCCCTTGATGAACTCGACCATGCCAGCCAGCGGCACGGCAGTCGCCTCGGCATCGCGGCGGCCCTGGTATTCGAGGTTGCCTTCTTTCAGGCCACGCTCGCCGATCACCACGCGGTGCGGCACACCGATCAGTTCCCAGTCGGCGAACATGGCGCCCGGCCGCAGGCCGCGGTCGTCGACAATCACGTCCACGCCAGCTGCCTGCAAAGCTGCATACAGGTTCTCGACTTCGGTCTTGACCATCTCGCTGCGGTCCATGCCCATCGGGCACAGCACCACTTCGAACGGCGCGATCGCGGCCGGCCAGATGATGCCCTTGTCGTCGTAGTTCTGTTCGATCGCCGCGCCCAGGATGCGGGTTACGCCGATACCGTAGCAACCCATCTGCAGCGTGGCCGGCTTGCCGTTCTCGTCTAGGAAGGTGGCCTTCATGCTTTCGGAGTACGAGGTACCGAGCTGGAACACGTGACCGACTTCGATCCCGCGTTCAATCGCCAGCACGCCTTTGCCGTCCGGCGAAGCGTCGCCTTCGACGACGTTGCGCAGGTCGGCCACCAGCGGCTCGGCCACATCGCGGCCCCAGTTCACGCCGGTATAGTGGAAGCCTTCTTCGTTGGCGCCGCAGACAAAGTCGGCCATGTTGGCCACCGTGCGGTCCGCCACCACCGTGACCGGCAGCTTGGTGCCGACCGGGCCCAGGTAGCCCGGGATGGAACCGTACACTTCCAGAATCTCCGCTTCAGTCGAGAAGCGGTGCGCGGCCAGGCCTGGCACCTTGCCGACCTTGACTTCGTTCAATTCATGGTCGCCGCGGATCAGCAGCATGAAGTACTGCTTGCTCTGCTTGCCGTCGACTTCTTTCTCGACCGTGAGGGCGATGGTCTTGACGGTCTGCGCCAGCGGCAGCTTGAGGAACTCGGCCACGGTTTCGCACTTGGTGGTGCCAGGCGTGGACGTTTTGCTCAGCGCGCCAGTTGCTGCCGCGCGGCTGGCCGCCAGCGGCAGCGCTTCCGCCGCTTCCATGTTGGCCGCGTAGTCGGAGGTCGGGCAGTAGACGATCGCGTCTTCGCCGGTGCTGGCGATAACGTGGAATTCGTGCGAACCGGAGCCGCCGATGGCGCCGTTGTCGGCCGCCACCGCGCGGAACTTCAGGCCGAAGCGGTTGAAGATGGCGACATAGGCGTCGAACATGATCTTGTACGACGCTTTCAGGCCGGCTTCGTCGCGGTCGAAGGAGTAGGCATCCTTCATGGTGAACTCGCGCCCGCGCATCAGGCCGAAACGGGGCCGGCGCTCGTCGCGGAACTTGGTCTGGATGTGATAGAAGTTCAGCGGCAGCTGGCGGTAGGATTTGATTTCCGAGCGGACAACATCGGTGATCACTTCTTCCGAGGTCGGCTGGATCGCGTATTCGCGCCCGTGGCGGTCTTTGACGCGCATCAGTTCCGGGCCCATCTTGTCCCAGCGGCCGGTTTCCTGCCACAGCTCGGCAGGCTGGACCAGCGGCATCAGCATTTCGATGCCGCCAGCCTTGTTCATTTCGTCACGGATGATCGCTTCGACTTTGCGGATGATGCGCAGCCCGGTCGGCATGTAGGTATAAATGCCCGAACCGAGGCGCTTGATCATTCCTGCACGCATCATCAACTGATGGCTGACGATTTCAGCGTCGGAAGGCGCTTCTTTTAAAGTTGAAATAAAAAAACGTGAGGCGCGCATATCGGTGAATTCTTTTTAAAAAGAGAGGGTTATAATCAACCTAATTTTAAAGGATTAGCTGGCTGATGCGTCCAATCTTTATACAAATGGGCCCGTTTGATGCGTTTCCCGCCGTTTTCGTATCCCGAAAACCAGGTGGGATTCATGATTTGTGGGTAAATATGTAAGACGGCGCACTACCGGCAGAAAGTTTCGAGGTGCACTATGCTCGATCGTGAAGGGTTTCGGCCCAACGTCGGCATCATCCTGCTGAACGCCCATAACGAGGTGTGGTGGGGCAAGCGGGTGCGCGAGCACTCGTGGCAATTCCCGCAAGGGGGTATCAAATACGGCGAGACGCCCGAACAGGCAATGTATCGCGAACTGGAGGAAGAAATCGGCTTGCGCCAGGAGCATGTGAAGATTGTAGGCAGAACGCGCGACTGGCTGCGCTATGAAGTTCCGGACCATTTCATCAAGCGCGAGATTCGCGGCCATTATCGCGGGCAAAAGCAGATCTGGTTTCTTCTGCGGATGTGCGCGCGCGATAATGACGTCAATCTGCGCCTGACCGATCATCCGGAGTTCGACGCCTGGCGCTGGCATGAGTACTGGGTGCCGCTCGATGTTGTCATCGAGTTCAAGCGCGATGTGTACCAGCGTGCCCTGCAGGAGTTGTCGCGCTTCCTGACCTGGCCTGCGAATGGGGGCCATACGCATGAACGGCGCCATACGGCACGCTACCTGCGCCAGCCGCATGCGCCGCGCAGTTCGCAGGCGCCGCTGGAAAAGCCCGACGCGGCAGCGCAATCGCAGCTGATTCTGACGCCCGATAAAGAGTAAGCAGCAAGGAAAAGCGCGCGTTTTGCGCGCTTTTCCGTTTTTAGCACCGCACCATCGAGATCACCATGTTCACACCCTCCTCCAACGATGTCCGCCGCTTCTTCTGCGAAGCCTTCCGCAAGCAGCGCGCCGGCGAGATCCTCAGTCCGATGGACGCCATCGCCGCCGACTGGATCGCCCATCACCCTGAATACGAAGACGTGCTGGCCGACGCCGACGCCGCCGTGGCGCGCGACTATTCGGTCGAGGGCGGCCAAGCCAACCCTTTCCTGCATCTGTCGATGCACCTGTCGATTGCCGAGCAGGTGTCGATCGACCAGCCGCCCGGCATCCGCGCGGCCTGCAACGCCCTGACCGCGCGCCTGGGCCCGCACGACGCCCACCACCAGATCATGGAATGCCTGGGCGAGATGATCTGGAAGTCCCAGCGCGACGGCGCCCAGCCTGACACCGCCGCCTACGTCGATTGCGTGCGCCGCCGCGCGGCCCTGTAAATCACCGCGCCTGGGGCACGGCCTTGCGGTATTCGGAAGGGGTCATGCCGGTCGCCGCCTTGAAAATCCGGTTCAGCGCACTCTTGCTGTTGAAGCCGCACGCCACGCCCAGATCGAGAATGCTGCGCGCCGCTTCCGCCGGCGCGTGCAGGGCCGCTTTCAGCGCTTCGACCCGGTAGCGGTTGAGGAATTCCTGGAAGTTGACGCCGCAAGCTTCATTGATCAGTTGCGACAGTTCGTGCGGGGTCATGGCGACGGCTGCCGCCAGCTCATCAAGCTTGAGCTCGCCATTCCGGAACAACTGCTCGCCCTCCATCGCCGCTGTCAGCTTTGCCATGAAGCCGGCGCGGTCAGCGGCGCTCCAGCTGCTGTTGGCGTATTTGATCCTGGGCGGCGGCGCCGGCTCCGGCATCGGCCGGTAGCTCAAAGGCAGCCGGATGGCCAGCATGGCGGTGGCATACACAAACATCAGCAGCGCCAGCGCGCCCACGGCGTCGGCCGACACCGGCAAGGACAGCTCGGCAAACTCGAGCGCCAGGGCGGCCACGCTGACCATGCCGCCCACCAGCCAGATTTTCATCAGCCGCGCCAGCCCGGCGGCCAGCGCGCTGTCCTGCGCACGCCGCACCAGGCGCGAGGCGGCCACCACGTAGCCAAGAAAGAACGCCAGCTTGGCGACAGCGGCCGGCGCCAGATACCAGGGCGGGGCGCTACGCTGCAGCATCCAGGCCAGCTTGGCTTCGCCCGGCTGCAGGTAGAACGGCAGCATGGCCAGGGTGGCCAGCGCAAACGGCAGAAAATGCCACCAGGCCCGGGCCGGCAAGGGTGTATCGAACAGCACGCTGCGCAGATATAAATACAGCAGCGGGCCGGCCAGCAAGCCAAGGGTGGCAATCGCGTTGGCGCTGTGCGGATAAGCGCCGTACAGCTGCTTGACGCCCAGCCAGGCATGAAAAATCACGGCCGCGCACACCAGCAGCAGGGCCGACAGCAGTCGGTTGGCCGTGCGCAGCTCGCGCTGGGGCGCGCTCAGCAAGGCAACAATGAGAAAGCCGGCCTGCCCGATGGCCAGCAGGAGCAGCCAGGACACAACAGTGCCGGTCAAACTTCCCCCCACAATGAAAAAATCCCTTCAGCGGCGCGATGCCGGCGGAAGGGATTGGTCGCGATCATCGGGGTGATGACGGCAATGCAGCCTGCTGCCTAGCGCTTCAGTACCAGCTCGGAAGGCAGGCTGTGCAGATAAGCGGCGATGTCGGACATGTCCTGGTTCGACAGCTTGCTGACCTGGCCACCCATGATGGCGTTGTTGCGGCCATTCGCGCCGTTGCCGCGCTTGTAGGCCTTGAGCGCGTGCTCGAGGTATTCAGCGTGCTGACCGGCCAGCTTTGGATAGCTAGGATCGATCGGCTTGTTGTAATCGGCGCCGTGGCAGGCCGCGCAATTGTTGTCCTTGGCCAGCTTTTCGCCTTTGGCGACGTTACCGGCGAAGGCGCTGGCAGAAACCATGCAGAACAGGGCGATAATCAGTTTTTTCATGGCGCTGTCCTTATTTCTTCTGCTGGGAGTAATAGGCCGCTACGTCGGCGATATCCTGGTCGGTCATGGTGGAAGCCACGCCGCGCATCGTAGGATGCTTGCGGTCGCCTTTTTTGTAGGCGTTCAACGCATTTTCGATGTACTTGGCTGACTGACCGCCCAGCATCGGAACCGGATAGACTTCAGGGAAAGTTGCTTTGTAGCCGGAAATGCCGTGGCAGCCGATACATTGTTCAACTTTAGCGGCCTTGGCGTTGGCAACAATATCCGCAGCGGCGGACAGGTTGGCGACGCCGGCGAGCACGAGAAGTGCGAAGAATTTTTTCATGGTGGCGATGGTAAGTGGTAGTCGGTACCGTAGGTGCAAAAATGTTACCTTTTGCACTATCAACCTGCGATTTTAACCGATACGGGGATTGGCGTCCACTTCACCGTGTTGGCAATCCGTCTCAGCGCCTCGCCCGGAAACGCATCACCGCACCCGCCACGGCCAGCGGAAGCGCCCAGCCGGCACACGTAATCACCAAGCTGAGGCCGCTGCGCCCTGCGTCCGCGTAGACCAAAGGCGCGGCCAGCGCGCAGGCAATTGCCAGGCAAAACGCATGACGACCCAAGGGCGGTAGAACGATCGCCCAATGCCTAGCGCCGGCATGCTCCAGGCGAATATCCCCACCAAAAAAGCCCATGGCCGCGCGCCTAAGCTGATGAAATACCAGAAAATGGACGCATTCCGCCAGCTCCAGAGCAGCAATATCAGCGCGCACAGCAAAAGGACGTAATGGGGCAAACCATGGGTCCCCGGCGGCTTCTTGTGGGCCGGGACGCTGGCCGCGGGCGGGGAATGAGGATTGTGACTCATCGGTGGAAGCTGCCACAGATGGCGCTGAACTGCTGTTCGGCCTGTCCGGGCGGTGATGTCGCATTGTCCGCTACCACCAGTACCAGAATGCTGTCGTCGAGCTTCACGGTCAGATAGCGCGAGTTGCTGACGTCCTTCAGCTCGGCGCGCCATTCCGCGTGCGGTATTGCCAGCGCAGCGCACTGCGCCGACTCGGCCAGCACGGCGCCGCTCTTTTCAAGGTAGGCCGATTCGCTCCGGCGGTGCGCCGCCAGCGCCTCTTCGTCCTTACCTTGTGCGGCAGGCACGCGCAGTATCTGCACCAAGGCGCCGTCGATCATGGCGAAAATACGGCCCTCCTTTTCCGAACTGCGGATGGTTTTGCCAGGCACCTCGAATTCGTACCCGGATGTGTTGGACTGCGACGAAAACAGATAGCCCTTGTCGGATTTGACGATGCGCAGCGGGGCATCGGCCAGCGCGGGCAAGGCAACCAGCGCCAGCAAGGTAAGGAAACGGAAAAGCTTCATGGGAGAACGGCGGGATGTGCTTGAATGACAATTTGCGAAGTGTACGCAAGGCAAACCGCCATGTCCATCTGGGGCACCGCCCTATTTCTTGAGGTAAGTACGAATCTGCCGCACCACTTCATTGTTTTCCCCTTTGCCATGGTCCGCCGTATAGCGGCGCAAAGCCTCACGGCAATACTGCGGTCCCAGCACCGGATCGAAGCTGCCCGATTTACGGTCCGCGTAGGTATGGCACAGGTGGTAAGCAGCCTCATCATGGCCGGCATCGAAGGCGACGTTCCAGAGTTTAATGGCGGTATCGCGACTGACTGCCACGCCAAGCCCGCGATAGTGCAGGAAACCGAGGTTGTTGCGCGCGTCGTCTTGCAGGAAGCGTTCATCGACCGGCAGGTTCTGCAGCACGAGCAGGCTGTTCCAGTGCTGTGCGGCCAGCTTGAAATCCTTGGCGCGGTAAGCGGCGGTGCCCTGGTAAAAATAGCAGTGCGGCGAATCTGCCGCGCGGGCGCGCGACTCTTCCAGCGGGCAGGGCGTGGCTGAGAAGGCCGGCGCCGCCAGAAGGAAAAGGCTCAGCAACAAGCAAACGCGATCCCGCCACCATGCCATCCCTGATGTTCGTCCCATGCGAATTCGCCCCGTGAGCAGTTGAAAACAAGACAGTAACAGAGGCGGCTGCCACGGCCAGCAATTCTGATCTGGCTTATACTCAAACTAACTTCACTTTTTGAGCCTCAACGCCATGCATGCACCGCAAACACCCCGCTTCGACGGCTCCGATGCCTACGTTGCCACCGCCGACCTGAAACTGGCCGTCAACGCCGCCCTTACCCTGCAGCGTCCGCTGCTGATCAAGGGCGAGCCCGGCACCGGCAAGACCATGCTGGCCGAAGAAGTGGCGCAGGCGCTCGACATGCCGCTCATGCAGTGGCACATCAAGTCCACCACCAAGGCGCAGCAGGGCCTGTACGAATACGATGCCGTCTCGCGCCTGCGCGACTCGCAGCTGGGCGACGAACGCGTACGTGACATCAACAACTACATCGTCAAGGGCGTACTGTGGCAAGCGTTTACCGCGCCGGAGCCGGTGGTGCTGCTGATCGACGAAATCGACAAGGCCGACATCGAATTCCCGAACGACCTGCTGCGCGAACTGGACCGCATGGAATTCTACGTCTACGAGACGCGCGAGATGGTGGTGGCCAAGCACCGCCCGCTGGTGATCATCACCTCCAACAACGAGAAGGAACTGCCGGACGCCTTCCTGCGCCGTTGCTTCTTCCATTACATTAAATTCCCGGACAAGGACACGATGGAGCAGATCGTCAAGGTGCACTACCCAACCTTGAAGCAGGAACTGCTGGCGCAGGCCTTGCAAAGCTTCTACGAAGTGCGCGACGTGCCGGGACTGAAGAAAAAACCGTCGACCTCCGAATTTCTCGACTGGCTCAAGCTGCTGCTGGCCGAAGACATTCCACCGGAAGCGCTGCGCAGCAAGGATGCCAAGACCATTGTGCCGCCGCTGCATGGCGCGCTGCTGAAAAACGAGCAGGACGTGCACCTGTTCGAGCGCCTGGTCGCGATGTCGCGGATGAACCGCTGATGATCCAGGTCGACCCGCTTACCCTGCAGTTCAACGGTGTGCTGCTCGAGCCGCTGGCGCTGGCGCACGCCGACGGCCTGCGCGCGGCCGCGGCCGACGGCGAACTGTGGAACATCCGCGTGACCTCGGTGCCGGAGCCGCAGATGGTCGAGGCCTACATCCGCAGCGCGCTCGAGATGCGCAATCGCCTGGCCTTTGCCGTGATGGACGCCGCCAGCGGCGCGGTCATCGGCAGCACCAGCTACCACGACATCGTGCCCGAGATCGACCGCGTCGAAATCGGCTGGACCTGGTACGCCAAAAGCCGCCAGCGCAGCCACGTCAACACCAGCTGCAAGCTGGCCCTGCTCTCGCACGCCTTCGACACGCTCGGCTGCGCGGTGGTTGGTCTGCGCACCGACAACTTCAATCAGGCCTCGCAAGCCGCCATCGAGCGCCTCGGCGCCAAGAAAGATGGCGTGATGCGCCACTCGAGCCCGCGCCGCGACGGCACTGTGCGCGACACGGTCCTGTACAGCATCCTGCGCGGCGAATGGCCCGAGATCAAGGCGCAGCTGCACTACCGGCTGCAAAGGAGCTGAGATGCTGATCGATTTTTTCTTCACGCTCAAGGATGCCAAGATCCCCGTCACGATCAAGGAATTTCTGACCCTGCTCGAGGCGATGGACAAGAACGTCATCGGCCCCTCGATGGATGACTTCTATTATGTCTCGCGCCTCACCCTGGTCAAGGATGAAGCGCACTTCGACAAGTTCGACCGCGCCTTTGCCCAGTACTTCAAGGGCATCAACGCCGCCTTTGAAACCAATGCCGGCATTCCGCTGGACTGGCTGATCAAGCGCATGGAACGCGAACTGTCGGCCGAGCAGAAAGCCCAGCTCGAAAAATTCGGCTACGACAAACTGATGGACCGCCTGAACGAACTGCTCAAGGAACAAAAGGAGCGCCACGAAGGCGGCAGCAAATGGATCGGTACCGGCGGCACTTCACCGTTCGGCAATGGCGGCACCAATCCGGAAGGCATCCGTATCGGCGGCGCCGGCGGCAATCGCACCGCCGTCAAGGTGTGGGAGCAGCGCGCCTACAAGGACTATGACGCCGAGCGCGAACTGGGCACCCGCAACATCAAGGTCGCCCTGCGCCGCTTGCGCAAGTTTGCGCGCGAAGGGGCCGAGGATGAACTGGCGCTCGACGCGACCATCCGCGCCACCGCCAGCAACGCCGGTTTCCTCGACATCAAGATGCAGCCCGAGCGCAAGAACAAGATCAAGGTGCTGATGCTGCTCGACGTGGGAGGCACCATGGACGACCATATCGAACGCACCGAAGAACTGTTCTCGGCCTCGAAAACCGAATTCAAGAACATGGAATTCTTCTACTTCCATAACTGCGTATACGACTCCCTGTGGAAGAACAACCGGCGCCGCAATGCCGAGCGCTTTCCCACCTGGGACATCCTGCGCAAGTACCCGCCCGACACCAAACTCATTTTCGTCGGCGACGCGACCATGAGCCCGTACGAGGTGCTCGCGCCTGGCGGTTCGGTCGAGTACAACAACGAGGAAGCCGGTGCCGAATGGCTGGCGCGCTTTACCAATGCCTTCCCCAAGTTCATCTGGCTCAATCCGGAACCGGAAGGCGTGTGGCAGTACCGGCAGTCGATCGCGGTGATCAAGCAGATCATGAATAACCGGATGTTTCCACTTACCATTGAGGGTTTGGAGCGCGCAATGAGATTGCTTAGCAAGTAAGATTTGTTCCGGTAAACGGGCTGCCACGCCCCCGTTAATTTGCTTCAATTCAATCGTGCGCATGATGTCGTCTTGTAAAATCTCGCGTCACCTCTTCGCGGGTTTTACTGAAAGGACGCCATGCCAGATCTCCTGCAGATCCTGACCGACCTCTCCTGGCCCGTAGCGATTTGTATCGCCTGGCTCGCGGGGGAATACGGTCAGCGCTGGACCGGCCTGCCAAAGATCAGCTTCTATGGCATCGCCGGCTTCCTGCTCGCTTCGTCGCAAATCGGCGTACTGCCACAATCGGATCCCGGCATCGTGCTGGTGATGGCCGATGTCGGATTCGGCCTGATCCTGTTTGAACTGGGCTACCGCATCAACTTGCGCTGGATCCGCACCAATCCCTGGTTCGGTGTCGCCGCGCTGGTGGAAGCACTCGGCACCTTTGTCGCCATTTATTTTGTGGCGCTGGCCTTCCACACCTCGACCATGACGGCGCTGATGCTCGCTGCCCTGGGCATGTCCACCTCGCCTGCCACCGTGGTCCGCGTGATCAATGAAATGCGCAGCTCAGGCCAGGTGACTGAACGGGCGCTGCACCTGACGGCGATTAACTGCGTGCTGTCGGTGTTCACCTTCAATATCATTATCGGCTTCTGGATCTTCCGCAGTTCCGACGATATTGGCGACGCCACCCTGAACAGCCTGGTGGCGCTGGCGCTGTCGGCCCTGACCGGCGCCGTGTTCGGGCTGGTGGTGCCGGCCGTGCTGCGCCATATGGGCAACCTGTCGAAAGATGCCACCGTCGGCTTTGCGCTGGCGGTGATCCTGCTGGTGGCGGTCACCTACACCACCCAGCTCTCGCCGGTGGTTGCCACCCTGGCGTTCGGTCTGACGGCGCGCCACCGGCGCGTGGCCTTCACCCAGGCGCAGCGCAATTTCGGCGCGCTCGGCGAACTGCTGACCGTGCTGCTGTTCGTGTTTGCCGCCTCCACCCTGGACTGGCGCACCATCACCAGCGGCACCGCGCTCGCGCTGGCCGTGGTCGCCGTGCGCATGCTGACCAAGGTGGCGGGGGTGACGGCGTTCTCGGACCTGTCCGGCATCTCCTGGCGCAAGGGCGCGCTGACCGGCCTGGCGCTGGCCCCGGTGTCGGTGTTCGTCATCCTGCTGCTTGAGCATGCGCGCATGCGCGGCGTGAACCTGGCCGAAGAACTGCGCGCCATGGCTGGCGTGACGCTGCTGCTCGAAGTGTTCGGCCCGATCCTGATCCAGCGCGCGCTGGTCTGGGCCAAAGAATCACACGGAGAATAAGATGCCATTGGAACCATTCGCACAATCGGAGGCGCTCACGTTCGGGGTTGAACTGGAGCTGCAGCTGGTCAGCCTGTCCGATTTCGACCTGACCGCATCGAGCCCCGACCTGCTCCATTTGCTGGCAAAAAAACCCTTCCCCGGCAACGTCACACCAGAAATCGCCGAGAGCATGATCGAGATTAATTCGAGCGTGCATTCGCACCATGCGCCGCTGCTGGCCGAGTTGCTGGAAATCCGCGACCTGCTGGTGGCGGCGGGGGACCAGCTCAACATCGGCCTGTCCGGTGGCGGCACCCATCCTTTCCAGCACTGGTCGGAGCAGAAGATTTTCGAGAAGCCGCGTTTTCGTGAACTCTCCTCGCTGTATGGCTATCTGGCCAAGCAGTTCACGGTTTTCGGCCAGCATGTGCACATCGGCTGCGCCTCGGGCGACGATGCCATGTTCCTGCTCCATTCGCTGAGCCGGTATATCCCGCACTTCATTGCCCTGTCGGCCTCCTCACCTTTCGTCCAGGGCCATGACAGCCTGTTCGATTCGGCTCGACTGAACTCGGTGTTTGCGTTCCCGATGAGCGGACGCGCGCCGTTTACGCTGACCTGGGACGAATTTGCCAACGTCTATTTCGCCAAGATGGAAGGCACCGGCATCATCAAGAGCATGAAGGATTTTTACTGGGACATCCGGCCCAAGCCGGAGTACGGCACCATCGAGCTGCGGGTGTGCGACACGCCGCTGACGGTGGAACGGGCGGCGGCGCTGGCCGGCTACCTGCAGGCCCTGTGCCGCCATTTGCTGGAGCGGCGCGAAGAGCCGCCGGTGGAAGACGACTACCTGGTGTACAACTTCAACCGCTTCCAGGCTTGCCGTTTCGGGCTCGATGGCGCGATCACCCATCCGAAAACCTACGAGACGATGTCGCTGCGCGAGGATATTCTGACCACGCTGCGCAAGATGGAGCCGCATGGCGAAGCGCTCGGTTCACTGGGGGCGCTGCGCCATTTATCGGCAGCGGCGCAGGATTCGAGCGACGCGACCTACCTGCGGCGCCAGTATGCGGAACAGGGCAGCGCCGAAGGCATGGTCAACGCCGCGATTCACAAGTTCCGCGGCGAAGCCTGACCACATCGCCCTTGCGCAGGGCGACGTAGATTAGAGACGGGTTTCGCGGGCGGCCCGCAAAAACTCGTCCAGGATCGGCGTGCAATCGAGCAGATCCACGCCGCCCGCCCGGTGGAACTCTGGGTGCCACTGCAAGCCCATCACGAAACTGGCACGCTGATAGCGGATCGCCTCCACAATCCCGTCCGGCTCCGAAATCGCTTCAATCATGATGTCGCGCCCCAGGTCCTTGACCGCCTGGTGGTGAATCGAATTGACGATCGGCCGCTGCAGCTTGGGGAACATGCGCGCCAGCGAGGAGCCGGGCGGGAACATGATCGCATGGCGGTGCGCATCGTAATCGCTGTGCACGTGCGCCAGCGCTTCGGGCACATTGGTGGCCACGTCCTGGTACAAGGAGCCGCCGAACGCTACATTGATCAGCTGGCAGCCGCGGCAGATGCCCAGCACCGGCTTGCCCGCATCGACAAATTCATGCAGCAGTTCGAGCTCATATACGTCACGCGCGCGGTCGCCGCTCCACTCCGGCCGCGTGGGCGACTCCGAATACGTCTGCGGGGAAACGTCGGCGCCGCCCTGCAAGACCAGGCCATCCAGATGCCGCGCATAGTGGCGCAGCGTAATATTGCTCGGATGGAGAAGGCCATTGGTGTTCACGGTGGGCACCATGAACACGAGCACATCGCGCGACATCACCCACTGGGCGATGGACTCTTCCAGATATTGCAGATTCTTGCTGCGCAGTCCGGTAGCGCCTGCTTCGGGATGAAAAATCCGCGCCGACACCCCGATCCTCAGCGTGCGCCGCATGAAGTCGCGGCCGATCTTGTCGCGCACCGCGCGCCAGCGCGAGCTGAACACCCGCTTGGCGAGCGACAGCGGGGTGTCATTGTCTTTGAGGTAGCGCGGCGGCGCATCGGCCGCGCGCCGGTCGGGCACCCTGGTGGCATGGGGTACGCCGTCTTTTTCCGTGGGGGGGCCGCGTCTGTCGGGCTTATCTGTATCAGGCATGGCTTAAATATAGCCCGTGACGCCGGCCGCACGATTCAAAGTTGTAACAAAAATTCGGGCGGCATCGTCAAAGCGGCAAGGACAACAGCTTTTTCAGCGTGGCGACCAGGTGCTGGTCGGCCACCGGTTTGTCCAGCATGCCGCGCACGCCGGCCGCTCTGGCGCGCGCCGTGTGATAGTGGAAACCCGGTCCCACCAGCAGCACCACGGCGGTGCGCTGGCCACCGCGCTGGCCTTTGATGGCGGCGGTCAGGCCGTACGGATCGATCACCGGGGTCGAGGTATTGATCAGCACCAGCGATACCGGCGTCTCCTCGCACAGGCGCAGGGCGGTGGCGGCACTGTCGGTCCAGGCGATGGCCATGCGCCCCACCCCCATCAGCGTGTCGAGATGGTCGCGCAGCGCCGCGCTCTTGTCGATGATGAGTACCGCGCCCGCCGGCGGCGCCTTGCGGCGCTTCAGATAGTCGGCGGGATCGGTCAGGTCCAGGTCCAGGCGCGGCTTGCGGCGCCGTTCGGTCAGCAGCGGCAGACCACGCGCGATCAACTGTTCTTGCGCTTCGACGCGGCGCACCAGCAAGTCGCGCACGATGCTGTAGAAGACGCCAAGCTCAAGCGGCCGCAGCAGGCGCGGATAGGGAAATTCCAGCACGGCCCCCCCGATCACGATCACCGGATCGAGCGCGGTGGGCGGCGCCGCCAGCACGGATGCCATGGCTTTGAGGTCGTCGCCGTTGGCGATGACCAGATCGGGGTCTTGCAAACTGTCGTCAAGCAGGCAAGAATATCCGGGCCCGTCATCAGGCGCCTTGGCGAGTATGTTCGCCAAACGGGGCCGTTCGTCGGGATCGAACCCGGCAAGGCGGATGGCGAATGGATACTTATACATGCTTTTCTGGCAAATATGTGAATTGAAGCCAAGTGTCTGGACACCCTTGAATCGAATCTAACCACAATCGCTGACGCTGGCAAGCGTTTCATTCACGCCAAAATGCCCGACTTTTCCGCCCGACAAGATAGAATGCGCAGGCATCCGCATAAAGAATTTTGATATGGCCACCAAAAAACCTGCATCCGACTACAGCGAATCATCCATCCGCGTCCTGAAAGGACTGGAACCCGTCAAACAGCGTCCGGGGATGTACACCCGCACTGAAAATCCGCTGCACATTATTCAGGAAGTCATCGACAACGCCTCCGACGAAGCGCTCGGTGGCCACTGCAAGAACATTGGCGTTACCCTCAATACCGACGGTTCCATCACCGTCGAAGACGACGGCCGCGGCATTCCCGTTGGACTGCACCCGGAAGAAAACGTGCCCACCGTCGAAATCGTGTTTACCCGGCTGCACGCCGGCGGCAAGTTCGACAAGGGTTCGGGCGGCGCGTATGCCTTCTCGGGCGGCTTGCACGGGGTTGGCGTCTCGGTCACCAACGCGCTCTCGACGCGCCTGGAAATCACGGTCTGGCGCAAGGAAGAAAACGGCAACGGCTTGCACAAGATGGCGTTTGCCCACGGCGACGTGGTCGAACCGCTGGTGTCGGTACCGGCCCCGCGCGACGGCAAAAAGAGCGGCACCCGCGTCACCGCCTGGCCCGATCCGAAGTATTTCGACTCGCCGGCGATCTCGCAGGTCGAGCTGCAACGTCTGCTGCGCTCGAAAGCGGTGCTGCTGCCGGGTGTGACGGTGACCCTGACCAACGCCAAAAGCGGCGACGTCACCACCTGGAAGTACGACGAAGGCCTGCGCGGCTACCTCAATGAGATGCTGGCCCAGTCCTCCAACGGCGAGACCCTGATCCCGGTGTTCGAGGGCGCCCAGTACTCGAACGGCGAGACCGATGGCTTTGCCGAAGGCGAAGGCGCCGCCTGGGTGGTGGCATGGACCGAAGAAGGCGCCGTGGTGCGCGAATCCTATGTCAACCTGATCCCCACCTCCAACGGCGGCACCCACGAATCGGGCCTGCGCGACGGCTTGTACGGCGCGGTCAAGAGCTTTGTGGAGATGCACTCGCTGCTGCCGAAAGGCGTCAAGCTGCTGCCGGAAGACGTGTTCGCGCGCGTCTCCTTCGTGCTGTCGGCCAAAGTGCTGGACCCGCAGTTCCAGGGCCAGATCAAGGAACGCCTGAACTCGCGCGACGCGGTGCGCCTGGTATCGAGCTTCTCGAAGCCGCCGCTGGAATTGTGGCTGAACCAGCACGTCGAATACGGCAAGAAGCTGGCCGAACTGGTGATCAAGCAGGCGCAGTCACGTTTGCGCTCGCTGCAGAAAGTCGAAAAGAAGAAGTCCTCGGGCGTGGCGGTTTTGCCGGGCAAGCTGACCGATTGCGAATCGACCGACATCGCCCGCAACGAAATCTTCCTGGTCGAAGGCGACTCGGCAGGCGGTTCGGCCAAGATGGGCCGCGACAAGGAATTCCAGGCCATCCTGCCGCTGCGCGGCAAGGTGCTCAACTCCTGGGAGACCGACCGCGACCGCCTGTTCGCCAACAACGAGATTCATGATATCGCTGTGGCCATCGGGGTCGACCCGCACAGCCATGGCGACACGGTCGACCTGTCCGGCCTGCGCTACGGGAAGATCTGCATCCTTTCCGATGCGGACGTCGACGGTTCGCACATCCAGGTGCTGCTGCTGACGCTCTTCTTCAAGCACTTCCCGGCGCTGTTCGCCCCGGGTCACATCTGCATCGCGCGCCCGCCCCTGTACCGGGTCGATGCGCCGGCGCGCGGCAAGAAGCCGATCCAGAAGCTGTATGCACTGGACGACGGCGAACTGCTGGCGATCGAAGACAAATTGAGCAAGGACGGCCTGAAGGAAGGCGCCTGGAGCATCTCCCGCTTCAAGGGTCTGGGTGAAATGAACGCGGAGCAGCTGTGGGAAACCACGATGAATCCGGATACCCGCCGCCTGCTGCCGGTAACGCTGGGCGACTTCGAGCACGTCGATGCGTCGGCACGCTTCAATATGTTGATGGGCAAGGGCGAGGCGGCTGCACGGCGCGCCTGGATCGAAGAACACGGCAACGAAACGGAAGCGGATATTTGACATGATCATCGGGATCGACCTTGGTACCACCAACAGCCTGGTGGCAGTCTGGCGCGACGGGAAAGCCTCCATCATTCCCAATGCACTGGGCAAGCATCTGACGCCATCGTGCGTCGGGATTGACGATGACGGCACGATCCTGATCGGCGAAGCGGCGCGTGCGCGTCTGCAGACCCATTCGCACCTGACGGCGGCGGTCTTCAAACGCTACATGGGCAGCGAGCGCAGGATCACGTTGGGCAACCAGACCTTCCGGCCGGAAGAGCTGTCGTCGATGGTGCTGCGCGCGCTCAAGGAAGATGCCGAGACCTTCCTGGGGCATCCGGTCACCGAGGCGATCATTACGGTCCCGGCCTACTTCAGCGATGCCCAGCGCAAGGCCACCCGCGTGGCCGGGCAGCTGGCGGGTCTGAAAGTCGAACGCCTGCTCAATGAACCGACCGCCGCGGCCCTGGCCTACGGTATTCAGGACACCAAGAGCGAAACCAAATTCCTGGTGTTCGACCTGGGCGGCGGCACCTTCGACGTCTCGATCCTGGAACTGTTCGAAGGCGTGATGGAAGTGCGCGCTTCAGCCGGCGACAACTTCCTGGGCGGCGAAGACTTCGTCACCGCCATGTTCGACGCCTTCATCACGCGCAGTAGCCTGGACAAGGCGCTCAACGGCGCCAACCTGACCGGCAGCCAGCGCCAGCGTCTGCGCGACGAAGCCGAGCGCGCCAAACGCACCCTGTCCGACGCGGCCAGCGCGCGCATGGTCTTCCAGTACAACGGCGCCGAATATGCGTGGGAGCTGAGCGAGGATACGCTGGGCCAGCTGTGCGAGCCGCTGATGCAGCGCCTGCGCATGCCGGTGGAACGGGCCCTGCGCGACGCCACCATCAAGGCATCCGAACTCAATGCCGTGGTGCTCGCCGGTGGAGCCACCCGCATGCCGCTGGTGCGCAAGCTGGCCTCACGCATGTTCGGCCGTTTCCCAATGATCCACCTCGATCCCGACGAGGCGATTGCGCTTGGCGCCGCCGTGCAGGCCGGGCTGAAAATGCGCGACGCCGCGCTCAACGAAGTCGTCATGACCGATGTGGCGCCCTACTCGCTGGGCATCGGCGTGGCGCGCCAGATCGGCCCCAACGACTATGAAGGCGGCCATTATCTGCCTATCATCGAACGCAATTCCACGGTGCCGGTATCGCGCGTGGAAAACATCACGACCATCAACGACTTCCAGAAAGAGCTGACGGTCAAGGTCTATCAGGGCGAGGCGCGCCGCGTGGTGGACAATATCTATCTCGGCACCCTTACCTTCCCGATCACGGCGAAAAAAGCCGGTGAAGTCAGCGCCGATGTGCGTTTCACGTATGACGTCAGCGGCGTACTGGAAGCGGAAATCACGGTCCTGCCGACCCAGGAAAAGCACAAGCTCCTGATCACCGAAAACGCGGGCGTGATGACGCCCGCTGAAATCGAACAGCGCCTGGCGGAACTGGCCGAACTGAAGATCCACCCGCGCGACAAGCTGGAAAACCGCACTCTGGTCGCCCAGGCCGACCGCCTGTACGAACAGCTGCTCGGGCAGGAGCGCGAGTATCTGGCCCAGTACGTGGCAGCGTTCCAGTCGGTGCTTGAGCGGCAGGACCGCAAGGCCACCGAACGTGCGCGCGAATCGCTGGTCCAGGCCATGCGCCAGCTCGACGGGGGCTCCTTCCTGTGAACATCTGGACCATCCTCGGGACCACTGCGACGAGCGACGAGCGCGAGATCAAGCGCGCCTACGCCCGTCAGCTGAAGGTCACACGTCCCGAGGATGATCCAGCCGGGTTCCAGGAACTGCGCGATGCCTACGAATTCGCATTGCGCATGGCCAGGCACGCGAACGAGCAGGACCAACAGGACGACGCCGAAGCCGAACCAGCCGACCAGGCATGGGAGGCGCCTGCCACCTTGCAGGCCCCGATCGCCGTGCCGGCCGCGGTGATCGCGCCGGCCCCGGTTCCCGCGCCGGTGCGCGAGATGCCCGCATACACACCCGCATGGGAGTACCGGCCTGCGTCGGCGGCGTCACCAGTGCAGGAAGCGCGCAGGATCTGGGCCGCATTCCTGCCGCATGCCCACGTCGATACCCGGCGCCGTCTGACCGAACTGTCGGCCGGCGGCGACATGCTCGATCTGCAGGTGCGCGAACAATTCGAGTTGTGCGCGCTGCAGTATTGCAGCGGCGAGGGTTGCGACGACCAGTTCCGGATCGACCTCGTCGAACATTTCGACTGGGAGCATGACGGCGGCTTTGTGCGCCGCGAGATGCCGCGCGAAGCCGGCATGATGCTGGCGTTGCTGCGCGCGCACCAGTCCTACACCTGGTTTAGTTCCTATGCCCAGAGCGATGAACTGGTCGGACTCCTGCTCGCACAGAAGCTGCCCTACCAGTTTCAGGACGTGAACGACCGCAAATTTACGCGCCGGATGCGCAGCCTGATTAACCAGCTACGCTGGGAACACCGCGAGATGCTGCAGTTTAAACTGAACCACGAAGTGGTCGAAGCATGGGAGCGCGCGGTCAACAACAAGCGCTACTTCAACCAGACCGCCGGTGAATCCGCAGTGGCCGGCGTGGTCCTGTTCCTGCTGGGGGTCTTCCTGCTGCCGCCCATGCAGCCGAACCAGGCCGCCCTGCTCTTCTTCGGCAGCCAGGGGCTGACGTTCGGCGCACTGGCCTGGCTGGCATTCCGGCCGCCGCAGTGGCTGCAGTCGGCGCAGCTTCGCGGCTGGCGCGACCGCCTCGCCGGCGTGCGCCACATGGTGACGCACGATTTGCGCTTGCGTCCGCAGTTGCAGCTAGCCTGGGTGGGCGCCTTTGCCGCCGCGTCGGTGCTGATGTTTCTGGCACCCTCACCGGATCCCGGCTTACCTCTCGGCACCTGCGCGATTCTGGGCGCATCGGCCGCGGTCGCGACGTTTTCGAATTCAGCGGTGTTTTCATTGAGCGACTTCCTGACCAACGGCGCAATCGCCTTGCTGTTCGCCTCCGGTGCGGCCAAAAACATTTTCCCCGAGTATGGCTACCTTGCGTGCGCCCTGCTGATCTATTGCACATTCCAGTTGCTGTACCGCGGTGGAAGTGATCTGGTCGACTGGCTCGGCAAACCAGCGCAATGGGTATTGGCGATGCGTCGCATCTGGCTCGGCGCGGCTGCGGCGATGGTCTGCCTGGCGCTCACGCCGCTGGCGTCGGCATTGCCTGCCCATGCGATCATGTGGCTGGTGCTGTTGACCGGCATGCTGCTGTCACGGCCAACAATACACCCGCTTTTCGGTTTCCTGGGCGGCTTCGCCCTGGCGGCGATCATCGCGGCGGCCGCACCGCCAAGGCAGCTTGACGATCCCGGCCTGTACCTGCTGCTGACGCTGACGATCACCGTGGCCATCTTCATGGGCATGAATATGCACCGCGTCGTAACCCACCAGCATCAGTTCAGCTGACACCATGAACGTCTGGACCATCCTCGGCATCAGAGCCACCGCGGACGAACGCGAAATCAAGCGCGCGTATGCACGGCAACTGAAGATCACCCGCCCGGAAGACGATGCACAGGGTTTTCAGGACCTGCGCGACGCCTACGAAGCGGCGCTGCGCCTGGCGCGCCAGGCGCAGGCATACGAGGTGGATCTGGACGACGAACTCGAACCGCCCGAAGACAATCCGCCCCGGGAAGCACCGCAGACCGTCTACGTGGCTGCCTACGAATGGGATCCGGACAGCGATCCCGAGCATCCGGTCTACCAGGCCGTATACGACTACGTGGCACCCCCGCCCGCCGGACAACTGGCGCCCAATGTCACGCCGGTGGTCGAGGCGCGCCGTATCTGGGCCGAATTCCTGCCGCGCGCCCACCGCGACACGCGGCGCGAGCTGGGCGAACTGGAAGCGCGTGGCGACTTCCTCGACCTGGAGGTACGGGCCTGTTTTGAATTGTGCGCCGTGCAGTACTGCGCGGGCGAAGGCTGCGACGACCAGTTCCGGGTCGACCTGGCCGACCATTTTCACTGGGAGCGCAACGCCTCCTTCATTCTGCGCGAAATGCCGGACGAAGCGGAAGTGATGCTGGCGCGCCTGGAAGCGTTTCGCGCCTATCTGCGCCGCCGTCCCTGAGAACACCTATTTAACATCAACAAATTCAACACCAAGCGAAACCAGTACATGACTAACCAAACCGATCTTTTTGCAGAACCGCCAGCGCCGCCACCGGAAGATGGCGACACCCTGACCCTGTCCACGTTCGCCGAGCGCGCCTACCTCGACTATGCCGTTTCGGTAGTCAAGGGCCGCGCCCTGCCGGACGTCAGCGACGGCCAGAAGCCGGTGCAGCGCCGCATTCTGTTCCAGATGAACGAGCTTGGCCTGGGCGCCACTGCCAAACCACGCAAGTCGGCCGCCGTTGTCGGCGACGTGATGGGTAAATTGCACCCGCACGGCGACCAGTCGATTTACGACGCGCTGGTGCGCATGGCGCAGGATTTCTCGCTGCGCTATCCGCTGGTGGACGGCCAGGGCAACTTCGGCTCGCGCGATGGCGACGGCGCCGCGGCGATGCGCTACACGGAAGCACGCCTGACCCCGATCGCCCGCGTGCTGATGGAAGAAATCGACGAAGGCACGGTCGACTTCCAGCCCAACTACGACGGCGCCCACAAGGAGCCGAAAGCGCTGCCGGCACGCCTGCCGATGGTACTGCTCAATGGCGCCTCCGGCATCGCGGTCGGCCTGGCCACCGAGATCCCGTCGCACAACCTGACCGAAGTGGCGCAGGCAGCGGTGGCCATGATCCGCAATCCGAAGATCAGCCATGCCGAACTGATGGCCTTCATTCCCGGGCCGGACTTCCCGGGCGGTGGCCAGATCATCACCACGCAGTCGCAGATCGCCGACATGTACACCAGCGGGCGCGGCTCCATGAAAGTGCGGGCACGCTGGAAGATCGAAGAACTGGCGCGCGGCCAGTGGCAGGCTGTCGTGTACGAGCTGCCGCCAGGGTGCTCGTCCCAGAAGGTACTGGAAGAAATCGAAGAGCTGACCAACCCCAAAATCAAGCTGGGCAAAAAATCGCTCTCGCCCGAGCAGCTGGGACTGAAGCAGAACATCCTCGGTTCGCTCGACAAGGTGCGCGATGAATCGGGCCGCGAAGCGCCGGTGCGCCTGGTGTTCGAACCGAAATCGAAGAACCAGGACCAGAACGAATTCATGCTGATGCTGCTCGCGCATACATCGCTGGAATCGTCCAACTCGATCAATCTGGTGATGATCGGCGGCGATGGCCGTCCGCGCCAGAAGGGTCTGACCGAAATTCTGCAGGAATGGATCGAGTTCCGCTTCGTCACGGTCCGCCGCCGCACCGAATTCAGGCTGGGCAAAGTCAACGCGCGCATCCACATCCTCGAAGGCCGGATGACGGTGCTGCTCAACATCGACAAGGTAATTCACATCATCCGCAATTCGGACGACCCGAAGGCGGCGCTGATTGCCGAATTCGATCTGACCGATATCCAGGCCGAAGACATTCTTGAAATCCGCTTGCGCCAGCTGGCGCGCCTGGAAGCGATCAAGATCGAGAAAGAGCTCGGAGAACTGCGCAAGGATAAAGAATCGCTGCAGGACCTGCTCGACAATCCTTCGTCGATGAAGCGCCTGATCATCCGCGAAATCGAAGCGGACGCCAAGACTTTCGGCGATGCGCGACGCACCGTGATCGAAGAAGCGGCCCGTGCCACGGCCGAACAGAAGGTGGTGGATGAACCGGTCACCGTCATCATCTCGGAAAAAGGCTGGGTGCGTGCGCGCACCGGCATTGGGCACGATGTGGCCCAGTTCACCTTCAAGGCGGGCGACTCGCTGTATGGCGCCTTCGAATGCCGCACGGTCGATACGCTGCTCGGCTTTGGCGACAACGGCAAAGTCTATTCGGTGCCGGTTGCGGCCCTGCCGGGCGCGCGCGGCGACGGCGTGCCGGTGACCACCCTGGTTGACCTGTCGGGCGGCGTGCGGATTCTGCACTACTTCGCAGGCAACGCGGCCACCACGCTGCTGATGGCGTCGAGCGCCGGTTATGGCTTCTCGGCCAAGGCGGGCGATATGGTCAGCCGCCTCAAGGGCGGCAAGGCCTTCATCACGCTCGACGAAGGCGCCCTGCCGCTGCCGCCGCGCGTGATCGCCACCGGCGCCAGTGCGATTGCCTGCCTGTCCGAGAAAGGACGCCTGCTGGTGTTCGGTCTGGACGAGCTGAAAACGCTGTCGAACGGCGGCCGCGGCGTGATCCTGATGGAGCTCGATCCGAAAGAGAAGCTGGCTGCGGCGCAGCCGATCACGCAGAAAGGCGTGACGGTGCATGGCACCTGGGCTGGCGGCAAGCCACGCGAAGTGGACCTGTCGGCCTCTGGCCTGGCCGCCCACTTCGGCAAGCGCGCCCGCAAAGGCAAGGCGCTGGAAGCGAAGGTCAAGGCGCTGACGCTCAAGCCGATCGTCTGATCGCCTTTATATCAGGCGAAAAAAAACGCAGCCCGCGGGCTGCGTTTTTCATTCAAGCGAACCGGATTACTTGGTTGCGGCTTTTTTCACATCTGCGTTGGCTTCGGCTTTCACTTCAGCGGTTTTCGCAGCGGCGGTTGCCTTGTCGCCAGCGGCGTCAACGGCTTTCTTTTCAGCCTTCACGTCGGCTTTGATCATGGTCTTCTCGGCCTTCAGATTGGCCTTGGCGACTTTCTCTTCGCCTTTGGCTTCGGCTTTCATCTTGTCTTCCGGGTCAGCCTTGGCAACGTCGGTCTGGGCTTCAGCGTGTGCCTTGACTGCCTTGTTATGCGCCTTCATTTTCTTTTCGGACGCATCGGCCTGGGCCTTGGTGATCTTTTCGTTCGCCTTTGCGTCAGCCTTGGCTTCCTTGTTTTCGGCTTTGGCGATGTCTTTGGCGGCTTCGGCCTGTGCTTTTACAACTGGTGCAGTGGCAGGGGTTTGTGCGTAAACCGAAGTAGCGAACAGACCAGCGATCAGGGTAGCGAGCAATTTATTCATGATATGGGACCTTTTTATGTATATGGAGGGAACATCGTGGACGTTTTTTGAACCGAAATTCACGCCCATCTACCGTCCTCAACTGTAAGTTTCGTCGAGGAACGTGTCCAGAATATGGCGTACAGACGCCAGGGTCTGTGCGCAAACGCACGTACTGTATCCATGCCGGAAAGTAATTCCTGGTCCATAAAAAAAGGCGGTCTCTGCGCGAGACCGCCTTTAACCACGGGGCGTATTGCTACCTCTTCAATTGCGGGGCGGCGTACAGATCGATCACCGCGACTACCCCCTCGTTACATACCTTACAGAATCTTTCACTTCGGTCGAACATAATGCAGCGCATTTCTGACCGGTAATACCCGGTCGCCTCGTAATTCGCGCCCGCGAACGCCCCCACGTCATGAACATGTTTCTGCTTGGAAAATAGTTCCGTCGTGTGCTGCAAATCTTCCTTGAACAGCGCGCTCATTTCCGACTCGGGCCGGTTGGCTTCGCGCAGGGCGGCGCGCCGCTTTTGGTAGGCGCGCGAGTACTGCTCGTATTCAGCCTTGGGCCAGGCGGTCGGCAGCGGCGTGCCGGCCCTGACGTGCTGCTTCCATTTGAGTTTGGCCGGGTCGCGCAGGGCCGTCACGTTCGGCTCCCACGGTTCCGGGCGGCCCGCAGCTGCCGCGTAGGCGACCGGCGACGTGTAGTACTCGTCAGCCAGGCCTGCGAAGTGGTGGCCGAATTCGTGCACGAACAGGTAGTTGGCCCAGTCGTTGCCCGCTGCCGCCGTGCTGAACTGCCCGAAGATGCCGCCCCCGCCATAGGTGTCGTTATTGACCAGGATTTCGATGAACTCGTAGGGCGCATGCTGGGCGATGTCGCGCAGGGCGCGGTTGTCGAGCGTGAGCACATAGCGCTCGCTGCCGAAAATGTCGTAGCGGGTGCCAAGGGGCGACGCGTGATGCAGGCCGGTGGAAGGACGGGACACACCCGACTCCTGGGTCGGCACCGCCAGCGCCCAGACATTGAAGTCGGCCGCACGCTCCTTGAACGGCGACACCGAGAACAGGTGATCGGACAGGCGTTTGGCGTCCGCTTCGAATTTGCCCATGTCGGCGCCGGTGTAACCGTCGCCCAGCACCAGCAGATCGACCTTGTCAGGCGAGGCGCCGCTCACGCGGATCGGAATCGGCCTGGCTGGTGCGGGCGCCTGCTTGCGGATCACGTCCTGTGCGTCGGTATCGATATCGACCGTCCACACAACCGAAAACAGATTGCGCTCGTCGCGCTTGAGGATGCGCACCTTGACCGGCTTGGCCGGTTTCGGGAAGCGCACCGATTCATGGAAGCCGCGGCTCACACGCGCCGCTTCGTCGGTGCTGCGCCATTCGCCGAAGATGGTGGAAAAGCCGCGCGAGTACAGCAGATCGCCGGTTTTGGCATCGACCACCTCGAGCCGGTTCTGTCCACGGTCGGTGTTGTCGAAGTTCTGTGCCAGGCTGCCCGGCCACGGCAAGGGTTCGATCAGGACCCGCTCAAGAGCGTACTGCTCGCCCAGCGCGTTGCCGCTATGGTTGTAGTCGACCCGCACGGTGGCGGGGGCCTGGGCAAAGGCGGACGTGGCGGCAAGCAGCAGCGCTGCTGCGAACAAGGAACGGAGCATGGCTAACCTTAGAGGAGATGGCACAGCGTCCTCGCCAAGGCGAGGACGAGGACGACAGTTTGGCTATTTGTACTGGTAAAACGGCTGCTGAATCTTGATCGGCCGGATATCGAGCCGGATGTTATACACCGAGTACGCATCCGCTACCGCCGACGCGTAGCCGACACTGTCACTGATGCGCGACAGGCGGAACTCGAAGCCCAGATCGGCCTGCAAATCGCGCGGGCTGCCGAAGGCGATGCCGATCGCATCCGGCTGGTCGCTGTCAATCAGCTTGGTCATCAGGTCGACAATGGTGGTATGGCCCAGAATGTCGGCAGTAAACAGCGGCCCTTTGTAATACGGCCTGGCCGGATCGAACTTGCCGCCCAATTTGTCGGGCGAAGGCGTGAAGGTCTGCTTGGCGATGTTGAAGCGGTCGCCATTATCAAGGTAAGAAAGGCGCGCATTGGTCACATTGAAGTCGCCCGGCACGCTGGTGGCGCTGTTCAGGTCAATCAGCAGCGCGCCCTTGTAGCCAAGGACTTCGACATCGCGGTTGGGATGAATGATCATCGCGGTGTTTTCATCGATGCCAAGACCCAGCTTGTAGCCCTTGGCCATCATCGCCGGCAGCATGCGCGCGAACCGGCCACGTACCAGCAAGTGCTGATCCACAAACACGTCGTCGCCGATAAAGCCGATCCCTGGCGCCAGTTCCATGCCGTCCGCCACGCCGCGCTTGAGGGTGGAAAGGACCGAGCTGACGTTATAGAACATGGTCTTGCTCATGATGGCCGCGCCCGCGCTGGTGCCGGCGATCACGCCGCCACGGCGGTACATGTCCCACAGCGCGTCGAGCATCAGGGTGCTGCTGCCGTCAGGTTTGCGCAGTGCTTCGGTAATGCGGGCCTGGTCGCCGCCCACAAAATAGGCGCCGGCCGCGGAGCTTACCTGTGCTGCCAGCACCGGATCGTTGGCAGCAGCGCGGTAGTCGGTGCCTTTCAGGCGCACGGCAACCGGCACCACAAAGGCATCGGCGCCGTAGAAATTGAGGCGTTCCGCGTCCAGCCGTGCGGCCCGTTCGGGGCTGGCAGAGGCGGTGCCGAAGACGGCGATCCGGGCGCCCTTGCCGCCGGCCAGTTCGACGATGCGCTCCCATACAGGTTCATTCTCGCCGCGCAGACCGCCGCCGATGATCACCAGGGTGCCTTTCGGCGCGGTGGAGGCGGTGGGCGGCGCCTTGACCTCGACCTGCGGCACCGGTGCCGGTTTGGGTTCGGCCTGCTGCTTGAGTTCCGATGCCGCGGGCGCAGGCGCGGGCGATACCCCCGTCTGCGCCTGCGCCGCGACATGGCCTGCTGCGGCTAGCGCCAGTAAAACAATCTGTGCACTGCGGCGGGCCATTTTCAGCATCGGTGTTCTTTCTATTTGAATGAATAGTTCAAGCTCAGGAACGCACTGCGTCCGCGCGGGTCGGTATAGGTAGGATCATACCCGGCCAGGAAGTAATACGCTTGATTAGAAAACGGCGGCGCCGTGTCGAGCAGGTTCAGCACGCCCAACCGGAGCTTGATCTGTTTGCTAACCGCATAACTGGCGGTCATGTCCCACAGCGAGTACGCCTTGACCCTGCGCGACGGCAGCACTGTGTCGCTGGCCGGATCATAGGTGGTGTTCTGGTCCGTGTACGACGACGAATACTGGTTTGCCAGGGTCACGCTGAGCGGGCCGCGGTCGTAGCCGAAACTGATCCGGTGACGCCACTTCTGGATCACCTGGTCGTTCAGGAACAGGCCAAGATTGCTGCGCTCCGCTTCCAGCGGTCCAAACTGACGGTCGTATTTTAGCACCAGCGTACCGCTCATGTTGATGCTGTAGCGCCCTTGCGGGGCGGCCGCGGTCTTGTAATCGAGCCCGAAGTCCAGACCGGAGGTGTTCAGCTGGCCCTGATTTTCCTTCTGCAGCAGGATGTTGGTGATGAAGCCATCGGCATCGCGCTGAATATACTTGCCATTGTATTTATCCGGGCTGTCGACGATGATCTGCTCGCCCAGGGTGCTGATGACATCCTTTTTCTGGATATTCCAGTAGTCGACCGACAGGTTGAGCTGCTTGCTCACATCCCATACCGCGCCCAGCGCAAACTGGCGCGAGGTTTCCGGTTTCAGCTCCGGGTTCGAGCGGCGCTCGACCGGGTACTGGTCGGTACAGCCGTCGATGCTGTCCAGTCCCTCGGCCACGCACTGGGGATCGGTCAGGAAGCTGGCCGCACTGCCGAAGGTGGCCGGGCGATTCAGGTCGGACAGCGACGGTGCGCGAAAGCCCGTGTTGGCCGATGCGCGCAGCAGCACGCTGGCGGCAGGCTGCCAGCGCACCCCGATTTTCGGATTGGTGGTGCCGCCCACCTGGCTGTAGTCATCGTGCCGCACGGCCAGCTGCACTTCGAGCGTCTTGCTCAGGGGCGCATTGAGCTCGGTGAACAGCGACCATACGCGGCGGCTGTCGGCGGTGGCTGTCAGCTCGGCCGAACCGGTGCCGCGATCGCCCGCGATATTATTCGACAGCAGCAGCGCCGACGGTGTAAAGCTGGTCTTCTCGCGCCGCACTTCGCCGCCCACGGCAATGGCCAGATCGCCGCCATCGAGCGCCATCAAGGGCTTCGATACCTTGCCGTCAATCGAAGTGGAGATACCCTTCGACTTGCGTGCTTCGTCGTTGATCTTGATGCTGTTGATCAGATCGCGCCCGGCCTGGCCCGAGGGTCCGAACGGATTGATGACGCCCGAACGCACGCCGGCGTCGAACTGGTCGAACAGGACGTAGCCGTCAACATAGCGATCCACCGCGCGGTTCTCGGCGCGCGACAGGCCCAGGTCGTAATCCCAGCCCGCCACGCTGCCGTTGGCGCCAAGTACCAGGCGCTGCGCGGTACTTTCCACTTCATTGGTGCGGTTGCCCGCTTCTTCCATCCGGTAGCGGATCCCGCTGACGGTGGTCGGCAGGCCCGCGCCGGTCAGCGCGCTGGCATACGCGGCCGGCAGGCGGCTGACATCGAGGTTGCGGATACGGATCGGGTTCGGGCTCAGGACGTAACGGCTTTTTGCCTGCGACTGCACCAGCTCAGCGAACACCTGGTGCTCGGGATGGACCTGGAAAGTGGCGCGGCCGATGAAACCGATCTTGCTCGATTCCGGATACAGCTCGGTATCTTGCATGTAGTCGTAGCTGCAGCCGAGCGGACCGCCCGGTCCCTGCGGCGCATACACGGTGGCCGGGCCGTTGCATCCGGGCGCGGCCGGATTGACGCGGTTGCGGGTCGCGCCGGCCGGCAGCGTGCCGGCGTTGATCAGGGCATTGCGCTGGGCGCTGGAAATATCGATATTGGCCGGGTAGGTATTGCTCGACATGAGAGCCGGCAGGTTCGACGCCAGTGGCCGTTCTGCGATGAAGTCGCGCTGGCTCAAGCGCAGCGAGGACAGCTTTTGCACGTCCAGCACGCCGAACAGATTGAAACGGTCGGTGCTCAGATCACCCATGCCGCCGCTGATGCTGGCGGTGCGCTTGCCGGCGCCGCCTTCCTGGGTGCCGGCGATGGAAGAGTTCAGGTCCAGACCCTGATAGTCCTTGCGGGTGATGAAGTTGATCACGCCGCCAATGGCATCGGTGCCGTAAATGGCCGAGGCGCCGTCTTTCAGGATCTCGACGCGGGCGATCGCGCCGGCGGGGATATTATTCAGGTCGACGCCGGCGTTGTCGCCGGGCGAGGCGAAGTTGGCCAGGCGGCGGCCATTGAGCAGCACCAGCGTGGACGACACGCCCAGCCCGCGCAGATTGGCGCCATTGAAGCCGCGCTGGCCCGAGGTACCGTCGGTGATGCTGGCGCCGTCGGACAGGGGCGCGGTGTTGGCGCTGATATTCTTGAGCAGTTCGGCTGCAGTGGTCACGCCACTCTTGTCAATGTCTTCGCGTTTGATCACCTGCACTGGCAACGCGGTCTCGTTTTCAAGCCGCTTGATGGACGAACCGGTGATCTCGACACGGGCGATCTTCGGCGCTTCCTCGGCCTGGGCGAAGGCCTGGAAAGGCATCAGGCCAAAAGCGGCGGACAATGCGGCGGCCAGAGCAGTCCTGGCGGGCTGCTTTTTGTAGTACTGACTCATGTTGTTACTCCTGTGGTTTTATTACCTGCTTCTTGGGGCGGGGCTGGGAACGACGGGTGCCGTCGCTGCTGCTGTCAAAAACGGGATCGGCGCCATACAACCAGGCCGAAATGGCGTCGGTCAGGCGTGCGGCCTTGGCGACGTTGTCTTTGTTCGATACCATCAGCGACACCACCAGCGCTTCGATCACGGCGATGGCCGCGGTCGCGCTGCTCGGCAGGACAGGATGGGTGCTTTGCGCATACAGCGCGTAGGTGGCGACGCCGGCCAGGGCCGACGCCGGGGAATCGGTAATCGACACCACGCAGGCGTCGCGCGCACGCGCAAAGCCGGCCAGGCGGATCACATCGAGCGAATAGCGGGGGAAGGAAATCACCACCAGCACATCGTTTTTGGTGATATTGGCCAGGTGGCCGGCCGCCACTTCGGTGCCGCCGGGCCCTGCCACTTCAATCACCTGCTGGCAGAACGGCTGCAGGTGCAGCGACAGCATGCCCGCCAGCTGCGAGGACAGGCCAAAGCCCATCACGTACACCGAACGGGCGCCGGTCAGCACCTTGACCACCTTGTCCAGCTCGCGCAGATCGAGTGCCTGTCCGGCTGCCTTGACATTGGCGGCGGCATACTCCAGGCTCTCGAGCGCGGGTGCGGTGGCGCCGGCGCGGCGCGCGATATTATTACGCAGCTTGTCGACCGGCTGCAGGACCGACTGCAAGGTGGTGGCAATCTCGTTGCGCATGGCGGCATAGTTCTTGAACCCGAGTTCACGGGCGAAGCGGCTGATGGTGGCGGTCGACACCTGGCAGTTTTCGGCCAGCTCCTCGATGCCGAGCGCGGTCACGCGGACCTGGTTGCGCAGCAGGTAGTCGGCAATGGCGCGGTTCGAGACCGAACCCTCGGACAGGATCTTGAGCAGCGCTTCGCCCAGCGAAGATTCTGCAAATGCGATCTCGGGCGAGGCATAATCGCGCTGACTGGCGGGCGGGGTCGACTTCATGGCGGTCCTGTACTGTAAGACTGATTGCAAGATGTCATGAACTGTACCGGCATCAAAATGAAAACTCAATGCTTTTCTGAAAAATTTTTTACATGCGTGGACGATATGAAAAAAATGAGACATAATTATTTCATGCCACACTGTCGGCCAACCGCATCAACTCCTATCTGACCCATGCAATCACACAAACACCCCCTCTCTCCGGCCGGCAGCAGCATGTCGTCCACGCTGACCAGTTTTCACTACGGAACGCCCGGCTCGGGCAAGAAGGTTTATATCCAGGGCGCGCTGCACGCGGACGAAGTGCCGGGCATGCTGGTGTCGCAGTTTCTGCGCACCGAGTTCGAGGCGCTGGAAGCGGCCGGTAACATCCAGGGCGAGATCGTGCTGGTACCAGCCGCCAACCCCATCGGGCTGGCGCAGGCGATCCAGGGCGCGCCCTTCGGCCGCTTCGATCTGACCACCGGGATCAATTTCAACCGCGCCTACAAGCACGTGGCCGAAGACCTGAAAAAGTCGCTGTCTGGCCTGCTGACAGGCGACGCCGCCGCCAACGTGGCCCTGGTGCGCGCCCATGCGCGCGACTCGGTGGCCGCCTGGACCCCGGCGACCGACGCCGACGCGCTGAAAAAGACCCTGCTCGGCCTGGCCATTGACGCCG
>DASWMN010000080.1:0-2629 GCA_036399735.1 Telluria sp. | reverse complement strand
CGCAGTCGCAGCAGGGATGGGCAACTGTTTGTTAAGAAAGCTGCTGAGGTAGCAGAGAAGGCCTCGTCGCAGATTCCGCTGAGGCCGTCACACCAACGCTAGCCGCGGCAGCTGATGGCGAGGAAACACGGTAAGCGCGCTATTTCCCCCACCTTCCGTTCCTGATTTTCAGCATCCAGAATCGGGGCTCCATCAATTTCAGGAGTCACGAACATGCAAGAAGAATCGAAACAGTCGCTGTGGTCGACCCGGTTGCGGACCCATGCCGAATCAGGCCAGCCGATCCGATCATGGTGTGCGCTCAATGGTGTGAGCGAGGCGTCGTTTCACTATTGGCGCAAACGATTGATGGCCGTGCCGTCGCCATCGGCGCAGCTCATCGCACTGCCGTTTGCCGCTGGCCATACTGAGCCGATGCTGGAGCTGGAAACGCCGCACGGCTATGTGATCCGCCTGGGCAGCCAGACGCAAGTAGATTGGCTCGGCGCCGTCCTGGCGGCGTTGCGCTGATGTGGGGGACGCCGCCAGGCATGGTTTACCTGGCCACTGGTCACCACGACATGCGCAAGTCGATCAACGGCCTGGCGTTGGTGGTAGCCGACACCTTGGGACTCGACCCAGTCAGTCCCCATTGGTTCGTGTTCTGCAATCGTGGCCGCGACCGGATCAAGATACTGCATTGGGACACCAACGGTTTCTGGCTACACTTCCGCCGTCTTGAAGAAGGCCGGTTCCACTGGCCTGATGACGCGGGCGATGCCCAGGCGCTGATGGTAACGGCGCGCCAGCTGCGCTGGCTGATCGACGGCCTGAAATGGCAGAACGCGGTGGCGCACAAGCCGATGGCGCCGCGCGCCATGCGCTGACAACAAATATTTCGACAACATGCAATTGACGTAAACCCAAACTGCGAATCGCTTTGGTAAAGTGGCTGCATGCACCTACCCGAACTTCTTGCCACGCTGCCTGCCGAACTACGCGACTATATCCACGCACTGGAAGGCCGTGCGTCGGCGCTGGAGCAACGTAACCAATTCCTCGAAGAGCAGTTCCGGCTCGCCCAGCTCAAGCGGTTTGCACCATCGAGCGAGAAGCTGGGCGCCCAAGGTTGCCTGTTCAACGAAGCCGAGCAGGATGCCGCCGCGTTTCCGGATGAAGAGTCCGAGGCCGAGGACGAGAAGGAAGTAGCAACGACAACGCCCAAGAAGCGCGGTCGTCGTGCCTTGCCTGCGCACCTGCCGCGCAAGCGCGTCGAACACGACCTGACTGACGCGGAAAAGGTGTGCGCTTGTTGCCACGGTGCCCTGCACCGCATGGGCGAAGAGACGAGCGAACAGCTCGACATCGTTCCAGCCAAGGTCCAGGTGCTGCAGCATGTGCGTTTCAAATACGCCTGCCGCCAGTGCGACCGCCACGGCGAGTCCAGCAAGATCGTCACCAGTCCCATGCCGCCCCAGCCTATCCCCGGCAGCAACGCCAGCGCCGGTACGGTAGCGACGGTGCTGACGGCCAAATACGCCGATGGCATGCCGCTGTACCGCCAGCACGACTGGCTGCTGCGCGGTGATGTTGACATTGCCCGCGGCACCTTGGCGCAATGGTGCATCAAGGCCGGCGTCCTGCTCACGCCGCTGTACGCGGCGCTGCATCAGGAACTGCTAAGAAATCCCTTCATCCACGGCGACGAAACGACGGTGCAAGTGCTCAAGGAAGCAGGCCGCAAGGCGCAAAACACCTCATACATGTGGGTCTACCGCACCGCGGTCGATAGCGCACGGCCGGTCGTGCTGTTCGAGTACCAGCCAGGACGCGGACACGAGCATCCGGAACGCTTCTTGAGCGGCTACGAAGGGGCCGTCATGACCGACGGTTACGCCGCCTGGCGCATGCTGGCCGGTATCAAGCATCTCGGCTGCATGGCCCACGTACGCAGGCGTTTCGATGAGGCGCTCAAGGCGCAGAAGACGCCTTCCGGACGGGCCAAGGAAGCACTCGACATGATCGGCAAGCTGTACCACATTGAAGCGACCGTCAAAAAGAAGCCACCGCCCGACGGCAGCACCCTGGTCGATGAAATTTACCGCTGGCGGCAGGAAAAAAGCCGGCCGATCCTGGACGCCTTGCATGCATGGCTGGTCAGGAACAAGGCCGAAGTCATGCCGCAATCACTGATCGGCAAGGCGATCAGCTATGCGCTCGGCCAGTGGTCGTACCTCTATCGCTATATCGATGATGGACGTACCCCCATCGATAACAATTTGATTGAACGCGACATCCGCCCGTTTACGATCGGCCGCAAGGCATGGCTGTTCTCGAATTCGGTCGCTGGTGCAGATGCCAGCGCCGTCATCTACAGCTTGATGCTGACATGCCGCGCCTGCGATGTCGAACCCTACGCCTACCTGCGCCACGTGCTGACCGAACTGCCACAACGCCAACCCGGGGCCGACGTTACCGACCTGCTGCCGTTCAATTTCGCTGCCATCGGTTGATGTTCACGCTTGGCGTCGATGTGTGAAGGTGCGGTAGAAATCGCGCTTACAGTCAAACCTGCAGGCAGTTCGCTCATCGTCGAGTAGCCGTTCAAGTACACGTCTTCGTATTTGACGTTGCGCCACAGGCGCTCCAC
>DASWMN010000079.1:0-7548 GCA_036399735.1 Telluria sp. | reverse complement strand
GGTCGGTGAACACGCCGAACTTGCCCACTTCCGGCTTGGTCTGATTGCCGAGGCTGACGCTGCCCTTCCCGTCCAGCTCATACACGCGCACATAGTCGACATACATCGTGCCAGGCAACGGCGCCGTCACCTGGCCCGGGCTGGCCGCGTCGGTGAAATTGCCGCCGACGGCCAGGTTGAGCAGCAGGTAGAACGGTTCCTGCAGGCTGGTCGAATTGACCGGCAACACGTTGTCGTACAGATTATGCTCGACCCCGTTGTCGACCGCCGTGAAGCGCATCTGCGATTCGGTCCAGTACAGGCGATAGGTGATGAAGCGGTTGGCCATCGAGGTCGGGGCCACGTAATAGCTCTTGGTATTCCAGGCGGTCGAACCGGCGCAGCTTTCATTGCCCGGCACGCAGGCGGCCTGCTGGTAGGTGATGACGTTGGCGCCGACAAAGTTGTTGATCCCCGCCCCGTTACGGCCAGCCGCGCGGTGCCCCATTTCCATGATGTCGATCTCGCCGTTGCGCGGCCAGCTTTGCGGGCTCACGCCCAGCATCCATGCGGCCGGCCACAAGCCGGTATCGAGCGACGGCGTGGCCAGGCGCACTTCGACCATGCCGTACTTCACGGCCACCTTGCCCGAGCTCGAAATTTTGCCGGACGTGAAGGAATTGCTGCCAACCGTTTCACGCCGGGCCTGGATGGCCAGCGCGCGGGTGGCCGATTCGAACGGCACATTCACCACCGACAGATTGTTGGGGCTGTAGTACTCGAGTTCCTGATTGCCGTAGCCGCACAGATTGATCTGGCAGCCATTGCCATCGGTGGCGGTCCAGCGGCTGGTATCGAGGCTGGTACCGTTGAACTCTTCCGACCACAGCAGTTTGCCGATTACCGGGCTGGTGACACTGGCCGAGGCCATCGCGCCGTATGCCATCAGCATGGCCGTGGAAATTGCCGACAGCATGAATTTTTTATTTTGTTGTTTCACTATGACTCCTCCTGACTCACTTCAAAATTGGACCTGCCTTCCCACGCTTTAAAAGCGCGTTCAAAAAAGGCTGGACCGCTGCATGCCAACATGGATATTGGCCTGTTTATTGCGGCACGCAGCCGTGGTGGAAGCATCTGCGGCGCGCGCGGGCTGGAATTGGAAGCGATTCCAATATTGAAAAGAATATATTCCGATTAATATTGTGTGTCAATCAAAACGACGGACGCGCGTAGCCACCCTGCCACTTCAGGCGTAATATCGATAGCATGCGATCCTTCACCAACAAACCGCTTGCCCTGCTCCTGCTTGCCGCTCTGCTGCAAGGCTGCGCTGCCAGTTCGGCCAGCTTCTATCGGGATTCGGCGTCGCTCAGCAATGCGCAGCTGTGCCGCACCCTGCGCAGCGCCAACGAAGGCAGCGATCCGGTATTTGCCGCCGACGTCAGGCGCGCCGTGGAAGGTCGCGGTCTGAACGATGCTGCCTGCCAGGCACTCGTCAGCCGCCAGAATTCGACCATCGCCGCTGCTGGCGTGATCGGAGTGGCGCTGGTCGGCCTGGCCTCGCGCAGCAACAATGTGGGAGTCGGCGTGGGTGTGGGGGTCGGCCCGGGCGGGAGCCAGGAGCGCGTCTATGACAGCGACTGGGACTGGGATGAATTTACAACGCCGGCGCAGCAACGCATGTGGGGTTGCCGTGGCGTCCAGAGCGGCCAGCTTGTCGACCCGGCACAATGCGCTGGCAAAGTGCAGACCGACTGGCGCTGGCCGCAAAAGTAGATCAGTGCCCTTCGCTGGCGCCGAACATGGTTTTTGCGTAGATCAGCCCAAGTCCGTATCCGCCACCGTGGGCGATCGCAGTGGCGACCGTCTGGTCGTAGGTGTCGCCGCGCGCCCAGTCGCGCTGCAGTTCCAGCAGATACTGCAGCGCGGTCATCGGCCGCGCACCGGCCTGGATCATGCGCTCCATCGCGCGCTGGTGCGCCTCATCGGAAATGTCGCCCGAGGCATCGGCAATCACGTACACCTCGAAGCCCTGGTCCAGCGCCGACAGGGCCGGGCCGACGATGCACACCGAGGTCCACAACCCGGCCAGCACGATCTTCTGCTTGCCGATGGCATTGACGCGTTCGGCGATGCGCGGGTCTTCCCAGGTGTTCATGGTGCTGCGGTCAATGACCGCCTCGGCCGCAAATACCGACTTGATTTCGTCGAACATGGGGCCTGAAAACGATTTTTCCGCCACGGTGGTGAGAATCGTCGCTACCTTAAACGCCTTGGCCGCCTTCGCCACCAGCGCCACGTTATTACGCAGCAAAACAGGGTCGATGGACTTGGTGGCGAACGCCATTTGCGACTGGTGATCGATCATGATCAGGGTGTGATTATTGCCGTCGAGCAGCGATTTTCCTGGGGTTGCGCTTGCAGTTGCCATGTTATTTCTCCTTGTTGCCGGGCTGGTTTGCTTAGTTCAAATTAAATAACCATCAATTTGATCGAATAGTTTTTTTCTTGCCATCAGGGCTGTTTCTCCTCCGATGAATGCAGTCTAAGCCAACAAACAAGAAATCTAAAACGCAAAGTTTTGGAACTTATTATCGATATTTTCGAACGCTCCTGAAAAGCCCTTTTCTGCTTCAGCGCAACATTTTGCCTTGTGAAATGCGCTACCCGCCTGATGAAATGTGGTGCATACGTGGGAGTTTCCAATAATTAATGATTTTGAGCCCCGGCTCTACTTCATTTAACATGCCCGAAGGTAATTTTTGTATAATGACGTCCTTACCTTTGCAGTACCGGCGGCTGGCACGACAGGACAAACCAAGATCCGCGTGCCGGTGCCAGTTGATTTCCCAACGTAGCGTTCCAGACGCTACCTGACGCCTGGGGCAAGCCGCTGCGCTTTGGCCCAATTCCTGAATGTGCGTGCCGGCCATACTGCAGCGTTTGCTATGGCCGAACGACTATTACATTGAACAAAAAATGAAACTGAAACTGAATATCTTCCACAAAGTTCTGATCACCCTGCTGCTGGTGACACTCGTTCCGCTGTGCGCCCTCTGGTATCTGGGCAATGCAGCAGCCGAGAAGGAACTGACTTCGAACATTTCGGACAACCTGGTATCGACCATGAACACCGTCGCCACCGGCATCAATGCCTGGGACGAAACCAACCTGCGGGCACTGCGCCAGGCGGCCCGTTCGGACGACATGATTTCGATGGACGGCCCGCGCCAGACGCCGCTGCTGAGCGCCGTCGGCACCACCTACGAGTGGTCCTACCTGGTGTTCACGACTGCCCCGGACGGCCGCAATATCGCCCGTAACGACGGCGGCGCCCTCACCAACTATGGCGACCGCGCCTACTTCAAGGCCGTCATGGGCGGCGCCGACGTGGCCCGTCAGGTCGCGCTGGGCAAGTCGACCGGCAAGCCGTCGCTGATGATTGCCGCACCGATCCGCAATGAATCGCGCGCCGTGGTCGGCGTGCTGGCGATGGCCATGAATCTGGGCGACATTTCGCGCACCGTCACCGACATCAAGATCGGCACCACCGGCCACGCCATCCTGCTCGACGGCGAAAACAAGGTTGTCGCCCACGGCGATGCATCGAAAGTGCGCACCGCGCTGCAGGACTTCAGCAACTACCCGGCACTCAAAGTGGCCGGCATTACCGAGCAGCCGACCGTGTACATGGTCGACGACGTCAAGATGATCGGCTTCAAGCGCGTGCTGCCACAGGGCTGGTCGGTACTGGTGGAGCAGGAATACAGCGAAGCGTTCGCCACCCTGTCGAAGATGCAGCACGAAGCGCGTCTGCTGATCGGCGGCGCCATCGTGCTGGTCATGCTGGTCGCTTTCCTGCTCGGCAAACAGCTGACCCGTCCGATCAATGAACTGACCGCGATTGCAGAAAAGCTGAGCAAGGGTCAGCTCAACGTCGACATTCCACAAACGAGCCGTGGCGACGAAATCGGTTCGCTGGCGCGCGCCATCGAACGTCTTGGCATCAGCATCGGCATGGCAATGGACCGCCTGCGCAAGAAGTCCTCTTAAAAGGGCATCAACATGGCACAGCCAGAATTTACCCCATTCGTTGAACTGCTTGACCGCATCGCCGGCTTCTGCGCCCAGGGGCACACCGCCACAGTGATGCTGGTCAGCGATGACAATCGCATGGCCCAGATCCACCTGCTGGGCGGACGCATCATCTTCATCCTGTGCCGCGGCCGCCGCGGCAAGGATGGCCTGAGCATCATGCGCACCATGCAGCGCGCGCGCATGACGCTGGACCGCCCCAGTGTGGCCAGCAACGAGCCGCTCGAGTGGTCAACCGAAGTCATACTCGACTACCTGTACGGCAGCATCAACGACCTGCCCGAAGGCGGCGCGGCATCCACCATGCTGCCCGGGATCGCACGCCGTCCGGCGCCAGCGGCTTCGGTGCGCGAAAGCGTACCAGGCGTGAGCGCCGACCAGCGCGCCGTGTTCGAAGCCACCCTGGCCAAGTACATCGGCCCGATGGCGGAAATCGTCTGCGCCGACTACTTCGACAACGCCAGCGACCTGCGTGCGCTGGCGCTGAACCTGGCAGGGGAAATTCCAGGCGCCGATCAGGCGGCCAAATTCAAGGCCGAAATCGGCAGTGCCCTGTCCATCACCGGACTGTAAGCCTTCCCGCCTCCCCCGCCGGCGCGGACCGGCGCGGGGAGCAAAAACGCAAAGCCTCTCCGGCGCAATGCTAGACTTGCCGTCATCGACATGACGGGCCCCCCATGAAAAAAATTCTGCTATCGCTGCTGCTGGCCGTGACCGGCTTCGCCCATGCACAAGTGCTGCCGCTGCGCGAACAGGCGCGCGAGGTCAATGCCATTCTGGCCGAGCGCCTCGATTCGGTGCTGCCGCCGCTGATGAAGTCGAACGGAATCGACATGTGGATTCTGATCGCGCGTGAATACAATGAAGACCCGGTCCTGAAAACCATGCTGCCGGCCGAGTGGCTCAATGCACGCCGCCGCACCATGCTGGTGTTCTATCGCGACCCGCACAGCGGCGCGATGGAAAAGCTGGCGATCGCGCGCGCTATGACGTGGGCGACGCCATCAAGGGCGCCTGGGACAGCAAGCGCTTTCCCGATCAATGGGATGCGCTGGCCGATCTGATCAAGACGCGCAAGCCGGCCCGGATCGGCATCAATACCTCGCCTGATTTCGCCCATGCCGACGGCCTGGATCACACCGACTACCTGGCGTTCATGCAGCATCTGCCCCCCGCGTACAAAAAGCGCGTGGTCTCGGCGGAAAAGCTGGCGGTCATGTGGCTGGAGACGCGCAGCGCGCGCGAAATGGCGCTGTACCCGCAACTGGTGGCGGGCACGCACAAAATCATTGAAGAAGGCTTTTCGCAGAAAACGATCACGCCGGGGCAGACCACCAGCGCCGACCTGGAATGGTGGTTCCGCCAGAAGATCCGCGACAGCGGCTACGATACCTGGTTCCACCCGTCGGTATCGATCCAGCGCAAGGATGCGGCCACGGCCGGGCGCTCGAACGATTTTTCAGGGCGCCCGCCGGACAACGTGATTGTGGCCGGCGACCTGCTGCACGTCGATATCGGCATCAGCTATCTGCGCCTGCACACCGACGTCCAGCAGCATGCTTATGTGTTGCTGCCGGGTGAAAAAGACGCGCCGGCCGCGCTGCACGCCGCCTTCGACCAGGGCCGACGGCTGCAGGACATTCTGACAGGGCAGTTCAAAGAGGGCCGCAGCGGGAACGCGATTCTGGCTGCGGCGCTGGCCCAGGCAAAGGCCGAAGGCATCACGCCGACCATCTATACACACCCGCTGGGCTATCACGGCCATGCGGCGGGACCGACCATCGGCATGTGGGACATGCAGGGCGGTGTGCCAGGCAGCGGCGACTTTCCGCTGCATTACCAGAGCGCATATTCAATCGAGCTCAATGCCCAGTCACCGATGCCGGATTGGGGCAAGCCGGTGCGCATCATGCTCGAAGAAGACGGCTACTTCGATCAGGCAGGGTTTCGCTACCTGAATGGACGGCAAAACAGGATCCATCTGATCCCGCGCGCGCTGCCTGATTAGGCAGCGGGGCGGCGGTGCTCACAGCTTACTTGAGCAGGTCGTACTGGGTCGAGAAGGTCGAACGGGCGTGCTTGACGGCTTCCACGGCCTCGGCGTGCACTTGCGCGCGGCTCGGGCCATTCGACGAATTCGCCAGCAGGACCGGCACGTTCAGGTTACGCACGGCGTAGCTCGACTGGGCTGCGGAGATCACCACGACCGAGGCGCCGGTGGCGGACACATTGGCTGCGGCCACATCGGCAGCGAAAGCGGAACCTGCAAAAGCGAAGGCGGCAACAGCGGCAAACAATTTCGAAGCATTCATGATTTTCTCCAGTGAACTTGCGGTGACAAGCACGTTTGCCTGTCCATGAAAGACAGTCTATACCCGTCACCTCAAGCAATAAAGGCGAAAAAATGCAATAGACTATTGCCTAATCAGGGACAATTGATTCCAATCACTCCTGACACACGATCGCGATCTGTCGCAGCCCGCGCGAATAGCTGCTACTGCTGGGGTTTTCCACGAACACGCAGCGCTTGCCCGTGCGTTTGCAGTGTTCCTTGACGCGCCAGTAGGCGCCGTGGCTGATGCAGCCGGTCTGGCAGATCACCAGATCGGCCGCTGCCAGATTGGCGTCCAGCGAATCGCTGCCCTGCTCCTGGCCGCCGTCGTGGTGGGCGAAGCGGGCGCCGGCTTCCTCCGTCATGCCCCGATAGCTGGGCACGCTGGAACTGCGGCCACCGACGCACAGAATGACTTTGTCCGCCAGTATTGCGGCGTCAGGTAGGTCGTCGACCGGCACGGTGGCTGGCGACGCCGCAGGGCGTTCGGCCTGCAATACCGCCAGCTGGCGCGTGCTGCTTGCCAGTTGCTGGCGCAACTGCGCGAACTGCACATCACGGTGGCCCAGCCGCGCGGTGGTCTCGTCCAGTTTCTGGCGCAGGCGCGCCCGGCTTTCCAGATCAGGCACGCAATCGTTCAATGCATCCAGGCGCGCTTGCATCGCGGCCAGCTGCTGGTCGCGGCTGGCCACCTCGGCCCGCACCGCCATCAGCTGCTGTTGCAACTGTTCCAGCTCGCCTGCCTTGTCCGCCAGCGCACGCGCATGGCGTTGCTGGTGCTGGGCCAGATCGGCTGCAAACTCGGCGTTTTCTTCCTGCAGCAAGTGGTAGCGCGCCAGGTCGATGCGGCTTACTGCGCCAGCCTGGTGCTGGATCATGTGCATTTCGCGCAGCACCGTGTCCTGCACCTGAAAACCGCTGCGCGGGTGGGTCAGCGCGGCCCAGAAGGCGCCTGCCACATCGCCCTGCGCCGTGGCATGGCGCCACAAGGCCATCACGGCATCGTCGCTGTCGGCGCGGCGGAAGCGGTGCAGCACCTGGGCGAAGCGCACATCGAGCGCCTCCTGCAGCAGATTGGACAGGCGATTGCGCGTCGCGCATTCCGCCACGGCGCCGACGTGGATTTCGTAGTCGTCCGC
>DASWMN010000078.1:0-14806 GCA_036399735.1 Telluria sp. | reverse complement strand
CGAAGCCGTCTTCGGATTGCTGCGCGCCATCGTGATGCTGCCCGCACGTATCCTGGGCAGCAATCCCGGCCGCTAGTTGCTGACCTGGCGCAGGGCAGGGCGGGGGCGCATGTGGCGCTCCGGGGCCAGGGCCGCCGATGGCGCGCGCTTTGCGTGCTCGGTGCCGAGGGTAAATATGCTCATGGCTTTCACCAGGGAGCTGGCTTGCTCCTCCAGGCTGCTCGACGCGGCGGCCGTTTGCTCCACCAGCGCGGCGTTTTGCTGCGTCATGTCATCCATCTGGGTAACTGCCTGATTGACCTGCTCGATCCCTTCACCTTGTTCCGCGGAAGCGACGGCAATTTCCGACATGATGGCGGTGATCCGGCGCACGCTGGTCTGGATTTCTTCCATGGCCACGCCGGCCTGGTCGGCCAGCTGATTGCCGGCTTCGACCTTCTGCACACTGCTGTTGATCAAGTCCTTGATTTCCTTGGCTGCCGACCCTGAGCGCTGCGCCAGGTTCCTCACTTCGCTCGCCACCACCGCGAAGCCGCGCCCCTGTTCGCCGGCGCGTGCCGCTTCAACCGCGGCGTTGAGCGCCAGAATGTTGGTCTGGAAGGCGATGCCATCGATCACAGCGATGATGTCGACGATCTTGCGCGAACCATCGTTGATGTCGCCCATGGTCCGGACCACCTGCGATACGACCGTGCCACCCTTGGTGGCGGCCGCCGCCGCGCCCATCACCAGCGTGTTGGCCTGGCGTGCATTCTCCGCGTTCTGACGCACGGTCGAGGTCAGCTCTTCCATCGAGGATGCGGTTTCTTCCAGATTGGAGGCCTGCGATTCCAGGCGCTGGGAAACATCGGCATTGCCACTGGCAATATCACGCGTGGCCGCGCTGATGGTCTCGATGCTGGCGCGTACGTCCCCGACAATACTGCGCAAGCTGTCATTCATTTCCTTGAGGGCACGCAGCATTTGCCCGACTTCATTATCGGCGCCGACCTCGAAATCATTGACCAGGTTGCCTTTGGCGACGCTTTGCGCCACCGTGATTGCATTGTTCAACGGCACGGTGACGGCGCGCGAAATCATCCACGTCAAATAGGCGCCCAATACAGTCAGCGCCAGCATGGAACCGAGCATGCTCCAGCGGGTCTTATGGAAGGCGTCGATTTTTTCTTCGAGCATGGCGCCAAGGTCGGCGCGCGTGCCCTCGATGAGTTTAAATTGCGCTTCAATGGCCTGGGTGGCCTGCGCCACGTATTGGTTTGGCTCGGCTGCCAGCGCTTCCGGTGCGACAAGCCCGGTTTGTGCAAGCTCGGTCAAGTTCTTTGCCTGCGCGCTCGCTTCGCGCATCAAAGGCCCGAGCCGGGTGGCGATGCCCGCATTGTCGCGTGCTGCTTTGCCGAAAGCGTTGGTCGTTTGTGTCACGCGCTCGTTCACACGGGCGATATTGGCTGATATTGCCAGCCTTTCCTCCGGCGATGCCGTTTTTTTGGCAAGCAGGGCCGCGCCGCTCGCGCGCAGTTGGCCCAGGTCCTCGGTCAGCGCCGGCAGGTGGTAATAAATAGCCTGGATCAGTTGATAGGTATCCTTGTCGGGGTCGAGGCTCAGGCCGTACTGGTCGCCGGTCAGCTCATTGAGCTTCAACATCTTGGCAAGCAACTGGACGTGGGCGGCGTAGCTCTGCGGCGCGCTCAGGCGCTTGCCACCGATGGCGGCACGCAGCACTTCCCACTCCTGGCGCGGCGCTGCCCAGGTCGCCGCCAGTGTCGCGCTGCCGGTGCTTTTAATGCGTTGATCGAGCTCGGCATAAGCAGCATCGGTCTGCGCCTGTTTTGCCGCGCGCTGCGCCTCGGCGCCAGCGATGCCGTTCAGGGCAAGCGCGGCCAGCGCGCGGTGCTCCTGGCTTAGCTGGACCGCCTTGAGAACAGCAGTCACGGCGGGTAGTCCGTCCCGTTCGCCGACGTAAGCGTCAAGCGCCTTGCTGGCTTCTTTGGTGTATAAATAGGTAGGGATGCTGGCCAGTAGCAGCCCGAGCAAACTCAGGATCAGAAAGGTTTGCCACAGCTTCAGTTTGCCAAACAGGGACGCGATGGACATGCTTGTCTCCCAAAAGTTTTACTGATGAGATTAATATTAGTCCTGTCTGAGAAGAAATACACACAAAGTAACAAACTTATTTTGATCGTTACAACAGCCGTGCCGCTTGTCCGCTGTCACCAATGTTGGCCAACTAACAGACGTCAGGCGTCGCCAACAGTAAAGTGATCCGTCCACCTTTGACCCAGGATTCATCATGCGCCTTGATATCTACCGCCGAGCCGAACACGATGGCAAGTTTTCCTACCTTGCTGTGCCTGAAAGTCGCAATATCCCGAATGAGGCGACCAATACGGATTGGGAAGTGGAGGCGAGGGCGGTCGAAGTCGAAGACGACGCCGAAAAGATTGAGGACTACGACATCGACCATCTGAGCGAGCAGATTGCCGAAAAAGGCTACGCCGTCACGGCCCTGCACTGAGGGCCGGCGCACAGGGATGGCGTTGCCATCCCTTGCGTTATTGCTTTATTTCTTCGCCGGGGCCAGCAGTTTGGCCTTGAGGGCAGGATCGACCGGTTTGTCGCCAAGCCAGATCCGCAGCACCGCGTTATAAAACAGCGGATCGGGGATGTTCGGCCCGACTTTTTTGCCGTTCACGAAGCACTGGTTGCCCACGCCTGGAATCCAGTCAGTGTCGATGATGTCGCCACGGCGCAAGAAACTGACCTGACCAAACATTTCGCCATACTTGCTGACGTGGGTGACGATCTTCGCCATTTCCTGTTCGTTCGTGTTTTGGCCGAGGGCGACCATGAAGGCGCTACCGAGATCCTCGGCTGAAATATCGCGCAGCATCACCAGACGCATCCGGCGTGGACCGTCGACCTTCAGCACCCCATCCACCGTACTTTGCGCTTCCGCCAGATACAGGCCGGCGGCGTAGACCTTGACGACGAATTTGTTGCGGACGCCTGCGCCATTCAGCACCAGTTCCTTGCCCCCCAGCGCCATCGTGTCCTCGTACTTCACACCGCCGGCATCGACAGCCGCCAGCGTCTGGCCCGAGGCCACCACGAGAAACATACATGCAAGTACAGCCTTGAAACTGAATTTACTTACTGCGGTCATCTTTTCTCCGTCGCTTAAGGTCACACTATGATATTGAACATTTCACAGTTGATACCATTCTACTGTTTATATTCGGCAACTAATAGCATGCAGATGTATCCGAGTGTATTTGCGGGAACAGCGTACAACACTTCGTTTCCACTTGACCAACTCATAACTACTGGGTTATATTTAATTCATAACTGCTTGGTGATGGAATTCGATGCAACCCTCCCGTGATTTATTGTTCCGCGCTTTGGCTGATCCGACACGGCGCTTTCTGTTCGAGCAGCTCTGCAGCGGCGGCGAGCAAACGGTGGGCACCTTGACTGCGCACACCGAGGTATCGCAGCCGGCGGTCTCCAAGCATCTGGCTGTGCTGAAAGAAGCAGGGCTGGTGGTGGACCGCCACGCGGGCCGCCAGACCCACTACAGCGCGCGCCGCGATGCGCTCGCCCCCTTGGCTGACTGGACCACGCAGATGACCCGGTTCTGGGAAAGCCGTTTCGACGACCTCGACGATCTACTGAAAAGGATGGACCAATGAACCAGACGACATTACAGACGCGCACCGTGGTGGTTGAACGCATCTTTCCGTATCCCCCAGAAAAACTGTGGCGCGCGTTGACCCAGCCTCATCTGCTTGAGGCATGGCTGATGAAGAACAACTTTGTCCCGTCGCCCGGCCAGCAGTTTGAGTTCCGCGCCGATTGGGGCACGGTCGCATGCGAAGTGACCGAGATCGACCCGCAGCGCAGCTTGTCGTACACCTGGCGCGCGATGGGACTGGACAGTGTGGTCACGTGGACACTTGCCCCCACAGCGCAGGGCACCTTGCTGCTCATGGCGCAGAGCGGATTCCGCACGGATCAGGAACAGGCCTACCAGGGCGCCAAATTTGGCTGGACGCGCATGCTCGATTCCCTTGAGCAGCTGCTGAAAAACCAAGGCTGATCAGATCCATTGACCGGGAGGACAACATGAAGCAGGCAGATGCAGCGGGCGGCCAGCCACCTTCGCAATTCATCGACCAGAAGATCGAAAAGCTGGGCGACTGGCGCGGCAGCACCCTGAGCCGGGTGCGGGCCCTGATCCACGAGGCCGTGCCGCAAGTCGTGGAAGAAGTGAAATGGATGGGCACGCCCGTGTGGTCCAGCAACGGCATCATCTGCACGGGAGAAACCTACAAGGCGGCGGTCAAGCTGACGTTTCTGAAAGGCGCCTCGGTCAGCGACCCGGCCGGCCTGTTCAACGCCAGCCTCGATGGCAATGCCCGCCGTGCGATCGACATCCACGAAGGCGAGCAGATCGATGCGGCCGCGTTCAAGGTGCTGATCCGCGCGGCAGCGGCGCTGAACGTCAAGCCGGCGGCAGCGAAGCGGGCTAGCAAGGCGAAGGCGGTCTAGCGCAAGGCGAAAAAACCACGCCAGGACGGCGGCAAGGGGCATGTCACGGGGCAAGCTGCGATAAAACCGCCGGGTTTCTGATGGGTCTGGCAGTACAAAAGTCCCGACCTGCGGCAGCGCGAGGTCATCGTTACTTTCTGCGTATTTAAACGTGTTAATTTCGACTACATTGACTGCTGGTTCCCGCCGTTTTACGCCTTGTATCCGCCGCCAGGAGAGTCGCATGCTTCCCGATATTCCCCTCAACCAGGAGGCATTCAGGCAGGTCGGAACGGCCGTCGCGCGCTTCGACCGCAGCGGGGTCATGACCTACGCGAACCAGACCGGGCTGGAATTATTGGGGGTGCATGACGGCGAACACGTCGATCTCGCCCTGCTGTTTCCTGACACGGAGCAATTGCGCTTCATTAAACAGCAACTGGCCGAACGGCTGGACGGCAAGTCGGCCGTCTACCAGACCGTGTTCCGGCGCCCGCATGACGGCCCGGCGGCCAAGCCAATTCCCATCTGCGTCCACGCGGTGCCCGACGCGCGGCCGGACGGGGAGGTGACCGGCTCCCTGGTGTTGCTGCGCGATATGCGCCTTGAGAACGCGCGCTCTGGCATCCACCAGGCCATTGAGCTGAGCAGGACGAACGAAGCCCTGTTTGCGCGCGTGGTCGAGCAATTGCGCAGCGTGATCGAATTCGATGAATTCCGGGTCACCGCGGTCAGTCAGAGCCGCGAGCACCTGCGCACGGTTTACTCGACCGATGCGCGCGGTAGCGCCAAATATCCGTTCCGCTGGTGGCCGATGCCGCCCTTTATCCTGGAAACACTGGATCAGTACGTGCCGCAGGTGCTGGTGGTCGACGACATGCGCGCCGAACCGCATTACCAGGACTTGATCGCCCGCGATGCCACTTGCCGTGCCTTTTTCGATTCTGGCGTGCGGCAGATTTTGAGTTTACCGATCACGCGAGGCAATCGCATCATCGGCTTTGTTGCGCTCGATTCCCTGGTCGACGGCCGCTACGACGAACATGCGCTGGCGCTGTTCATGGGGATGCCGATTGCCGAGGCCGTGGTTGCAGCGCTCAACCGGGAGCAGCGCAAGCTGCATCAAAGCGCGCTGAAACTGATCCGCCAGGTCAGCAAAAACTCGGATGATGTGTTCAAGGTGGCCGACACGCTGGTCAAGCGCCTGCAAAGCAGCTACGGATGGGATCACGTGTCAATTTTCCAGGCCGAAGCCCAGCAATTGCGCCTGATTTGCCAGGCCGCCCACCCGGCAACGCCGCGTCTGCCAGATAACTGCGTGCTGGCCTTGCTCGATGCGCCATTGCTCGAGAGTGCGCCGCAGCGCGGCGCAGCCATGTCCAGCGCGGCACTGAGCGGCAAGCCGGTGGTGATGGAACACACCCGCGGCAGCGGTGTGTTTCCTGCTGCAGCTGCGGCCGGCTCCGAACTGGCGATCGCCATTGCGGGTAATGGCCTGAAATGGGTTTTGAACGCGGAGTCGCATCTGGAGAATGCGTTTGCCACCGAAGAAATCGATCTGCTCAAGATCCTGTCCAGCGAAGCGGGCGGTGTGCTGGCGCGCTCGGCAATGATCGGGATGCAGGATGCCGTGCTAAAAGCCATCGCCGACGCGGTCTTCGAAACCGATCTGAATGGCGACATCCGCTCGACCAATCCGGCGGCCAGCAGACTGCTGGGCGTACTGCAGGAAGAACTGATCGGCCGTTCCATCGTCGAATTCATTCATGACAAGCAGGAACGGGAAATCTGGCGCTACCGGAAACAGGCCAGTGCCACCGAATTGCTGCTGCGGCGCGACGACGGGCGTCAGCTCAGTGTATCGCTGGCCGTCTCGCCCATGCCGCAACAACTTGGCGGCCTGGTGTATGTGGCCAGCGATCTCACCTCCCAGAAGGAAGTGCAGCGCCTGAACGAATTGAAAGTCGTGTTCCGCCAGGCTGCCATGGAGGGCAGGGTCCCGCTGGCGCTCGCTGCGACCTGGCTGCAACTGTCGGTGCAGGAAAATCCGGAAACGCGTGACGCCATCGAAAAAGTAGCGCGCCAGCTGGCGCGCGCAGATTTACCGCTGGAGCGGCTGATGCGGCTTTCCGCTGCGGAACACAGGATCGTGAGCCGGCCGTATGCGAACATGCTGCAAGCCGTGCACGTGACCCTGGCAGAATTGCCGCGCAATATGATCGAATGCTTAAATCCCGTACTGCCGAACGAGGCGGTGCCAGTGGCGGTGCTGTTCGATGACCTGCAGTTCTGTATCGAATCGTTTATCGCCTTCGGGGTGCGTTCGCGCCCGCTTTCCAAAATGCTCAACATCCGGCTGGAGCGACAGGACGACATGGCTTGCTTTACGGTCCAGGGCGACTGGATACCGGCGCTGGCGCTCGACGATGAGCCCGATGCGATGGATCGCTGGCGGCGCAAGTCGATCAGCGATCTGTTGCTGGGAAATAGCGTGATCGAGCGTATCGCTCAAAAATACGGGGGCAGGTATTGCTGCGACTTCGAGCAGCAATGCCGGATGGAGATCGCGTTCCCCCTCTTTACTGAACAGGGAGCCCGGGAATGCGTACATTAGTCATTTACGACGACGCCGAATTCGGCGCCCTGTTCGGCGGCTTCGCGGTCAAGGAACTTTCCGGCGAATACGTTTTCGCCCAGCACCTGGAAGACGCCAATAGCGCCCTGCGGCGCAACGGGACCGCAGGTTTTAACCTGATCATTTGCCGCTGCAATGTCCCCCTGGACAAGAACACCCCCAGCGATATGGACCGCAGCGCGCCGGTCTCGATCGACTTTTTGCGGCGCAATTTCCCCGACGGCACTTTGCCACCTTGCATCTTCCTCGCGGCCCAGCCCAGCGCGCGCTGTTTTGAAGCGCTCGAAGGCATGCCCAACGCGCGCCTGCTGCCCATCATGGATGTGGCGCGGGCCTTGCCGGCCGCCATACGCGAAATGGTCAAAGGCGAAATTAACACGCGGGAAGGGCGGCACCATTTCCTGGACGTCGACATCACCCTGACCGGTACCGGAACCGGTTCTTGCTGGCATTTGCACGGCAAAAATGGCGAAGGCAAGGAAGAGGGCGGGACCATCGTGATTCCGCCGGACGATCTGGAAACCTTGCTGTTTCATTCCGAACTAGTGGGCGCCACCCGGTCCGACGCACAGGGCCTGGCAGGCGAGCTGATTCGTCGGCTGGGGCGCGACATCTATCGCTGCATCCTTGAGGACAATTCGAACAGCCAGGGCCTGGGCGAAGAAATCTGCACCCGCACGTCGGGCTGGAACAAGATCGAAGCCCTTCGCTTTCGCTTCCAGGTCGACGACCGCACCAGCCACTTGCTGGTGGAAACCATGGCGCGACCGCTGCGCGGCAGCAAGCAGAAGGAAGATCTGTGGATGCTGCGCAGCCCGATATTCCGGCGCTTCTGCTCGCGCAGTGACAGATTGCCGCTGTACAAAGACCGGGCCAGCCGAGAAAACGGCGTGCGCTGCCTGGTGATTCAGGGCTGCACCGACGAGTTTGCCGCGCCGAGCGCCGGCCGCGTCAGCCGCTATCCGGCACTCTCCCACGCGGAGGATGAGGTCGCGTGGATCACCAGCTACCTGAGCAGGAATCGCGAAAAATTCGGTCTGTCCACCGTCGAAGTGCTGCGCCAGAGCGAGCACCCGAACGGCGGTTTTGGCCCGCTCGTGCTCAAGGCGCTGGAGCAGGGGGGCTGGCAACTGATTCACTACACAGGCCATTCCGATTTCGCGCGCGACGGCGAAGGCTATCTCGTCATGGGGCCGGACGCGGGCGACATCCTCAGTGTCGACCAGTTTGGCCGGGCCGCGAACATGGCGCAGTTTGTGTTCCTCAATAGCTGCCTGAGTGCGCACCCACGTTTCGTGATGAAACTGCTGGAACGGAATATCCCTGCAGTTGCCGGCTACGCCTGGCCGATACCGGACGATATTGCCGCATCGTTTTCCGAAGCCTTCTATTCCGAACTGTTCCAGGATTCGACGGCGCCATCGGCCCAGCGCGGTTTTCTGGAATACGCCCATATGCGGGCCAAGGCAAAGCTGCACCAGGCAAATCCTAAAAATTCGATCTGGACGGCACCCTTGCTGTTCATGCAATCGATGGAGTGCCAGTTACCGAACTGATTTGCAAGGAGACAGCAATGAACTGGAGCGGCCTGCGCGATCTGCTGGAACTTGACGTCGGGAACTACGTCAAACATCGACCAGCCGCCGAACACCTGACGCGCATGTTTCCGGCAGCGCCAGATGCAAGGCTCGCCGATGACGACGGCGACGGCTATTTCCAGATCCGCCTGTGCGAAATGCGCCTGACGGACGACCGCCGCTGGCTGACCGAAGTAGCACCGGCCGCGCTGTTCGTTTCGTCTTACTTGTACGATGGCAGCCAGGTCAGGCATCCCATCTTTGTGAGCAGCAGCAAGGTGGCCGAGCTGGCCCAGGCCGGCATCAGCGGCGTTTTTCGCATCAAGTTCAAGAATCAACTGGTACTGGGGCCGACGCCCTTTACCGGGGGCGACGTCACCTTGCTGGTCAGCCTGTGCCAGATCCCGCTGAAGGATTGGCGCAAGTCGATCTTCAGCATCGTCGAGAAAATTTTCGATGGCGTCGACGTGGCCGGCTTGTCGAGTTATCTGCGCATGGCCGACAAGCTGACCGGCGAAGCACTCAAGTGCCTGGGCGACGCCGAACCCAAGTGCCTGCTGGCCGAGCAGAAGGCCGTGGGTGAACAGGCACGCCCTCAACCCGGGCATATTGCCTTCATCGCCGCCGAGGCCGGCACCTTGCGCGACGCGGTTCTGGTCATCGAGGACGACCAGTTGTTCGAGGTCACAGGCAACAGCAAGCGCGCATTCGATGCCGCTGATTTTTGCCTGATCAAGATCGAGCATCAAGCCACGCGCAGCGATTACACCGCCATGCCTTTCCATAAAACCTGGCAGGAAGCGCGCGCCAAAATGATCGCGATGCATCTGGAAGAGGCGGACCGCCTGATGGTGACCTGCGCCCAGCAACTGTTCGCCAGTCCAGATCTGACGGATGGAAACAAGATCCAGCTGACCCAGCTGTACAAGGCCAAACTGGAAGCCGTGCGTGAGCTTATGAAGGTCCCCAAGCGGGAGGCGCTCGGTGCAGAGCGGGCAGGGCGCTTTGTCGGCACCTCAACATCACGTGGAGACAGCGCCGAGGACAAGATCAGCGATGCCATCCTGGCCGATATCGTGCAGTTGTCAATCAAGCTGAAAAAAGAAGGCGACGCCGACTTTAACGATGCGCGGATCGGCGACTATCTGGCTAAAGCAAAGGCGCCGGTGGCGAAGAAGCCGCAGCAGCTCATGCGGGTGATCCTGCGCGACGCCCTGCAGCACGGCGCTTGAAACGATTCATCGTTGGGGGAATAGGGCGCAGGCAGGAAAAAACGTTCAGCGTTGGGCGACAGCGGCTCCGTATAATAGAGCCCAGATCATTTTGCGACCAATTTTGGACATCCCCCATGGAAATTAAAGTCAACTTTCTCGATAAGCTACGCCTGGAAGCCAAATTCGATGATTTCACGGTCATTGCCGACCAGCCGATCCGCTACAAGGGCGACGGCTCGGCGCCTGGCCCGTTCGACTATTTTCTGGCGTCATCGGCACTGTGCGCGGCTTATTTCGTGAAGTTGTACTGCGACACGCGCAACATCCCGACGGAGAATATCCGCCTGTCGCAGAATAATATTGTTGATCCTGAAAACCGTTATCAGCAGATTTTCAAGATCCAGGTCGAGCTGCCTGCCGATATCTCCGACAAGGATCGCCAGGGCATCCTGCGCTCGATCGACCGTTGTACCGTGAAAAAAGTGGTGCAAGCCGGACCGGCGTTCGTGATTGAGGAGGTCGAGAATCTGGACGCCGATGCGCAAGCTTTGCTGACCCTGAATCCATCGAAGGCAGGCGGCACCTTCATTCCCGGCAAAGACTTTCCGCTGGAAGAAACGATTGGCAATATGTCCGGCATTCTGGCCGGATTGGGCATCAAGATTGAAATCGCCTCGTGGCGCAATATCGTGCCGAATGTGTGGTCGCTGCATATCCGCGACGCCCACTCGCCGATGTGTTTCACCAATGGCAAAGGCGCGACCAAGGAAAGCGCGCTGGCCTCGGCCCTGGGCGAATATATCGAGCGCCTCAATTGCAATCACTTCTATGCAGGCGTGTTCTGGGGCGAAGACATCGCCAACGCGGAATTTGTCCATTACCCCAACGAGCGCTGGTTCAAGCCAGGCCGCAAGGACGCGTTGCCGAAGGAAATTCTCGATCCTTACTGCCTGGAGATCTACAACCCCGACGGTGAGTTACGCGGCTCGCACCTGTACGACACCAACTCCGGCAATGTGGAGCGCGGTATCTGTTCGCTGCCGTATGTACGCCAATCGGATGGCGAGGTCGTGTATTTCCCGTCCAACCTGATCGAAAACCTGTTTGTCAGCAATGGCATGAGTGCCGGGAATACGCTGGCCGAGGCGCAGGTGCAATGCTTGTCGGAGATTTTCGAAAGGGCGGTCAAGCGCGAAATCATTGAAGGGGAAATCACCTTGCCCGACGTGCCGCAGGAGGTATTGGCGCGCTTCCCGGGCATCGTGGCCGGTATTGCCGGCCTGGAGGAACAAGGTTTCCCGGTGCTGGTGAAAGACGGGTCGCTTGGTGGCACCTATCCGGTCATGTGCGTAACCCTGATGAACCCGCGTACAGGCGGCGTGTTTGCCTCGTTCGGCGCGCACCCAAGTCTGGAAGTCGCGCTGGAACGCAGCCTGACCGAACTGCTGCAGGGACGCAGTTTCGAGGGGCTCAACGATTTGCCGGCGCCAACGTTTGCCAGTCACGCCGTGACCGAACCAAACAACTTCGTCGAACACTTCATTGATTCCAGCGGTATCGTATCGTGGCGTTTCTTCAGCGCGAAAGCCGATTACGCATTCGTCGACTGGGATTTCTCCGGCCGGGGCGAAAATTCGAACGCCGAAGAAGCGGCAAGCTTGTTCGGCATTCTCGAGTCGATGGGAAAACAGGCTTACATGGCGGTCTACGACCATTTTGGCGCGACCGCGTGCCGGATACTGGTGCCTGGTTATTCGGAAATTTATCCGGTGGATGACCTGATCTGGGATAACACCAACGCCGCGCTGGCATTCCGTGCCGATATTTTGAATCTGCACAGTTTGGACGATGCGGCTCTGGAAGCACTGCTGGAGCGCCTGGAAGACAGTGAACTCGATGATTACACCGAGATTGCCACTTTAATCGGCGTCGAATTTGACGAAAATACGGACTGGGGCCAGCTGACGATCCAGGAATTGAAACTGCTGATTCATCTGGCATTACAGCAGTTCGAGCCGGCGCACGAACTTGTAGGCGCATTCCTGCAGTACAACGACAACACGGCCGAGCGCCGCCTGTTCTATCAAGCGATGAATGTGGCGCTCGAGGTGCTGCTGGACGAGGAACTGGAGATGGACGACTACGTCGTCAATTTCCGCCGCATGTACGGTAATCCACGCATGGACGCTGTGCTGGGTTCGTTGGACGGCAGCGTGCGTTTCTCTGGTTTGACGCCGACCAGCATGAAACTGGAAGGTCTGGACAGGCATCATCGCCTGATCGACAGCTACAAGAAGCTGCATATTGCCAGAGCCAAGTCGGCGCTTGCGGGCATGCGCTGAGGCTGGTGTATCGCCTTGGCGAGGTATTTGCCGATAGTGACAATGTGAGCAATTGGTAGCAGAAATATCATATAAATTAAAGGAAGGTCAAGAAACGGATACACCTATGCGTTGCGCGTACGGGAGACGGTCATGGGCACTGAAAAACCATTTGAACATGGTTCTGAAGAGACGAAACATGCGCCAGAGCACATCGACACGCAATGGCAGGAAGCGAAGCGAAATGAGTCCTTGCGCCGCAAATGGCAGCGGTACAAAGCGAAACGCGACGACTACGGTTGGGATTATTTCATGCTTGTCAAAGCAGAGCGGCGCGGCGTCGATCCCAAGCACATTGCCTTGCTTGCTGCCGAATTCAAGGCATTCGATGATAACGTTGCGACGCTCGAAAAACGCTTTGAGTCGCAGCACGACACGCCAACACTGCAGGAAGTATGGGGTCTCGACCTGGCCTTGACGCAGATTCTGCCTTTGCCGGCACTGCGTGCGAAATCGCAAAGCGTGTGGGAAAGTAATCTGAAGCTCTCCCGAGATAAGCCTGTCGAATCATTCGCAGAGTTTATGGACCGCAACGACGACGAAACTCTACGTGCAGAAGTCACCGACATGATGCGCGGCGGATATTGGTATCAACTCAATGCAATTTTGCTTGAGCGGGGGTTCAGGTCACTTAAAAAAATACTCTTGCGATGGGCTTCGTTCGGTTTCGTTTTCACGACCTTTGTGATCATCGTGCTTCACTTAGTAGGTACGTATTCGCTTCTTAAGCCAGAACTGACACATGCGCTGTGCACGATTTTTCTAACGGCCTATATGGGGGTACTGGGCGCGGTAATCAGTATTTCGCGTCGCACTAGAGCCTTCAATGACATCGCCGCGTCGGATGCGGACCCTGTGGTGCGCCTGATGGCGATCAAAACCGGGATCACAGGCATTCAACTGTCGATTGTGGCCGGTGGCGTATTCGCGATCGTCCTATACCTTGTCTTCGTATCGAAAATCGCCGGGAGCATTTTTATCGGCGACATCATGCCCAAGTTTGGTCATGAGCAGGTCACAGATCCAAACTCGCAAGTCTGGTTGCGCGGTTTGGCACCGACCCTGTCAATTGATCTGGCGAAATTGCTTTTATGGTCGTTCATCGCTGGATTTGCGGAAAAACTGGTACCAGATGTGCTGGATCGATTCGCAAAAATCAGCTCCCGAGAAAGCGGTAGTTCCAATCCGTCGCATTAGGCACATGCTTAGGCGCGCCCAGTTGCTCTCAATTGGTTCGAGTATGCATCGTGTCGAAATTTCGCAATCTTGGTACTTCGGGAAGGGTGTTGCGTGCATTTTCTATACAGATACTGTGCAGAACCTCAAAGTGTCCCAGATTGCCGTTGCGCCTAAAAACTAAGGGCACTGTTGCGTACCTATTCAGCAAGGACGCAACAGGTTTCTTCATTTACAAGCCCGATCATGTCCCTGCTGTTGCGCACCGATTTTCAAAAGACCGAAGCGCAGTGAAGCCAGTTTTATACGAAAACGGGCGTGGGTGCTTCATCCCCCAAAAGCCGCTTTTTCCAATCGTCGCCTAACTTATTAAATCGGTTGTGGAGTTGTCGATTTGTGCTTGGCCAGTATGTATCAAAAATGGACGTCACTGGGCCAGTAGATCGAGCTAAGGCGTCGATACGCCCGTCAACTACTTTGCGATAGAGCACCGCAGCACGCCAAAATTCCTCTGCAGACGAAGCATTTTGCATTGCTCGCAGCCAGTGCATGGCCCAGGTGTGGCGCTGGTAGAGCTCCAATGCTTGCCGTTGGGTGTCACCAAGAAAACCAGGTAAATTGGTGAATCGCTCAATAACGTCGACGCTGTATTGGCTTTCGCCCATTAGACCAGCCACCATTATGCCGCGCGCTTGCGCAACAGGCCACTCAGAAGTCAGCTTCGCATCAATATACTTCTTTATTTCTTCCGGCTTCTCAACCCATAGAGCGGCCCAGACTACACGTGCAAGATCAGCGTTGTTCGTGACGCTATCCAGCCGCCTGAAACGCAGCTCATTGACTTCATCACTCTCCGCAAAAGACCACAAGGTAATTTCTGCAAGCTCAATGCCTGAACGGCCAAAAAGGGAGCGTACAAGAGGACGTATTGGCGCGAATTTTTCAAACAGCTCAACCGCCAGATTTGGTTCGTGGCCTGAAACTTCGCTCGCCAAGAGCAAAGCTAAATTTCTTGCTGCTCGTAAATGTTTCTCGTCAGGGACAGCGAGCAAATTCTCACACCATCTTCTTGATCTTGCAGGGTCAATATTTACCAGACTTGAAAATTCATACAAGGAAAATTGTTCCAAAAGTTCGCTGGCATTTTCCTTTGTGATGGATGCGCGAAACGCAAGAAACGCGCTGTGAATGTTCTGTTGTCGTTCATCATGCTGGGACGTGCCTTCGTTCGCTCTGCGCATGAATTCATCAAACGAAGGCTCGTGGACCTCGCGTTCATGCACGCTAAATACTTGAGGT
>DASWMN010000077.1:0-3973 GCA_036399735.1 Telluria sp. | reverse complement strand
GGTCCCGCCAGGCACCGCCGTGGTGCCGATGGTGCACGTGGACGCCTCCTGGCGCCAGCCGCCGACGCTCGATGCGGCCCAGCGCGATCTGATCGTCGAACAGGTACTCGACCAGGCGCGGCGCAGTGCGTCGCGCGTGGTGCAGCTTGATTTTGAAGTGCGCGCCTCGCAGCGCCCGTTCCTGCGCGCGGTGGTGGCCGAGATCCGGCGCCGCCTTGCGCCCGACGTGGCGCTTTCCGTCACGGCGCTGGCCTCCTGGTGCGCCGGCGACTACTGGATGGCCGGCCTTAACGCGGACGAGATCGTGCCGATGGCCTTCCGCATGGCCAACGACGACGCCCGCATCCGCGCCCTGCTGGCCGACCATGGCGCATTCACCCGGCCGCGCTGCAGCGCCGCGCTTGGCATGGCAACCGACGAAGCGCCGATCACGGCCCGCGCCGGGCGCCGCTATTTTTTCTCGCCCCGTGCCTGGGACCAGGCCACGTGGCGCCGCATTCAATGACTTTGCAACCCTGGGACCAATCACATGCTTCGACCTTCACTCCTGCGCTGCGCCTCCGCCCTGATGGCGATCGGCCTGTTCTCGTTTTCCGGCAGTCTGCACGCCAGCGGCGGCGACGGCTACGTGCCGAACATGTTCATGCCCGAGCATTACGTGGCCAGTCCGGAGCTGCAGGACTATGCTGCGGGCCGTCTTGGCGTGGTGGTGCCTTCCTACTGGCGCGTGTATCACTTCCTGGCCTATCGCGCCCTGACCGGGCGCGCGCTGTCGAAGGCGGAGCTGGCCACGCTCAAGGTCGATGGTTTCAATGTCGGCGAGCGGCCAGGCGGATGGGAATTTTCCAGTGACGACGAAAACGGCATCGCCGCCTGGAAGAAAGCGCGCCTGGCCATCAAAGGCGCACCCGAGGTTGAAATCGGCATCGCGGCCGAAGTAGGCAACTTCAACACCATCTTCAACTGCCCGTCGGACGCCTTTGACCGGGCCGCGAAAACACTGGCGCAGCGCATTGCCCAGGGCGGGCCGCAACTGGCCGCGGTATGGCTGGCCAACCAGGACGCCGTATTCGCCAATTGCAGCCCCACCCTGCCGCAAGGCGCGCAGGACAAGCTGCCGCTGGTACGGCCTCTGATCCAGCCGCCGGCCCTGCCGGCCAAGGCGCCACTGTGGCTGCAGAAGGACCATGCGTATCAGCGCGCGGCCGCTCACTTCTACGCCGGCCGCTACACCGACGCGCGCACCCAGTTCCTGGCGATCGCCGGCGACCGCGCGTCGCCCTGGCAGCCGCTGGGCAAATACCTCGCTGCGCGCGCCCTGATTCGCAGCGCAACGGCGCTGCCGGGCGCGCCGGAATCCGAAGCGGACAAGCGCGTGTTCAAGGAACGTCTGGGCCAGGCCCGTACCGAAATGGCCGCCATCGGCACCAGTTACGCGCCGGCCAAGGCGCTGGTCAGCTGGATCGACGTGCGTCTGCGTCCGGAGGAACGGCGCCGTGAATTGTCAGCAGCGCTTGCAGTGGACCCGGTCAACGCCGCCACTGCGCAAATGCTGACCGACTACCTGGTGCTGATGGACGGATTTGAAAACAAACTGGCCACCGCCTCGGACCCGGTCACGGCGTGGATCGGCGCGATGCAGGCTGGCGCGGTGGATCCGTACAGCAGCGACGCCGGTGGCGAAGCGGCCAAGCGCCGCAGTGACGCACTGACCGTGGCCCGCGCCCAGTGGGACAAGGGACATGAAACGGTATGGCTGGTCGCCCTGCTGACCAATGCCCGCAGCAGCGACCTGACAGCGGCCGAGCGCAAGGCTGCCGCAGCAGTCAAGGCAGATTCGCCGGCCTACGTCTCGCTGCAATACCACCTGGCGCGCATGGCGCTTGCCGACGGCAAGGCCAAAGACGCTGACACGATCGTGACTGCCCTGCTCAAGGCCCCCGGCGCGGTCTCGACCCGCAACCGCCTGCTGCGCCTGAAGATGGTGAGCGCCCCAAGCGCCGAAGCTGCGCTGGCAGCGGCGCCGCGCAAGCCGGCCGAACCAGAGCCTGGCGCCGCGGCGGAACAGGCCAAACCGGCGGTCCCGATGTTCGACAGCGATCTGCGCGCGCACCTGGAACTGCATCTGCCGCTGTCGACGCTGGTGCGCCTGAAGCCAACGCTCCCGGCAGCGGAAAAGGCCAGCACCGCCGACATGATCTGGACCCGCGCGGTGCTGCTGGGCCAGTACGCCATTGCCGATGGCGTTACCGACGAAGTGGCGGCCACGCGCGCCACCACACGCCATTTGTATGAGCGCTACAAGAAGGCGGCTACGCCGGAGGCCAAGCGCGACGCGGCCCTGCTGATATTGGCCAACGCGGCCGAGCTGGTGCCGCACGTGGGCAAGGACGATAAGTCCTACGGCATGAGCGACTACTGGGCGTGCTACGGCGGCGTGGCAGGCGACGATGGCATGGATCTGATTTCACCGGCTTTCCTGACGGCCGAAGAACGCGCCGAAGTCGAAAAGGAAAAGGCACAGCTGCGCAAACTGCCGCGCCGCAGTTCCTATCTGATTCCACAGGCGATCGAATGGGCCAAACTGAACAAGGCCGATCCGGAAGCGCCGAAAGCGCTGCACTTCCTGATCGCCTCGACGCGTAACGAATGCACTGCTGGCGCCCCCGAGACGGCGCCGCCAAAGTACTCGAAGCAGGCATTCGAATTCCTGCACAAGCAGTTCCCCAAGAGCGAATGGACGGCCAAGACCCGCTACTATTATTAAGCGTTGATGTGCGGGACGCGGCGATTTGTAAGAGTTGTAACGGCTGTCTACCGATTGAAACCGGGCCGCGTTATTTGCGCACCAGGCAGCAATAACGCTCCCGGATACAACGACCTGAAGGAAGTACAACATGAACAAAATCGCCCTCGTCCTGATCTCCAGCCTGTTCGCCGCTACCGCCATGGCACAAACTCCAGCCGCAGCGCCAACTCCAGCGCCGGCCGCCGTTGCAGCGCCTGCAGCGAAGGCCGAAGTCAAGGCAGACGCCAAGGTCGCAGCGCCAGAAGTCAAAGCAGCAGCAGCTACCGACACCAAAGTCGCGCCGGTAAAAGCCAAGTCGAAGCACAAGGCCGCCAAGGCAGAAAAGAAAGCCGCTGAAGTGAAAGCCGACGTCAAAGTCGAAGCCGCACCAGCAGCCAAGTAATTTCAGCTCCGCGCTGAAACAGTATCAAACATCAGGCAGCAAAAACGCTGCCGGACATATCGACTTGAAGGAAGCTAAAAAATGAACAAAATCGCCCTCGCACTGATCTCCACCCTGTTCGCCGCAGGCACCGCACTGGCCCAGACGCCAGCACCAGCGGCAACGCCAGCAGCAGCGCCGGCCGCAGTTGCCGCACCTGCCGCCAAAGCAGAAGTCAAGGCCGACGCCAAAGTCGCCGCACCGGAAGTGAAGACAGCTGCCGCTGTCGACACCAAAGCCGCGCCAGTCAAAGCCAAGGCAAAGCACAAAGCGAAAGCAGAAAAGAAGACCGCTGAAGTGAAGACCGACGTCAAGGCAGAAGCCGCGCCAGCAGCATCGAAATAATCAGCATCCTTTAAATCCGACGACCCGCTCGCGCACGCGACCGGGTCATTTTCTTTTACCCTCTGTATTGACAATTCATCCACATTGCATATATCCTCACCCATTTTTAGGTCATGCGACCTACTGTCATGATGGGTGTTCAATGAGTCTGATGCGATGCGTGCCGCTGCTTGCGGCGATTTCCCTGGCGGCCGCGTGCGGTGGTGGCGGCTCACAAGCGCCGCAACCCTCAGCAGCACCGGCACCTGCACCTGCACCTTCCCCAGCACCGGCACCTGCCCCGGCACCGGTGACGCCGGCAGAACCAGTCAATGACACCAGCGTCGACGGGACACGCCCAAGCGAGCCAGGCGACGGCACGCCGCCTGCCGTGCCGGTCGTCCCTGTCGTCCCTGTCG
>DASWMN010000076.1:0-21916 GCA_036399735.1 Telluria sp. | reverse complement strand
TAACACCCAAGGAAGTCCCGGCTACGTCTTCGATCACGCGCAAGACATGCCTGGTTTATCCGCGGACTTTAATGGCTCTGGTTACAGCAGCTTGGCTTTCGGATTGCTCCAGCAGGCCCGAAATGCTGATGGATCGATGTACTTGAAGAAAGCTGAAACGACCATCTGCCTGTCAACGGGTAGAAGTTTGGACTGCGGCGTACGTCAGAAATACAGTGGTGACGATTATCGCCAAATATATGCGGTCGATGACTTTGTTGGCGATGGCGTCGCGGCCATTATGGTTCGACCGATGGAGACCCAGCCATTCCCATCACGCAAACAACCGGGCACTGCAGTAGAAATGTGCCGAGTGACAGGTGACGACAGTACCAATGGCAAGAGCGCCAATGACAGCAATATTAATTGCAGTGCATGGCCTGGTTTAAGCATGCCGTCTGCCACTTCCCCGGACTTGCCAGGCGATCGCATCTATACGATGGATCTGCTTGGTACTGGACGCACGCAGATGGTGTATTACCACAGCGGTCGATACGTCAACGGCGCATGGGTGCCGGGCACAGGCTGGGAAGTTTTTGCTCCGATTGATGTTGCTTCGACCGGGCAGGCTTTAGACCGGATCCATCAGGTTACCAATGGGTTGGGTGCTACTGCTAAGGTTGAGTACGTCGATGGCGTGGTGAACGGGATAGTTCGTCAAACGGGCAATCGTCCTTTGACCTACCCGCTACGCGCTGTCCGAGGCGCTGGCAAGATCGTCGGAAAATTAAAGGTTGGTACCGGCAGCGGCAACACGGCGACGACGTCGTATGTGTTTGAGGATCCTGCGACCGACGCTTCCGGAATGGGCTCGCCAGGCTTTGCAGTGATTCAGTCGACCGATGAGCAGAGCGGTCTAGTCACCCGAACAGAACGACGCCAAGATTGGCCGTATTTGGGGTTGACGCGAACCAGCACGGTAACCGATCGCAACGGTGTAGTGCTGTCCAACACTGTCCATGCGCACGGCGTCGAGTTGCGTGCACAGGCAAATGGCAGTACTACAGTCTGCCCGGTGACGAGGCAAAGCACTACCGTGCGTCGGGACCTTAGCGATCCAGAAAATTCGAATTTTGGAGGTTACGCTTTGGCTACAAGTACCACAGCTAATACCTACAGCGATGGCTGGTGCAACATCAATGTGCAGTCGACAACGACGGTTGATGACAAGTACACGTTCAACTCTACTACGACGACGGACTACCTGAACGATTCGGGCAATTGGTTCATCGGCTTGCCTAAGAAGAGCGTCGTCAGCAGAAGTGATTCTTCTGCCACTACGCCGAGTTTGCCACGCACGTCCAAAAATGATTACGACGCTAAGGGTATGCTTTACGTTCAAACTGTCGAGCCAGACGACGTTAACTACAAGGTTGTGACGACGCTTGACCGATCACGCAATCCTTTCGGCCTGGTCAACAGCAAGATCTTAACCTGGTCTGATCCCGCGACAAACGAGGTAATGCAGAGCGTTGAACAGGTAGCATACGATCCCAACGGCCGCTTCGCAGCGACGCTCACGAATTCGCTGCAGCAAACCGAGACCCATACCTACTATGAGGATAGTGGTACGCGAAGCAGCTCGACGGGGCCGAATGGCTTGCAAACCTTCTGGAAAGCCGATGGTTTTGGTCGAGTCAGCGTTGAAAAACGCGCCGATGGCAATGAAACCCGTTTCTACCAAAAGTTCTGCCGTGATTGTCCAGCCAATGCGGTCGTTGCCAGCATCATTGACTCGTTCCATGGCGGAGACCGCGTCACCGTGCCACAGGTGTCATATGCTGACGAAGCCGGCCATGTACTGCGTAATACGGGCTGGACCTTCGATGGACGCATGACCGTTACTGATTCGCGTTACGATGCCCTCGGCCGTCTTGCTGAGGCAGACCACCCTCGATTTATCGCGGATTCAGTAGTGTTAAGCAGCCGTCGTATCTATGACGATTTAAACCGCCCAAAACGTGTTGAATCCTTCGACACTGCTGGCGCGCTAATGGCTACGACAACGGAATATCGCGGACTGACGCAGATTCAGACCAACGCCCTCGGCAGGAAGCGTGTTGAATTGCGTGACGCGCTCGGCCAGTTGCGCGAGGTCGTGCAAAAACGGGTTGCCGATGGCGCGGATGTCAAAACCAGCTTCGGTTACGAAGCGTTTGGTGGTCTCAGCAGCACAGAGGACCCCAATAAGAACGTGATCACTTTAAAGTACGATAAATTAGGTCGCAAGACAGAGCTCCTCGACCCCAATTTGGGTCGAGTGGTCTACGAGGTTGACCCACTGGGCCGAGTGTGGCGGCAAATCAGTCCCAAGCAGAGGGCCGCCGGCCAAAGCACGACCTTCCGATTTGACTTGCTTGGCCGAATGACAGCCCGCTACGAAACTGACTTGGAAAGTCACTGGGTTTATGACCAGCAGCAAGGAACCACGTGTGCGGCGACCCACAGTTGTGGCCAGTTGATTGAGGCGTATACACAAGCCGGCAGCACTAAGGATTATGATCGAGTTCAAACATATGATGATCTCGCGCGTCTCAGTCTGGTCACTGAGATGATCGGTGATGGTACTGCCAATGCAACGTTCCGGACCACTACCGACTACGATCCATGGAACCGTCAAATACGTGTTACATACCAGCGCAACGCTGACAGGGCCAAGGTTTTTGACAGCCGTTACAACAAAACCGGCTACTTGGAGCGGCTTGAACGTGGCGCGCTCGTGTTGTGGAAACTCCAGTTGCAGGACGCGGCAAGTCGTCCGATCCAAACTGTGTTGGGCAACGGCCTGATACAAACTAGGGGGTACAATCGGAACACGAGTTGGCTTGAGGATGCCATCCTTGTCACAAAGTTTGGGCGCCAGCTGTTGTTGGAAAATTATTTGTATGACCGGATCGGCAATGTAAGCTCGCGTACTCAGTTCTGGGATGAGGACGGGTTCACCGAGACGTTCCTGTACGACGAGCTCAATCGCTTGAAGGAAAGTAAGGTAGGAATACAAGAGCAGTTGTTCACGTACGATGACGCGGGTAACTTAAAGAGCAAAACGGGGGGAGATGCTGGAGTCGGCGGGGTGAACTATGTCTACCCCCCGCAAGGTAACGCATCGGTTCTTCCACACGCTGTTCGCCAGGTCGACACAGGCATTTATGAGTACGACCTTAACGGCAACATGAAGATCGCACCGCAGGGGCGCAGCTACACGTGGAGCAGTTTCGATATGCCGTTGGTGATCACCAAGGACACGATCAGTAGCAGCTTCGTGTATGGCCCGGAACACCAGCGGACAAGGCAAACGCGAAGTGACGGTAGCGTTGAGGTGTATGGTGGTGCCCAAGTTACCGAAACAAAGGGCGGCGTCCTAACCGTGAAAACTTATTGGCCGTTTGGAGCAGGAGTCGAGATTGATGTGGGCACTGCGCCAACAGAGTTGAACTGGGTTCATGCCGATCGGCTTGGAAGTCCAGTGGCCATCAGTGATGTGTCCGGTGCTTTGAATGAACGACTCGCGTACGATGCATGGGGTAAGCGGCGGAGCACTGACGGAAAATCAACGCCGGACAAGCTCGACGGTGTGATCGACAACCGCGGCTTTACAAATCATGAGATGTTAGACCAGTTAGAGCTAGTGCACATGAATGGGCGTTTGTATGATCCTTCGATCGGGCGCTTTGTTACTGCTGACCCGTTGATAGGAGATCCCACAAACGGACAGAATTACAATCGTTATTCTTATGTACTCAACAATCCGACAAATCTCACGGATCCCACAGGATTCGCTGCCGAGGATTGCTCGAAGCCAGACAGCTGCGTAACGAGTAATAAACAGGAATGTACGAAGGATTGCAAAGAAACGGATAAGGACGGGAATGTTATACATTACTCCGTGAATGCAGATGGCGAGGCTGAGGTTACCAAGGTGGAGCACCCCCCCGCTAAATCACAGAACGGTCAAAACAAGGAAAATGCTAAGCTTTCGGCGGGCACGGGAGGTGGTCAGGACGCAATGGAGTTTGCGTTCGGAATCGGAACTGGCCTGGTGAATGAGGTTCTGAAGTCCGGCCGCGAGATGAAGTTTGCCGGAATTCCGTTCTTCTCGTTTGGAGAAATTTCAGACGCACTTGGTCTTCCATCGCACCAACTTGATGAGACTGGATCGAGCGAAAAGGAACTTGGTGTCGCTGTAGCACCAATTGTAGCAATGGCTATGCCGGGATCGTCCGGTAAAAAACGGGTGTTTTCATGGTTGGGCCGGGCGAACGAGCACCATCTGATTCCCAAGGCAGTATATGAAAAATATAAGCATTTGTTCCCCGAAGAGTATTTGAAAGATCATGCCGAAAATCTAGCGAAGTTTATGACACCGTTCCACGGCAACCATCCCAGATATAACAAGTATGTAGCGTCAGAACTGGATAAATTGTTAAAGAGTGGGGACCTCACGATGGATAAATTGCGCGACCTCCAAAACAAATTGCGAGCACAATTGGAGAGCTTAAATCAAGCGGGTGCGAAACGAATCAATCAGGCTTATAAAGATATGGGATACTAAGATGGAATTTTATATCATGCGGTGTAGTTCGGATCCTAAGGAAATAGGCGTGTCGAACGGGATTATGCAAGCAGAGATACTAAAAAGTGGCTTTTTGGATCCTTCTAAGTATGATGATCTTATGGCGACCCTTGGCTCTAATCTTTATTGGAGTCGTGTTGAAAACATTACTTCGATGGTTTTTGATCTGCAATATGCGGAATTATTGCCCAAGGCAAAACGAACTGATTTTCTACAATTTGGGCCTGCTTTGATTAGTTGTCCGTTTTTGATTTCTAAGTCTGCGAAAAATTTGTTAATGCAATTTAATTTGAGCGGACTATCACTTTGGCCGGCTACCGTTGCGAAAGGAACGGAGAGATTTGACTATTTCTTGGCGCACCTTTCTCATGTCCCTGATGAAAGTATTGACTTCAGCAGGTCAATGTTTTTTACCGGGGGCATGTTTTTGCCGAAGAATTTTCAAAAATTTTCGGGTGCAAACGAGAAACGACAGTTCGTTTCAAAGCATTACGACTTGGGTTTCCACTCGATATATGCGGGCGAGGGGTTCGACTCCTCGTTAGATTTATTCCAACTTTCCAATGCAGAAGTGCTAGTGTCTTCCCGTTTGAAAAATGCAATCGATAAAGCACAGCTTTCGGGCGTCCACTTTTTACCCGCATTTGGCGAAGAAGGCGAATGGCTGAAGTTCCATTGCTCCGCATCGCAGTAGAAAGGAAGCAAATATTTTTGCGAACGGAATGAACGAGCTAGGGAAACGCTGATTCAATCGATTTCCGACATAATTAGGCCAAGGATTTACGGCGCAACTATGCGGCTTCATTTTGCACATCAATATTAGCGTGTGAAGGTGTTAAATCGGTCGCTTCGAACGGTTTTATCCGCCCGCTGTACCCAAGACGCAATTTGGGCGTGCCGCGCCCCAAGGAACCTGCGGGCTAACACTAGATTGGCCACGGCAAACAGCGTGAACAGTGCCACGTTGTTCTTGGCCAAGCCGCGATAGCGCGTCTTACGATGTTTGTATAGGCACTTCAGGATGTGGAAGCAATGCTCGACTTTGGCGCGCACACTGGCCTCGGCCTGCTCCAGCTTTACCGTCGCGTGGCCCAGTTTGTTTTCTTGAGCGCCTTGCGAACGCTCGGCCGCATGGCCGTGTGCCAGACGATCGCCTTGTCCGCGTTCTCGTGTCGCTTGGCTGCCCCTTGATAGCCAGCGTCGCCGAGCACAACCTTTTCGCCGCCATGCAGCAATGCGTGGGCCTGGGTCACATGGGTAAGCGGCCAGCACGTCCACCTTCCATCGTCGCTTAAGGCTGTTTGGAGTTTGAGAACGGTACCACTGAATCGATCTGGCTGTTTGGGCAAGCGGGGAGTTTTTCGAGAGTGTCGACCAGCCAGCGCGCAGGGTCGAGTTCATTGAGCTTCGCAGTGGCGAACAGGCTCGGAATGGCGGCGTCACTGCGGCCCGCAGGGTTCACTGTTGAGACTGGCGACGTTGACCAGCACTGTAAAGCTGGTGCACTGGTGAGATTACGCCTTTTAACATCGCTTTCAACTTCAATCGTGCCCCTTCTGTCAGCGAGAACAAACGCTGGACCGGAAGGGCTGTATGCGAGACGACAGGACCCCTGCTGATGAGTTCTTTCCTGGGCCTTGGCGAGGGTAACAACAAGCTCGCAGGTCTGCTTTCCGGGGGATGGCTAAGCCTCGAGACTCATAAGTTCTTAGTATCGAGCAAACTGGGCGGTTCCAGAAAATTATTACAGATTGATTTCGCTGCGTGGGTAAGCGCGTGGGTAGAGAGGCTGCTTCCAGGTCGTCTTCATAGGAGAGTAGAGCGGACACCGTCTCCGTTACGCTGATCGCGTAAGTGTTTCGTTACGTTATCTTGCGCCAATGGCATCACAGGCCGCTTTTTTGGGCGAGGTCGGCGCGCAAGTGCTTAGACGAGAATGGCGCCCAACGGCTTGCACAGCCGTTGGCTTGGGGCTCTTCCATCCGTTTCGGACGCTTGTCGTATCTAGAGGTCACGCTCAACTGTGGAGGAAAATCCACTGCGATTACGACGGCCGGGATTGCGCCAGCCGCACAATCACTCCACAGTGGAAAAGTGGGAGGTCTCGTACGCTGCCTTACACTCCCTTCACGCTGCCTCTCTCTGCTCGGGCCTGCGCTGCGAGACCCCATCCATGTTTAGCTACTAACTGCGAAGTCGGTCCACTGAAGAAACGCAACCCACTATTGCACCCGCACGACCACCGTATCGGCACTGATGTTGCCTGCTGCATCTTTTCCCTCGAGCACGATCTTGTGGGTGCCGACGCTCAGGTTGGCAATCATTTGCGCTTCGGCCACCGTGTCGCACTGTCCCGACGTTGCCTGGGACGTTGGCAGGCGCCAGCGGTAAGTCAGCGCGCCAGTCGATGCCTTGCGCACCGATGTCGCCGTCAAGGTCACTGCGGTGGTCGACGCATTGGGGTTTTTGGCGACGCACTGGTCGGCACCGGCGTTGACCACCAGATTGCCGCGGTAGTCTCCGACTGGCAGTTTGACTTTGACCGGATTGTTCCATACCCACGCCAGCGGGGTGCCTGCCCGCACGAATCCTGCCGGAATTTGCGTGGCGTCGATGGCGTAAAGGCGGCGTCCGTCAACATGCGCGTACTCGTACAAGCCGACCGTGCTGGCAGGATGCACGGCGGCGTTTCCGGCGATGGCATGAAACAGCGGGTCGATCACGTCTGCGCCGCTGATCAGGCGGCGCGCAGGATCGCATGCAGGTGCATTCCAGCCAATCGCGACGGTGTCGGGTGATGGCCGGTCCAGCGCCAGGAAAGGCGCGGCCATGATCACGCTGCCAGGCGCCACGCTGTTCTTGGTGCCGAATTGGTCTGGCGTGTTGCTCTGCTGGTAGATCGGTACAGGCAGCAACAAGCGCTTGTCGTCCACGTTGACGCGATACATCATCTGGTTGTAGTTGTACAGTGGCGTGATCACTGGCGTGGTCGAGAACGACGAGGTATAGGTCGCCTCGAAGTACACGGTTTTCCCTTTGTCCGTGGAGAGATACGGGTGAGTGTACGGATTGTAAAAGGTGTAGTTGTTGTGGCTGACAATTTTGCGCGCGTCTACCCACGGGCCCATCGGCGTGTCGCCTTCCGCGTACCAGATTTCGCCAAATGTCGACGGCGTGCCAAACTTGTGCTGGCCGATCATGACGAAGCGGCCCCGGTATTCATTCCAGCTCAGCGAGGTCGATGCCATCCCGATGCCGCCACCGGTGTCGATACTGCGCATGTGGCCCGCGAGGGACTGTCCTGCGTCCAAACCGGCGCCAGTGATAGCGGCGGCAATCGCGCCGAGGCCGGAGCCACCCTTGCGCCACCGGTAATTGAGGGCATTGCCTGTACGGTCGAGTATGGTGTTCTGGGCATCGCTAAAGGGGGTGAATACTTCGTAGGCGGTTCGGTCGACCATTGCTTCTGCGGTGGCGGGAATGCGCAGGCCGCCGCTTTTGAAGTAGGCATACTGCCGATCCTGATTGTCGAATTTGAACGCTTGGCCACCGGCGGGGTAGTTGTCGCCGTTGAGCGGATAGTCTTCGATGACGGCCTTGAACAGTTGGGTGGCATCGTCGAACTTGACCAGTCCGTTTTTCAACGGTGCCATATTGCTGTCCGGTTTGGAGAACGAGGCGAACAGCTTTTCGTCGCCATTGCTGTCGGGCACCGCGATCATGGCACCGAGCCAGGTTGGATTGCCGGTCGGCGCAATGCCCGCAACCGAACCGCTGACAAAGCCGCTCGGGTTGCCCAGATAGGTCAGGTCAACCCCACGTCCGGGCGCCAAGCCCCCGGCACCGGGCAACAAAGAAGTCGCGGCCGGGCTGGAAAAATTGCCAAGCCCGTAGGACAGGTTGTCGGTGTCGCCCCAGGTCCAGAAGATCTTGTTCTTGTACACCGCCGAGATAACGGAATCCTGGCCCACGACCTGGCCATTCAAGGCGCCGTTTTGCAGCGGGATGGTCAAGCCGAGCAGCAGGCTGTCGCGGTAGATGCCCTGGCCAGTTACGCGATACAGGCGTTCGGCGGCGAAGGTGCTTTCCAGTTCGATCTGTGCCACACCCCCGGGACGCGCCTGCACGGGCACCGTTTTACCCTGGTAGCCGTGGCTGGCTACCGGCACCGTGAGCGCACCCATGTGGTCCGGGTTGCAGTACGCGAGGATGCCCTGACTATCTGTAGTCTGATCGCCTGATGGGAAGGTCAACACAACAAGAGGTATGCCGCGCGCCGTGCGTTTATCGAACACGCGGATGGTCATGCACTGGTCTTTGCCCGGCACGCTGCCGGCAACCAAGCGCGTTTGCAAATCCCCCATCGCCAGCGCTGGTGCGGTACCGCTTGGCGTGAGCAGGATGGTGGCGGCGCCGCCTTCGCTGGCACGCAGTTTAGCGCCGCGCAGACCCAGCCAATCCGCAGCAATGGTATAGCCGTCCCGTGCAGGAATGAACCAGACGTCCCGATCCATCAATCCCGGCTCGTAAAAGGCAGCAACGCCGTTGTCGTCTGTCGTATATACCAGGCGGCTGACGGTTTTTAACTGCACGCCGGGGATCGGCAGATTGGTCTGCGCATCGCGCACCGTGATTTTGAAGAATTTGTGGACGACATTGGCCTGCGCCGGATCGGCCGGTGGCATTGTCGTGCCGAACGACTCGGGTACAGGAACTGCCTCCGGCGCTGTGCACGCTGCTGGCGGAGTGACGGACAGTTCGGGTGTTCCTGGCTGCGCTGACGTCGCGAGTGGGGCGCCTGCAAGGGCAGGGCTGGCACCACCCGATTTCCCGGATCCGCCGCAGCCGTAGAGGACGGTAGAAAAGGCCAGCAGCGATGCCAGCAATTTCTTAGACCGAGGGGATGGCGGGCGATTTGGTGTTGACATGGGAGCGCTTCCAATTCTGACTTGCGGTCTGTCCGGGGGATTACACGGAACTTTGCGGGGATTTAAGGGCGGAGTAGAAGGCGCCGATTGTACTGTAAATATTTAGTTGGGCAATGTTTTTAATTTGCAACATTGTTGTGCTGCGGCTTCGTCTCGGCCGATACTAAAATCGGTTTTGAAAGCTATTAAAAGCAGTGTTAACGCCGACAGTTGTGCAGAGAATATCCAGATCGAGGCATCGAAGGCCACTTGTGCTATGAGCGAAGTCAGAAGCAGGTGCCTTACTTGTAAGTCCAACGACGATAGATCATTTCGTATTTTTTACTTCGCACGCGACTTGCGCGACAGCGGTCTTGTCGATAATTTTGCCGCGTTTACAGCTATGAGGCGAACAAGCGGCGGAATAGCCACCCGCCAACAAAATGATATCGATTTCGACCCACGTTCTTCCTCACCCCGCCGGTGATAAGGCAGTTTTCGTCAGAGAGGTCGGTTCGTAAAAACTTGAATCCAAAGGCGGCCAGCGGCTGATTCGCCGCTGCGCCACTCCCCGTGTGCGGCTGGCTTTGGTTCAAACGAAGCGATATAGTTATAGCACGAGCACGCTCGTGTGCCCCGAAGTCTGCTATCGGGCCAAACAGCCGTGACCACGCATTAACGCAAACTCCCAACAGGGGTCGAACCAAGAATCCTATCCGTCCGTCTTCACTCTAGGGGAGCCGCCCCAAGGGATTCCTAGGCAGCAAAACCGTTTTTTTAGGATTGTGATATTTTGTGAGAATGTACATGGCCAATTGCACCGTCTGCGTGACATTCTGAAAGATTGTTTCATGACGTTTCGCCGCTTTCCCGCCGAATTGACTGATGACCCGAACAAGGTCCTTGATGCGGTCATGAAGAAACTGAACTTGAAAAGCGACGCATCGCTCGCTCGTGTTCTAGCGGTCATTCCCCCTGTAATCAGCAAGATTAGACATCGCACTTTGCCAATCGGTGCAACGATTCTACTGCGCATGCACGAGGAGAACGAGTTAAGTATCCGTGACCTAAAATCGTTGATGGGCGTAACGATCATTCCATTCGATGCCGCCGGCTGAGCAAGCGCCAACCTTGGAGCTTGTCGCGGATCGGACCTCACCGCCACCGTCCGGCAGAACCGGCGAAGATCGGCCATGAGTGGGATCGCCAGGCGATACCTGACGGCCGAAACGGCTGCGTAAACCGCTGCACATTTCAAAATTCGGTGACTTGCAGGTGACAGTCACTTCTCTCAACGGCCTTTGCGGCAGAGGCGGCCCTGCTGATAGTCTGCAAATGCAAATTTACGCCACGCACCCGGCGGGTCGAAATCGCCCCGGTTCACGCTTGGTCGACGACTAAACAGGGAAGGGCAAGGGTCATGGATCCAGAACGCCTGGATTACCATAGCCATAGCTTGTCTTTATCTCGCCACCATTTCCAACAATCAAATCAATTGTCGCCCGCGGCGACGCGGCGCTCCTGTTGCTTTGCTCGAAGTGTTTGTCAAAGATGTCCATCAAAGCAAAATCTTTTGTGTCGGAACTGATCCAGGGGCCTCCGATTTGATCCTGAAACGAAGTGACCAATCCCATTAATCATCATCGTTTTTAAAAACGACGCGCAGCTCAACAGCGTTGTTCGCAGGTTCACTTGCCGGCATTACAACTCGCCCGCACGCCTGTCCTGTTTGCAAACCAGCCTCCCGCCAGATGCGATTGGCTCGCAACGTAGCGCCACAGTCAACTGCTTCTTGCATATAAAAGATATAATGTTGTAAAGAATGCCAAAGAAGCGACTGGGAGTAGGCGGGTGATTCAGGTTTAACCGGCCTGCGGCTAGCTCAGTAAATACCTCTTTACCGACGAGGAAAAATTGGACGAAAAGAATCACAGCGACATTCATCAAGAAATGATAGGGGCGGTTTTCGATATTGTTACTGAGGCGACGCTTGCGAAGGTGACCTTGCCCCAGTCGAGTTTGCCCGATCGACCTCTCAGAAGGCTGGCTAAATGGATCGAGGCCAAAGGGAAGCTAGTTTTCACCGGCGTCCTGATTGCCGAGACTGTGATGCTTATAAGCGCGGCGGCGGCGTACTTCACCCGTAACCCGGTTTTACTCACCGTCTCAAAAGTTTCTTCCGCTGTCGCTATATTGCTGTGGTTTGCGTATATGGTCATGGTCATTATCGTAGGATTTCCCACTGTCATAGACGTAGTGCGCGCCCCTTACCAGCCCCTGCTCGCTTCGGTGCGCCATGCGCTGGAGTACGACCGGCAATACTACGACAGGTTGAAACTGTTAGACATTAAGGCGCTCAAGCATGTGCTTGCCTACTACAAAAATGAACGCGTGCTGATGGAGCGACGTGGTGCACTCCTGTCCGGGAGCATCGACAGAATTGGTTTGTTTCCAGCATTCGGTGCGGTCGCGCTTCTGTACTTGGGATTGCAAAATATTGTCGGCGACAATGGATGGGCCGAAATTCTTGTGCCTATCATCGCCATTTTCCATTTTATGAATTTTCTTGCGTTTGGGATGTATCAGAAAGTAGACCGGATTATCACGATGCTGGAAGTGAGCATCGATTTGCATGATGAAGATGCGATGAAGGCGCTTCCAGCTCTCGAGCCCGCCGCTGATTGAGCCTGCTTGCGTTCGCTGTTGTGCTGCTGGGGGCGGGCTCGAATTCGAGTATAGAGCCTTTGCCAACGTATTAGAACTGTAGCGGTGGCATTCGCTTCTACACACCTTAATCGCGTTGCAGCGCTACATGTAGAGCAACCATTTCGAATAACCGCATCCACCGCAGGTCCGAAATGCAGACACAGCCGTATTTCACTCCGTTTGTCGGACCTCTTACGGAGGGTAGGAGTGGGCCGTGGCAGCTATATTTTGATAGTGTAAGTCGCTGTTTTTGCAGGGCCTGCAATGGCTTGCCAAGCCGCTCGACTCGAGAGGTCGGCGTGGATCGCTTGCAGTAAGAGGCGCGGTAGTGGGCTTGACTCGCCTCTGCGCCAAGGATATCTCGGATTGCACCAAAGTTGGGGGAGAGAGGCATGCTTAGTAAGCACCGACGGGTGTGGCCAGGGGGCGCCTTCTGTCAAAGGTATAGATGGCCTTTGCAGCCGGCTTTAGAAATCTGGGCACTGCCCGCCGAATTCATGAAGACAACCTATGAAGCTGCTCTGGAACTAGCTTCTACTAGGTATTTGCTTCGCTGCGCCAAGCACGAACGAGGATGTGGATATTGGCGATAACTGTGCGGCTAATCTGTTTCAACTGGATCTCATCGAACCACTCCCACTCCTGGCCGCACTGCTCAGGAAGTTCCCACTTAGCCTGGCGGCGCTTTGTCTTTCACCGTGACCGGCACGGCCACGGTCGCACCGGCCGCATCATTGACGTTAATCGTCACGTCGCCCGCTTTTACCGCGGCGATGGTGAAGTTGACGCCATCAATGGCCACCGTGGCGATGCTGACATCGTTGCTGGTCACGGAATACTTTGGGGTGCCGCCAGCGGCCTTGAAGGTGGCCGTGTCCTTCACCGTCATGATCAAGCCCGCCGGCGCCGTGGTATAGAGCGCGGTGCCCGTGGGCAGGCCGTTGTCGCCGCCGCCGCAGGCACTGAGCAAGGTAGCGACCGACATGCCAAGCCAGAGCAGGCCAGTGCGTTGGAATGAGCTTGCGTGAGGAATTGGGTTCATGCTGGCCTTTGCTGTACGTGAGACTGCATCCTCGCACACGCTGTGCGCGTTTACAAAAAAATCTTCGTGTGCTGCGGCAGTTCCATTATTATTCTTTCGAGAACGCTGACCTACCTACCTGCCCGCACCCATGACTGTTCCAGCCTTACGCTTCGACAATATCACCAAACGCTACGGCAAGAAGGATGTTCTGAAGGGGATTTCGCTCGAGGTGCTGCCGGGTGAGGTAATGGCCCTGGTCGGCATGAACGGGGCCGGGAAGACCACCTTGCTCAAGTGTCTGCTCGATTTTCACTTGCCCGACAGCGGCACCATTGCCATTGCCGGCGCCAGTCACCGCCTGACCAGCGCGCGCCAGCCGCTGGCCTATTTGCCGGAGCGCTTCATGCCGCCGTATTTCATGAGCGGTCAGGATTTCCTCAAATATATGCTCAGCCTGCAGGACCTGGCCTATGACCGGATCGCCGCCGTGGCCATGCTCGGTGCACTCGACCTGGAGGAAGCGGCGCTCGACAAGGTGGTGCGCTCTTATTCCAAGGGGATGAGCCAGAAGCTCGGCCTGGCAGCATGTCTGCTGGCACGCAAGGCGCTGTATGTACTGGACGAGCCCATGAGCGGACTCGATCCCAAGGCGCGCGCCTTGCTCAAGGTCCAGCTTAAAGCCTTGCGCGCACGCGGCAGCACCCTGTTTTTCAGTTCGCACGCGCTGGCTGACGTGGACGAGATGTGCGATCGCATGGCCATCCTGCATGGCGGCCTGCTGCGCTTTGTCGGTTCGCCCGCGGTATGCCGCAGCCACTTTGGCAGCAACACGCTGGAGCAAGCCTACATGGCCTGTATTGCCGAGGCCGAGCCCGCTTAAACACAAAGGCTACTTCACACGGGGCAATATGTGCTTTAATTGCGACAGACCTACTTACCTGCCGCCGCCATGTATCTTGCTCATTACGGTCTGAACTTGCCCCCGTTCGGGATTACCCCGAATCCGGATTTTTTCTATTCCGGCAACCAGCGCGGTGAAATTCTCGATGCGCTGCTGTACGCGGTGACGCACGGGGAGGGGATCATCAAGGTTACCGGCGAGGTGGGCAGCGGCAAGACCATGTTGTGCCGCATGCTCGAGCGTGCTTTGCCCGACAACGTGGTGCCGATCTACCTGGTCAATCCCACCCTCTCGCGCGAAGAGGTCGGTTACGCGATTGCCGGCGAGCTTGGCCTCGATGCAGCAGGCCGGCGCCCCGACGAAGTCATCCGCCTGCTGCAAAACGACCTGATTGCCAAGCATGTTGAGGGCAAGCAGGTAGTGCTGCTGGTCGAAGAAGCGCAAGCCATGCCGCTCGACACGCTGGAAGAAATCCGCCTGTTTTCCAATCTTGAAACGTCCCATCACAAGCTGTTGCAAATTGTGCTGTTCGGCCAGCCCGAACTTGATGAAAGCCTGAATCTGCCGCGCATGCGCCAGCTGAAGGAGCGCATCACGCACAGTTTCAAGGTGCCGCCACTGGCGCCCACCTTGCTTCCCGAATTCCTGATGTTCCGCATGCGCGCGGCCGGCTACCGGGGACCGAATGTGTTCACCCAGGGCGCGATGGCCTTGATTGCGTCGGTCTCGGAAGGCATCGTGCGCAGGGTGAGTATTCTGGCGGACAAAGCCTTGCTCGCCGCGTTTGCCGACAACACCCATTCAATCACCGCCAAGCATGTCAAGGCCGCCGTACTCGATAGCCAGTTTTCGTATTCAGCAGGCAAGCGGCGCAAGCGCAATCTCATCGCCGGCGCAGCGGTCGGGGCGGCCGTGCTACTGGCGGTGCTGCTGTGGACGCTGACGCAGCGCCCGCTGCCAGGCAAGTTCATGCCGACGCCGCCGAGCGCCGCCGCGCCGGTGGTAGTAGCGGCGGCGCCTGTTGCGCCTGGGGCACCAGCTGACGCGCCGGTTGCCCCTGCCACACTGGGCCAGCAACAGTTGCAGCAGTCGCGCGTCTGGCTGGCGCAGCAGGCGCCGGCCCGCTATACCCTGCAGCTGGCGCTGGCCGATACGGACCCTCGCAAGTTGGAGCGCCAGTTGCGAAAACTGCATGACGAGGTCGGCCTGACGAATCTGCATGTCTATCCCACCCGGGTCAATGGCGAAGCGCGTTTTGGCATCGTGTACGCGTCATACGCAGCGCGCGCGGAAGCGCTGGCGATGAAGCAGCAGCTCGCCGAGGAATGGGGTTATCAGCCGCAGTTGCGCACCGTCGCTGGCCTGCGCGAAGAGATCCGGCGCACCGATAGCGACACTCTGTGGCCTAAATAAAATGCTTTCGTGAAAATCGCCACGGTATCGGTGCGTTACATTAGTTAAATTGATTAAATTGACTTAGAATTGATCTAGAACAACGTTTGCTAACCGTTTGATTTATATCGGGTCTAGATGCTAAAAGTCGCTACCCCAATTCTCACCTGCGTGTTGCTGACTGCATGCGGTGCCAGGCCTCTTGCGCCATCGACCAGCCATATTCGCGAAACAGCACCAACGGAAGGCGCCATTCCTGCGCCGATAGGCAACAGCGCCATGCTGCTGCCGCCCAAACCCAGCGTCAAGGCCGAAACCTACAGTGTGGCGGTGCACAATGTGTCCGTGCAGTCGCTGCTGTTTGCGCTGGCCCGCGACGCCAAGCTCAACGTCGACGTGCATCCCGGCATCAGCGGGCAGGTGACCTTGAATGCGCTCGATCAGACCATGCCGCAGCTGCTCACGCGCATCAGCAAGCAGGTGGACATGCGCTACGAGATCGACGGGGCCAACCTGATCGTGCGGCCAGACACGCCGTATCTGCGCAATTACCGCATCGATTACGTCAACATGGCGCGCGACTCAAGCAGCACCAGCAGCATTGCGACCCAGATTTCCACCACCGGCGCCAGCGACAACGGCACCAGCAGCGGCAGCAACAACTCGACCACTTCGGTCTCGAACACGTCCAACAACCGCTTCTGGGACACCCTGGTCCAGAACATTCGCGACACTCTGCACGAAACCGACAAGGTGCTGGCCGATACCGGCGAGCAGCCCATTGCGGCGGCGCCCATGCCGGCCCCGGCCAGCAATGGCAACGGCAAGGGCGGGGGCACGGCCGACGCCGTGCCGGCATCGCGTCCGCCCACCTTCCGTGAAGCCGCTTCCGTCATCGCCAACCCGGAGACCGGCTTGATCGCCGTGCGCGCCACCAGCCGCCAGCACGAGAAGATCCAGGAATTCATCGACATGGTCATGTCCAGCGCGCGGCGCCAGGTGCTGATCGAAGCGACCGTGATCGAAGTCCAGCTGAGCGACAATTACCAGCAGGGCATCAACTGGTCGAGCTTGCGCACCAAGGGCGAAGGCTTGAGCGTGATTCAGGGCCAGGTAGGCACCAATCCCTTGCCGTCGAACGTATCGCAGGGTGTCACCCCTGGCGTGTTTGTGATGAACTATCTCAAGCCGCTGACCTCGATTGGAAATCTGACCGCGACGGTCCAGCTGCTGGAATCGTTTGGCAAGGTGAAAGTGCTGTCCAGCCCGAAGATCAGCGTCCTGAATAATCAAACGGCGTTGCTGAAAGTGGTGGACAACAAGGTCTACTTCACCATTACCGCCACCACGACCGATGCCACGCTGGGGGTGCCGGCCAAGTCGACCTACACCTCAGAACTGCACACGGTGCCGGTCGGTTTTGTCATGAGTGTGACGCCCCAGGTGGCTGAGTCGGATGAAGTGACGCTCAATGTGCGGCCGACAATTTCGCGCATCGTCGGCTACGTCCAGGATCCCAGCCCGGCGCTGGCCCAGGCCAACGTGGTGAGCAATGTACCCGTGATTCAAACCCGCGAAATGGAATCGATCCTGCGCGTGGCCAGTGGCAATGTGGCCGTGATGGGTGGCCTGATGCAGGATTCGGTCGACAACCTGAAAGATGGCGTGCCGCTGCTCAGCCGGATTCCAGGCATTGGCGACGCGTTCGCCTACCGCAACGAGAAGACCAGCAAGTCGGAACTAGTGATTTTCATCCGGCCCGTGGTCATCAAGGAAGCGAGCATGGACGGCGACTTCCGCGACTTCCGCACCTATCTGCCCGATAATACGCCGCCGGGCAGGCCGCCCTACGGCGAACCGCGCAAACCTGCGCCTGCTTCCGGAAAGCCCTCAAGATGAGTCTGCTCATGCAAGCACTGCGCAAGGCGGAGTCGGCCAAGAGGGATCACGCCGCCGTTGCTACCGCCGTGGCCGAGTCCGCATCGGCCGACGCAGCGGCCGAAGCCAGCGCACAGTCGCCAGCGGCCGAGCTGACGCTGGAAGTGCAGGTGCCGACCCGCGAACAAATCGATACGGCCCGTCAGATCGCGGTAGAAGCGCAGGTCGGCACCGACAGCGTGCTCCCGCAGGCAGCGGCGGCGGCGCCAGCGGCGGAAAGCGTCGACTATTTTTCTTCTGAAGTGCCGCCTGCGCGCACCCCGTATGTGCCGCCAGAAACCCCAACCGTCGCCCCGGCGCAGGGCTTCGATCCGGATCGTGGTTTCGTGGCGCCTGCAGCAGTGCCGCCCGTGCCCGCAGCCGCGGCGCCTGCGCCCGCAGCGGCGCCCGCCCAGGTCGGCAGCGAACGAAAGCAGGCGCAGGTCGACACCGAACGCGCCGCAGTCGAGGCGCGTACGGCAGCGGCCGCTGTGTTTGCCGCCAAGCAGCAAGGCGGACGTCATCAAAGGCCTCTGATCCTGGCTGCGTGCGGCCTGCTCCTGCTGTCGGCGGCGGGGGCGTATGGGTATTACCAGTACATGCGGATTGCACCGCTGCCGCACGCGTTGCCGCAAACGCCATCGCCGCCCGTGGCCGCGCAGACCGAAGCGGTGGTCGCGCCTGTACCTGCGCCAGAGCAGGGCGTGGACCCTGCCGTGGCCGCGCCGACGACAGGGACAGCAGCGACGCCCGTGGCGGCGGCGGCGACACCGGGAGTGCCTGCGGACACTGCGGCGCCAGTCGTGGCCGCCCCTGTGCCGGCAGCGGCGCCGCGGGACCTTGCGCGTGCGCCCGTACGTGCCAGAGCGCCAGAAGCAAGCCGGCCAACGGCTAGCACCGCCGGTATCGAATTGCGCCGCAGCGATAGCGCGCATCAGATCAATCCCGCTCTGACCAGCGCCTACCAGGCCTTCATGGCCGGCGACAGCGCGACTGCGCGCACCCAGTACCAGCGCGTGCTGCAGCAGGAGCCGGACAACCGCGATGCGCTGCTTGGGATGGCGGCCATTGCCGTCAATCGTGGCCAGAATGCGGAAGCCGGGTCGTTCTACGCGCGCCTGGTGGAACTGGATCCAACCGATGCCGAAGCCGCTAGCGGCCTAGCCAGCGTGCAGCGCAGCGAGCCGGACCAGGCCGAAAGCAACTTGAAGAAAGTGCTGGCAGCCAGTCCGCACAGCGGTCCGGCGTATTTCGCGCTTGGCAATGTGTACGCGCAACAGCAGCGCTGGCCGGAAGCCCAGCAAGCCTATTTCCAGGCGCTGGGCGCCGCGCCTGCCAATGCTGACTACGCCTTCAACCTGGCCGTCAGCCTGGACCGGCTTGGGCAGAAAAAGCTCGCCCTCGACAACTATACGCGCACCTTGCAGCTGGCTCAGCCTGGCAGCAATGTGAACCGGGATACCGTGCAGAACCGGATCGCGCAATTGCAGAAGGACCTGGCAACGCCTGCGCCGCGCTAGGGCCTGTGGCGCTGCGGCGCCGCCACCACGACACCAAACGATAACGGACTCATGGCTGAAAAACCGAAACTTCCTCTGGGAACCCTGCTGATACAGAAACGCGTGATCAGCGAGGACCAGCTGCGCATTGCGCTGATCGAGCAGAAACACAGTGGACTGCCGCTCGGTAAAATGCTGATCAGTCTTGGTTTCGTCACCGAAGCAACGGTGCGCGAGGCGCTGAGCGAAAACCTGAATCAGCAGTCGACCGACATGGCCAATATGTCGGCCGATGCCAGCGCCATCAAGCTGATTCCAAAAGACGTGGCCAAGCGCTACGTGGTGTTCCCGATGACGTACGACAAGGTTGCCAAGACGCTGATGCTGGCCATGGCCGACCCTGCCAACATTGTCGCGCTCGACCAAATCAGCGCCATGCTGGGGCAGGACATCACGCTCATGCCGATGCTGGCCGGCGAATCGGAAATCACGCGCGCGACCGACCAGTACTACGGCTTTGAACTGTCGATCGACGGCATTCTGAACGAGATCGAAACCGGCCAGGTGAACTACCAGAGCATGCAGTCGGTGTCGGACGAATACAGCCAGCCGATTGTGCGCCTGATGGACGCGTTGCTGGTCGACGCGGTCCAGCACAATGCGTCCGACATCCACTTCGAGCCGGAAGAATTTTTCCTGCGCATCCGCTACCGCATCGACGGCATCCTGCGCCAGATCCGCAGCCTGCACAAGACCTACTGGCCGGCGATGGCAGTGCGCCTGAAAGTGATGAGCAATATGAACATTGCCGAAACGCGGGCGCCGCAGGATGGCCGCATCTCGATCGGCTTTTCAGGACGCCAGATCGATTTTCGCGCTGCCGCCCAGCCCACCACCCACGGCGAAAATTTCGTGCTGCGGATCCTGGACCGGCAAAAGGGCATCGTGCCGCTCGACGGCCTGGGCCTGCAGGACGACGAGCTGACCCTGCTCAAGCTGATGATCGCCCGCCCCGAGGGCATTATCCTGGTGACGGGGCCCACCGGTAGCGGTAAGACCACCACGCTATACTCGATCCTCAATCACATCAATACCGACAGCGTCAACATCATGACGCTGGAAGATCCGGTTGAGTACCCGATGAGCATGATTCGCCAGACCTCGGTCAACGAGTCGGCCAAGATGGGCTTTGCCAACGGCATCCGCTCGATGATGCGCCAAGATCCGGACATCATCCTGATCGGCGAGATCCGCGACAAGGAAACGGCCGAGATGGCGTTTTCCGCAGCCATGACGGGGCACCAGGTGTATTCCACGTTGCATACCAATTCAGCAGTGGGCGCCATTCCACGCCTGCTCGACATAGGCATCTTGCCTGACATCATGTCTGGCAACATCATCGGTATCATTGCTCAGCGCCTGATCCGCCGTCTGTGCAGTGTCTGCAAGGAACCGTTCGTGGCGGACGAAGTCGAGCGGCGCCTGCTGGGCCTGACTGAAATCCATCCGCCAGTGACGATCCATCGCGGCGTGGGTTGCGACAAGTGTGCGCACCAGGGTTACAAAGGCCGGATCTCGATTGTCGAAATGCTCAAGATGAACGCAGAGCTGGACGACCTGATTGCGCGCCGTGCCACTACCAGCGAGCTCAAGCGCAAAGCCATGTCGATGGGCTTCCGTCCACTGGTCGAAGACGCCGTGCGGCGCGTGCTCGACGGCTCCACGTCGCTCGATGAGATTTCGCGCGTGGTCGATCTGACCGATAGGCTGATGTAATGGCCCTGTACTCGTACACGTCGATGAATCCAGCCGGAAAGCTGGTGCGGGGCGTGATTGATGCGGCCAACCAGCCGGACCTGGAACTGCGGCTGCGCCGCATGGAACTGGATCTGATCGACAGCAAGCCGACGGGCCAGCGCACCTTCAGCTTTGCACGCGGCGCCATCACGCGCAAGGACTTGATCAATTTCTGCTTCCACATGGAGCAGCTGACCGCCGCCGGGGTGTCCGTGCTGGACGCGCTGACCGACCTGCGCGACACACTTGAGCAGCCGCGCCTGCGCGGCATCGTGGCGGACATGATCGAAGACATCGAAGGCGGCTCGCAATTGTCCGAAGCCATGCTGCGCCATCCGCAAGTGTTTGAGCAGGCCTTCAGCAGCCTGATTACCGCTGGCGAACAGAGCGGCCACCTGTCCGATGTCTTCAAAAGCCTGAGCGACAGCCTCAAGTGGCAGGACGAGCTGGCCTCGCATACCAAGAAGATCGTCATGTATCCGGCCTTTGTGGGTACCATCGTCATGGGCGTGACGATTTTTCTGATGATCTATCTGGTGCCGCAACTGACCGGCTTCATCAAGAACATGGGCCAGGAACTGCCGCTGCACACGCGCGCGCTGATTTTTGTATCGGACATTTTCATCCATTACTGGTACGTCGTGCTGGCCGTGCCGGTGCTGGTGTTTGTGGTGGCCAAGCTGATCTTGAAGAACAGTGCCGATGCCCGCTTTCAGGCAGACGTGCTCAAGCTGCGTATTCCCGTAGTGGGCGACATCATCCACAAGATCATCCTGGCCCGGTTCGTGACCTTTTTCGCCCTAATGTATGGATCGGGGATCACCATTCTCGACTGCATTCGCCTATCCGAAGGGATTGTCGATAACCAGCAGGTGGCGCAGGGCTTGCGCCAGGTGCGCCAGCTTATTTCTGAAGGGCAGGGCGTGACGGCCGCGTTCCAGCTGACCGGCATGTTTCCGCCGCTGGTGATCCGCATGCTCAAGGTCGGCGAGTCGACCGGCGCGCTGGACAAGGCATTGCTCAATGTAGCGTACTTCTACAACCGCGACATCAAGGAAAAAATCGAACGCCTGCAGTCGCTGATCGAGCCTGTCATGACGGTGGTGCTGGGCTTTCTGCTGGGCTGGATCATGTTGTCGGTCTTCGGACCAATCTACGACA
>DASWMN010000075.1:0-24754 GCA_036399735.1 Telluria sp. | reverse complement strand
GGTTGCCGCGCGCTTGAACGACTGGGTGCCGCAAGTGCGCGATGCTGCGCGGCGCGCGATCCTGGCGCTGCTGCCACGGCTTTCCTCGCATGCGATCGTGGCGCTGCTGCCGCACATTTTTGCGCTGCGTAGAAAAGGCCGGACCGACCATACGCAGTGGCTGGCGCATTTCGAACGCGAGAGCCTTGCCATCATCCACACGGCCGATCTGATCGGCGCCATACGCGGACGTCACGTCCAGCTTGCGCGCGCCGCCTACGACCTGGCTGCGCGCCATGGCCTGCTGGAAGCAGACCTGCTCGCGCAGCTGGCACTGGCAAACCGCGCCGATATCGTGACCAGCGTCCGGGCCGCGTCTGCCATTCGCCTGCTGCCATCGGCCCGGCAATTGCCGCTGTATGTGCACGCCATGCGGTCCCATTTCGGCCCGGTGCGCACTATCGCCATCCAAGGCTTGCTGCAGCATCCGGACCTGAAAGACAAAGCCGCGTTCGCGCAAACCTGGCTACTCGATCCGCAATCCTCAGTGCGCAGCGTCGCCATCGCCTTCCTGCTGGCGGCGCAATTCGACGCGCGGCAGTATTACCGCGCGCGCCTGGACGACAATGGCACGGCGATCGCGCAACTCCGCATCAGCCTCACGTCCCTGTCCAGCCTGCACAACGCGGCAGATGCCGATCTGGCCCGGCGCTTTGCCACCCACCCACGAATCTCGGTCCGGCAGGTCGCGTGTGTCGCTTGGCTCAGACTGGTCCCGGCTGAAAAGGATGCAGTGGCGCGCGCCGCGCTGGCGGACTGTTCTCCGCGTCTGAACAGGACTGCGCTGGACATGGTGCGCCGCCAGGGGGCCTACATCGCATTTGCCGATCTGCGCGACGACTTGCTGCTGCGTCGCGAGTGGCGCTTGCTGCTGCAGTTCGCCGAATCGGACCCCTGGAACTGGCTGGAAGCAATCTGCTGGATTGCAATCGTGACTGGCATTGACGATGCGGTGCGCCCCTTGCTGACGACCAGCCTGCGCGCCTGGACGAAGTCAAACCGCGCGTTCACCTGGCCGCAACCAAAGCAGCAAGGTTTCATCACTTCGGAAGGGGCGTGTGGAATTTATCGCGCGCTGGAAGACTCTGGTGCATCAGTCATGGAGCAGGTGCAAGCACGCTTGTCGATGGGCACTCGACGTTGAATGCGCCTAGCGATTACTGGTGTAAATGGAAATTTAGCGATGGAAAATAATGCCTTTTGGAAGCTTGTAAGGGCATGTAACAAACTGTTCAGTCTGCATTAAAATTGGCCGATACTGCGACCTCGCTTCATCCATGTCGTTACAGCAACGGCACGTTGTTCCGGATGATTCTGTCAATCTGAAATGAAGGAACCCCATGACTAAAGCAAACCTCGCACTGGCCACCCTGGCCTCCGCCATCGCCCTGTGCTATGCACCACTCGCTTCAGCTCAACAGTCCGACAAGATCGCGGTCGACATCAGCGGCGTGGCCTCGGCCGTCGCCAAGAACATCAATGTCGATCCAGCCAAAATTCCCACCACAATCCAGGTGCCGGTGGCCATCGCCGCCAGCGCATGCGGCGTGGACGCCAGCACCCTGACCCAGCAAGGCGGCAGCGGCGCGCCAGGCGCCTGCCAGGCCAAGGCCAGCTCGCCCGCCCTGGAGCAGCTGATTGCGAAAGAAGTCGCAGCCACCCAGAAGTAAGGCCTGCTTCCATGACAACGCCCCGCCCATGCGGGGCGTTTTTCATTGTGCCGGACCTTACTCCGGCGCGCCGACGTCGGCGTCTTCGTCGATCTCGAAATCGCCACGGGCCAGCGCTTCCAGCACGGCGCACGATTGGGCGATGTGCGCTGCCGGTACCAGTACCCGCACGCCACCCATGGCCGGCAGAATCAGCTGGTAGGCCTGTGCAAGATTGGCGTCGGCCACCACGGCCGGCACACCGGCCGCGACCAGGCAGCCTTGCGCCAGATAGGCGTTGGTCGGCACCATGTATCTGGCAATGACAAACAGATCACGCCCGGGAACCTGGGTGATCTCGAGGGAAGCGAGCAGCCCCTCGGTCAGCGAATTTTCCATTGCGAGCCCTGTGGCGAGTTGATGGCAGAACCATGGTACACCACGCGCCTAGATCACCCCCTGCTGCACCAGCGCGCCGATGTCTTCGGGCGACCAGCCCCAGTCGGCCAGCACGGCCGCGCTGTGCTGGCCCGGCAGCGCTGGCGTGATGCCGACCTCTGGCACGGTGCGGCTGAAGCGCGGCGCCGGTGCCGGCTGGGTCACGCCGTCGATATCAACGAAGGTGCCTCGTGCGACGTTATGCGGATGTTGCGGCGCTTCGCCCATGTCCAGCACCGGTGCGAAGCAGACGTCGGTCCCTTCCAGCAGCTGGCACCATGCATCACGGCTGCGCGCGCGGAAGACACAGCCCAGCTTCTCGCGCAGGGCGGGCCAGGCCTGCTGGTCCATCTGCGCCTGGAAGGCAGGATCGTCGATCTGCGCCAGCTCGAGCAGCAGGGCATAAAACTGCGGCTCGATCGCGCCGACCGAAATGAATTTGCCGTCGGCGCAGGCGTAGGTGTCGTAGAAGTGGGCACCGCCGTCAAGCAGGTTGGCCTGGCGCGTATCGCCCCAGCTGCCATAGGCGCGAAAACCGTACATCATCGCGCCAAGCAGCGCGGCGCCGTCGGTCATGGCCGCGTCGACCACCTGGCCGGTACCGGATTTTTTCGCTTCCAGCGCGGCGCATACCACGCCGAAGGCGAGCATCATGGCGCCGCCGCCAAAGTCGCCCACCAGGTTCAGTGGCGGCGCCGGCGGCGTGTCGGCGCGGCCCATCGCGTGCAGCATGCCGGTCAGTGCGATGTAATTGATGTCGTGGCCGGCGGCCTGCGCCAGCGGCCCTTCCTGGCCCCATCCGGTCACGCGGCCGTACACCAGCGCCGGGTTGCGCGCCTGGCATGCCTGTGGCCCCAGGCCGAGCCGCTCCATCACGCCGGGACGAAAGCCCTCGATCAGGATGTCGGCGCGCTCGACCATCCGGAGCACCACCTCGCGCGCGGCCGGCTGCTTGAGATCGAGCGCGAGCGAGCGCCGCCCGCGCGCCATCACATCGTATTTGGTGCCCAGCATCGGGAATGGATTGGGCGCGCCGGCGGCGGCCTTGCGATCGATGCGGATTACTTCCGCGCCCATATCGGCCAGCATCATGGCGGCGAACGGGCACGGGCCCAGTCCCACCATTTCGATTACACGCACGCCTGCAAGCGGTCCGGCCATGGTTGTCTTCCTTACAGTGAGCGAGCGATGATTTCTTTCATGATCTCATTGGCGCCGCCGTAAATGCGCTGCACCCGGGCATCCACATACATCTGCGCGATCGGATACTCGAGCATGTAGCCGTAGCCGCCGAACAGCTGCACGCACTGGTCGATGACCTTGCATTGCAGGTCGGAGATCCAGTATTTGGCCATCGATGCGCGTACGGTATCCATGTCGCCAGCGATGGTGTCTTCGATGCAGCGGTCGATGAAGATGCGCGCGATTGTCGCTTCGGTCTTGATCTCGGCCAGCACAAAACGCGTGTTTTGCATGTCCATCAGGGTCTGGCCGAAGGCCTTGCGTTCGCGCGTGTAGTCCACCGTCAGCTGCACGGCGCGTTCAATCGCGGCGACGCCGGCCACGCCGAGAATGGTGCGCTCATACGGCAGCTCGGTCATCAGCTGGGCAAAGCCCTGCCCTTCGACGCCGCCCAGCACGTTCTCGAACGGCACGTGGGCGTTGTCGAAAAATAGTTCACAGGTGTCCTGCCCCTTCTGCCCCACCTTTTCGAGGATGCGTCCGACCCGGAAGCCCGGATTGTCCTTGGTTTCCAGCAGCAGCAGCGAGACGCCCTTCGCGCCCGCTTCCGGGTCGGTCTTGACCACGACCGCAATCAGGTCGGCCAGGTAGCCGTTCGAGATGAAGGTCTTGGAGCCGTTGACCTGGTAGCCCTCCGGGCCGCGCACGGCCGTGGTGCGAATGCCTTTCAGGTCGGAGCCGGCGCCCGGTTCGGACATGGCGATCGCCGCGATCATTTCACCGCTGGCAAGCAGTGGCAGGTACTTCTGCTTTTGCGCGGCGGTGCCCTGGTTCAGGATGTAGTGCGCCACGATCGCATGCACATGAATGCCGAACGCCATGTCGCCCACGTAGCCCAGTTCCTCGAACACCACCGACTGGTGCGCGAAGGTGCCGCCGGAGCCGCCGTATTCATCAGGGATGTCGGCGCACAGGATGCCCATCGCGCCGCCCTTGTGCCACAACGCGCGGTCGACATGCTGCTGCTTGCGCCAGCGCTCCTGGTGCGGCACGATTTCGCTGTCGACAAAGCGGCGTACGGCGTCGCGGAAGCCTTCCAGCTCGGGCGTCATCCAGGGTGAGGTTTTGCCGGTCACGTTCATCATCAGGCCGCCTGGTACATGGTGACCACGCAGGCGCCACCGAGGCCCAGATTGTGCTGCAGCGCGACGCGCGCCCCGGCCACCTGGCGTGCGCCCGCAGTGGCGCGCAGCTGGTGCGTCAGTTCGTAGCACTGCGCCAGGCCGGTCGCGCCAAGCGGGTGGCCTTTCGAGAGCAAGCCGCCGGACGGGTTGGTGACGACCTTGCCGCCATAGGTATTGTCGCCATCGCTGATGAACTTGTCGGCGCCGCCTTCCGGGCACAGGCCCAGCGCTTCATAAGTAATGAGCTCATTGTGGGCGAAGCAGTCGTGCAGCTCGACCACGTCGAGCTGGTCGGGGCCGATGCCGGCCTGCTGGTACACCTGGGCGGCGGCGGCGCGGCTCATGTCGTAGCCAACCACGCGCATCATGTCGTCCGAATCGAAGGTGCTGTGGCGGTCGGTCGTCATGGCCTGGCCGGCGATGAACACATCGGCTTTCAGGCTGTGCCTGCGGGCGAAGTCTTCCGACACCAGCACGGCCGCAGCGGCGCCGCAGGTGGGTGGACAGGCCATCAGGCGCGTCATCACGCCCGGCCAGATCATCGGTGCGTCCAGCACATCCTGAGTGCTCACTTCCTTGCGAAACAGCGCCAGCGGATTGTTCACGGCGTGGCGGCTGGCCTTGGCGCGGATCTTGGCGAAGGCGTCGAACGGGGTACCGTATTTTTCCATGTGGGCCAGACCGGCGCCGCCGAAGTAGCGCAGCGCCAGCGGAATCTCGGGCATGCCGACCAGTTTGTCGGTGACGGCGTCGAACGGGTCGAACGGACTGGGACGGTCGTTGAACACCGAGCCGAGCGCGCCCGGGCTCATTTGTTCGAAGCCGAGCACCAGCACGCATTCGGCGGCCCCGCTTTCGACTGCCTGGCGCGCCAGGAACAGGGCGGTCGAGCCGGTCGAGCAGTTGTTGTTGACGTTGAAGATAGGGATGCCGGACAGGCCCACCTGGTACAGCGCCTTCTGGCCGCTGGTCGAGTCGCCGTACACATAGCCGGCATAGGCCTGCTCGATCTCGTCATACGCCACGCCCGCGTCGTCAAGGGCGGCACGCGCTGCCAGCGCGCCCATCGCATCGTAAGGCGCGCTGGCGCCCGGCTTGGCGAAAGGGATCATGCCCACGCCCGTAACAAAGACTTTGCGGCTCATCGTCGACTCCTGAAGGATTGCCCAGTTTAGAATGCAAAAGTAGGTCGAACGACCTAATATCCCAATTATAGGTCAGTCGTACTATTTTTCAAAGCAGCGTGCGATAATCGCGCCCATGTCCGCCATCCCGACCAGTCCTCTCAAGCACAAAGCTTCGTCCACGACCGAAAAGGGACTGGGCCGCGCGCACGAGATTTTGCAGGCGGCGCGCACGCTGCTGGCCGCCGAGGGCTATGCCGGACTGTCGATGCGGCGCGTGGCGGCCGAGACGGGCATGAGCCTGTCGAATGTACAGCACTACTATCAGAGCAAGGACGCGCTGCTCGAAGCGCTGCTGCTGTACACGATGGACCTGTTCCAGGCGAAGATGGATTCGATCGCGGCGGCCATGACGAGCGCCTCGCCGCTGGAGCGCTTCCTGTCGACCTGCGACATGTTCCTGGAAGAGATCACCGATCCGGTGACGCACGCGATTTTCTTCGAGCTGTGGGCGCTGGCATCGCGCAATGCTTTCGCTTCGCGCCTGATGGACAAGATGCTGGCGCGCGAGCGCAAGACCATCTTCAACATGATCCGCAGTGTCAATCCCGGCATCGGCGACGACGAAACCATGCAGCGCGCGATCCTGATGGTGGCGCAGGTGGAAGGCCTGATGCTGTTCCGCCTGAACCAGGGTGCGCGCGGCGCCGAGTTCCTGGCCGTGCGCGCGTCCATGCGCAAGGCCTTGCAGGCCCTGGCCACCGCCCCTTGAGCCCATAAAAAAACCCGCTGCAGGCAGCGGGTTTTTTTGTCACCGGCGCATGCCGGTGTGCTTAATTCTTGCGGCGGCGCGCAGCGGCGAAACCAAGCAGGCCCAGGCCCAGCAAGGCCAGCGATGCCGGCTCAGGTACTGCGTTCACATCGATACTGACGTTGCCGTTGAGAACCGACCAGCCTTCATCTTCGCGCTCTTGCAGCGGCGAATAGCTGAAAGTGTAGGTATTGGTGCCGGTCAGCAGCGCGTGCAGGACGCTGAACTTGGTCATACCGCCCATGTTGGCGCCATTGCTCTTGCTCGAAACGATGGTCACTGTCGGTGCCGCGAAGTAGACAACGTTGTTGCCGCCACCACCCATGTCAAAAGTGCCGGAAAACACGGTCGTGCCGTTAATGGCCAGATTGAAAATGTCGCGGTCATCGATGTCACCCTCGATGGTGCCGAAGCCTCGCAGGTCGAAGGTCAACAGGCCAGTGCCAGCGACTGGCGAGTCGATCAGTTGATCCACTGCGGCGCCGTTGTTCTTGCCATTGAAGTTGCTAAGAGTGAAATTGAGCGGGGTAGCGCCAGCGGAAAACACGGTTGCTGCCAGCAGAGCGCCCACCAGGGCCTTGAACAATTTTGAAGTCATCATGTACCAAATTTGTATTGAAGTTAATCGTATTAACATTGTTAGCAATTTTCATGCCAAGGAGTAATGTTTTTCCAAATCAAAGACTTAGGAATCGAGGGAGACCTTGACTGTAAGAAAACTCGACAACTTTTTAGCAACTTTGCCAACTGCCTTATACTAGACACTCCTTCCCCTCCCGGAGAAAGCCTCCATGCATCACAACCTGAGTCTGATCACGACCATTGCAGCCGCCCTTGGATTTGGACTTGTGTTTGGCATGATTGCTGTGCGCTTCAAGCTGCCCGCCCTGGTGGGCTATCTGGTGGCCGGCATCCTGATCGGGCCCGCCACCCCCGGCTTTGTGGCCGACGTGGCCCTGGCTGGCCAGCTGGCGGAAATTGGCGTGATGCTGCTCATGTTCGGCGTCGGTCTGCATTTTTCGCTGGACGACCTGCTGGAAGTGCGGGCGATTGCCTTGCCTGGTGCGGTGCTGCAGATCACGGTCGCCACTGCCATGGGCATGGGCGTGGCCCACTTGTGGGGCTGGAGCCTGGGCGCAGGCCTGGTGTTCGGGCTCGCCCTGTCGGTCGCCAGCACGGTGGTGCTGCTGCGCGCCCTGGAAGACCGCGGCTCGCTGGACTCGCTCAACGGCCGCATCGCGGTGGGCTGGCTGGTGGTGGAGGACCTGGTCACGGTACTGATGCTGGTGATGCTGCCGGCTCTGGCCGGCCCCCTGGGTGGCACCGCCAGCGGCAGCGGCGGCGCTCTCTGGAGCTCGCTTGCGCTGACCCTGGGCCAGGTCGCCGCCTTCATCGGTTTCATGCTGCTGGTGGGACGCAAACTGTTCCCGTGGTTCCTGTGGCGCGTGGCCAAGACCGGCTCGCGCGAGCTGTTCACGCTGGCCGTGATCGCTGCGGCGGTCGGCATCGCCTACGGCTCATCGGCGCTGTTCGGCGTGTCGTTCGCGCTGGGCGCCTTCTTCGCCGGCATGGTGCTGCGCGAGTCGCCGCTCAGCCATCGTGCGGCGGAAGAATCGCTGCCGCTGCGCGACGCGTTCTCGGTCCTGTTCTTTGTGTCGGTCGGCATGCTGTTCGATCCGGCAGTGCTGGTCGAGAGCCCCCTGCGGGTGCTGGTGGTGGTGGCCATTATCATGTTCGGCAAGTCGGTCGCGGCCTTCCTGCTGGTGCTGGCGCTGCGCTACAAGCTCAATACGGCGCTGACGGTGTCGGCGAGCCTGGCGCAGATCGGCGAGTTCTCGTTCATCCTGGCAGCCATGGGCATGTCGCTCGGTTTGCTGCCGCTGCAGGGGCAGAACCTGATTCTGGCCGGCGCCATCATCTCGATCGCGCTCAATCCCCTGCTGTTCAAGGCGGTCGCGCCGCTGCAGGGCTGGCTGGCCGAGCGCGCCAGCGGGGACCGCTCCACCGACCCGCTGGCCGAACTGCCGATGTCCATGCCGCAGGAACGCCTGAGCGGCCAGGTGGTGCTGGTCGGTTACGGCCGCGTGGGACGAATGATTGCCGATGGACTGAGCGAGCGCGGGATTCACTTCGTGGTGGCAGAGCAGAACCGCGAGCTGGTGGACCAGCTGCGCCGGCGCGACATCGCGGCAGTGGCCGGCAATGCAGCCGAGCCGGCCGTGCTGATTCAGGCCCACATCGCCAACGCGGCGCTGCTGGTGATTGCCACGCCCGATACCTTCCACGTGCGCGCCATGATCGAAACGGCGCGCATGCTCAATCCTGGTATTCAGACCCTGGTGCGCACCCACAGCGAAGAAGACGCCGCGCTGCTGCGCCAGGATGGCGTGGGCACGGTCTTCCTCGGGGAACAGGAACTGGCGCGCAGCATGAGCGCGCACATCAACGCGGCACTGAAGCCGCACTGAAGCCGCACTGATTACACGGCGATGGCCGCTTCCGTGCACAGCTTCAGGTTGGCGCGATGTGGTCCGCTGATGTGCGCCATCAGCAGGTCGTGGCGCTCTTCGAGCAGCGCGAACACGGCATCCTTGGACAGCACGTACTGGTCGAGCAAGGTATCCTTGATCGATTCGATCACATCCTTGTAGTCGCGGATCGCGCCCAGCGTGTAGCTGTACAGTTCATCGGACTTTTCTTCCACCTGGCGGATGGTGTGCTCGCCGCTGCCTTCATTCTTGAGCTGCGTGTAATCGATCTTCGCACGCGAGTACATCGACAGGCGATTGACCATCAGATTGAGCATCTTGGTGGCCTTTTCGATGTCGTTCTGGCTGCCCACGGAAATGCCGCGCGCACCGTAGAACAGCTCTTCCGCCGCCACCCCGCCGTACAGCTGGATCACGTCCTGCTCGAGTTCCTCCAGGGTGCGCAGCGAGACGTCGTCGCCCGACTGCAGCACGTAGCCGAGCGCGCCCAGCTTGGACACCGATTCGGTACTGATCTTGAGCAGGTGCGACTTTTCCTTGACCTCGGCCAGCGACAAGCCCTGGCGCAGATACGGATCGATCTGCATGAAGAAGTGGCCCAGCTCGTGCAGCGCCACGCGCTCGCGCTGCTTGTGTTTTTCGGCCGTGGTGGCGCGGTCGGTCAGTCCCAGGGTGGCGCGCTCGAAGGCTCGGAACATCAGGTCGGTATTGATGATCGCCTTTTCCTGGATCGAAATCATGGAAGCGCGTTCGACCACGGTTTCCAGCAAGGCCGGGCTGAGATTGGCGGTCATTTCGGCCACCTGGCCCAGGTCCAGATTGTTCCAGTCCACCAGGCCGGCCTTTTTGCGACCCAGGAAGCTTTTCAGCAGTTCGCTGCGCTCGCCCTTGTTCGGCAGGCGGAAATTGATCTTCACCGAGAAGCGGCGCAGCATGGCTTCGTCCATCTCGACCGAGGCATCGTCAAAGTTGGAAGCGACCACCCAGATCACGCCCTGGCCCTTGTCGCTCTTGACGCCGTCAAGCAGCCCCAGCAGCGTGTTGGCGGTATCGTCTTCCCATTTCTTTTCACCGCGCCCGCGCGGCATGAACAGGGTTTGCGCTTCGTCGAGGAAGATGATGCAGCTGCCGCGCGCGCAGGCCTTGCGGTACAGCGCGTTGAGCGCCTTGGAACCGCCGCCCACATAGCCCGATTCCAGCGCCGAGCCGGATGCCTGGATCAGCGGCACATTGAGTTTCTTGGCCAGATAGCCCACCAGCTTGGTCTTGCCGGTACCGGCCGGGCCGGTCAGCATCACATTGAAAGGCTTGTCGATATTGTGCGACTTGTATTCGCTGCGGTTGCGGATCATGTCTTCCAGATGCAGCACTTCCTGCTTGATGTCGTCCATGCCGATCAGGTCGTCCATGCTGCCCTTGAGCTTGTCGGGCGAGATCACGTTCGCGCTCATGCCCATGCCAGGGATGCCGAACTTGACCGCGTACAGAATCAGGCAGATCAGGAAAATATCGAGCGCGTGGCGCTTCAGGAAGCTGCCCACTTCGGCGGCGGTGGCGTTCTGGCCTTCGTCGAGCAGCACTGCCTTGTGCGAGGCGAGGAAGTCGTCGCGCGCGATCGAATACGGAATCGCGTTCTTGAGCAGCACTTCACGCTCCAGGCTCAGATGCGAGGTGCTCGGTACTTTCACCACGTGCAGCTCGGGCGTGCCCTTGAACTTGAAGACGTAGCGTGGCGATTCCGACAAGGGCTTAGCGACCAGCAGGAAATCGAGCTTGTCCTTGCTGACGGCCAGCGCGGTAATCTTGGAAATGTCCTGCGAGTGCACGACCGGGCTGCTGTCCTGGGGCACATCGGCCAGATAAAACGCCATCCCCACCGTCAGCGCGATCAGCAGCGCGGCAGCGATACGGACGTAGATATTCTGGAAGGCGATCTGGAGTTTGGCGAGATTGGGCATGTCGAGCTTTATGTATAAGTGATAACGGGCGATGTTCAAACTGCAGTGCCTGCCAGGCATGGATGAGGCCTGGCAGAGTCAGCGGCGTTTGACACATGTTGCATGTCCAGCCCGCCATACGGTCTTGCTCAGCACGGGCAATGGGGCCCGCACTTGATTGATTGCCATCGCTAAAGTGCTTGAGGGCAATAGATATATGCAGACTATACCGTCAAAAAAAACCGAGGTACAGCATGATTTGGTGAAAAAATTTTGCGACGCAACACGTCTGATCAAGACGACAATCACACTCTTATCAGGCTGCCAAACATTCCCTAATCAAAGTGGCAATTGCCTTACGCATCGCAAGGAAGGACGCGGAGATTGATGGTACGCATTGATCGTTAGACGATCCTTAAACTGCATCAAAAAAAATCGCGCCGGGCGCGCGATCTTGTCTGAGTGGTTTGCTTCACCTTGTCTATTCAATCAGGCCTTCAGCGCGCAAGGCTTCCTGCACCGCCGCACGCGCGCCCACGCGGGCGTGGAAAGCTTGTACATTCGGATACGGCGCCAGATCGAGCTGGACCGGACCGGCCCAATTGGTGAGCACGAACAAATAAGCGTCGGCCACCGAAAACGTCGCGCCCAGCAGATAGTCGCGCTGGCCCAGAATGCCATCCAGATAAGCGTAGCGCTTGTTCAACGCGGCGTGCGCCTGCGTTTTCATGTCGGCGCTGGCGGCCGGGTTGAACAGCGGACTGTACGCCTTGTGGATCTCGGTTGAAATGAAATTGAGCCATTCGACCAGTTGATAACGCGCCATGCTGCCCGCGGCCGGGGCCAGCGCCGTGCCGGGCGCACGGTCCGCCACATACTGGATGATGGCCGGCCCTTCCGTCAGCAGCACGCCCTCGTCGGTTTCCAGCGCCGGCACGTAGCCCTTGGGATTGATGGCGCTGTAGTCGGCGCCGCTGGCAGTGCGCTTGTTGCGCAGGTCTACCTTCTCAAGTGAAAACGTCATGCCCGCTTCACGCAGCACGATATGCGGGGACAGCGAGCACGCGCCCGGGCTGAAATAGAGTTTCATAGGGGTCCTTTGAGAGGAAAAGTGGCGCGGCAGACTCGCGCGCCATCAGCAGTGAATAGGTCGAAGCATGCCGAGAATACAATAGTTCGACAGCGCGCCCTTGGCGCCCCTCAAGTGCCTGTGCGAACCTGCGCAGCCGCTGCGGCCTGCAGCGCTTCCGGTTCCGCTTCCATCGGTGTGATGCGCGGAATGCGCAGCGTGAAATGCGTGCCCTGGCCCAGCGTACTGGCCACCGCGATGGTGCCGCCGAATTGCTTGACGATCAGGTTATACACAATGTTCAGGCCCAGTCCGGTACCGCCCTGCCCGCGCCGCGTGGTAAAGAAGGGATCGAAGATGCGGTCCAGCACATCGGGCGCGATGCCCTTGCCATCGTCCTTGACGTGCAGCTCGACGATGTCGCCGTCCAGGCGCGCGCTGATCTGGATTTCGCCCGGTGTGTCGACCTCGAACGCATGCTCGCAGCAATTGAGCGTGAGGTTGGTGATGACTTGCGCAAATGCGCCCGGATAACTGTCGAGCACGATCTCGGGCGGACAATTGAGCGCCAGCCGGATCGGCGTTTTCTTCAGTTTCGGCTGCAGGCTGGAAACGATCTCTTCGATGTATTCCTTGAGCCCGAACGGGCGGCGCGCCTCGCTGGTCTGGTCCACCGCGATCTGCTTGAAACTGTGGATCAGGTGCGCCGCGCGGTAAGCGTTGTTCATGATCAGGCGCGCGCTCTCGTTGGCCGTTTCCAGATAGCGCATGATGTCCGATTTTTTCAGGCCGGTAGTGTCGACCGCGGCCTGGAGGTCATCGGTGGCCGCTTTCAGCACCGAGGCGCTGGTCAGCGCGATGCCAACCGGGGTATTGATTTCGTGCGCCACCCCGGCCACCAGGCTGCCCAGCGAGGCCAGGCGTTCGGCCTGCAGCAGCGATTCCTGGGTCTGGCGCAGATCGGTCAGCGCCTGGGCCGTCTGCTGGGCCGAGCGGCGGGCCGCGTCCTCGGCCTCGCGGATGCGCAGGATGGTCGACTTCAGGCGACGCTGGATCTGGTTGAAGCCGCGGATCACATCGCCCAGTTCATCGCGCCGGCTCTCGGGCAATTCCTCGACATCGTCGGTGCCGCGGGTAGCCAGGTCGAACAGGCCGTCGCGCAATTGCTTGAGCGGTTCGAACACCATGCGCAGCGACAGCGACAGGGCCAGGACCAGGAAAATATCGAGCAGCAGCACTTCGGCCACTTTGCGCATGAATTCGGAAGCGAGCGCTTCGTCGATCTGGGCGCGCGAAAAATTGATCACGACCTTGCCCACCGAGACCGGCTTGATCGAGGCACTGGCCGAGCCGCCGTCCTGGAATACCAGGGTCGCTTCGACCGGGGTGCCGGCCGGCTCGGGCGCCTGGTCGACACCGACCAGCTGGCCATTGGCGGCGCGCATCTTGCCGGCGAACAGGCCCACCGAGGTATCATACACACGGATCGACACCACTTCGGGCGGCAGCATTTCGGCCTCGACAATGCTGTCCACCTTGGATTTATCGAGGTCCCACAGTGCCGACGGCAGGCTGATCTGCAAACGCGTCAGCACGCCCTGGCGCAGGCGCTGGTTGCTGGCCTCCAGATCCTTGCCGAGCGAGTACTGGGTATACGTGCCGGAAATGGCAAGCACCAGCGTCACGATCACCACAAAGAGCAGTTTGAGACGGTTTTGAATACTGAACATCAGTCCTCCAGTGCGTACGCCCTTCCAATGTACGGGAACAGCTGCTGAATGGCAAGAAATCTAAAAGCGGGTAAAGGTTTCCAGCGGCGCTACAGGGCCGGGCCGGAATGGTAAGATTATCCAAACGAGAGGGAGGCGGGCATGAGCGCAGCTTACCAGCACCTGGCGCTGTCGGAAGTAAAGCCAGGAATGGTCTTGTCGGACGAACTGCTGGACCAGCAGGGCCAGGTCCTGCTGCCGAAAGGCGCGGTACTGACTGCCCGCACGATTGCCCTGCTGCCCGGGCATGGCATCGAGGCGCTGGCGGTGCTGCGTGCCGATGCCCTCGACAGCCCCGGCGCGCCCGTCGATGAAGCGGCGATCGAACGCCGTATCGCCCACCTGTTTCGCCAGCACGATCCGTCGCTCGAACACGACTGGGCCACCGCCCTGCTGCGCCGCTACCTGACCGACTTCCGCCTCGGGCGCGGGAGCGGCGCATGAGCACGCTAAGCCTGGACGACATTGTCAGGAACCTGCAGGACCTGCCGTCGCTGCCGGCCGTGGTCATGGAATTGTTGAATGCCATCGACGAGGAAGACGTCGATGTCTCGGTGCTGGCGAAAAAAGTGTCGCATGACCAGGCGCTCACCGCCAAGACGCTGCGCCTGGCCAATTCATCCTTGTATGGCTTGCAGGTTAAGGTCACCACCATCCAGCAGGCAATTACATTTCTGGGTTTTCAGACCACCCGAAACCTGATCACGGCGGCGGCGGTCACCGGTTGCTTTACGCGCGGCCAGTGCCCCGGCTTTGATGACCAGGCGTTCTGGCGCCATTCGATCGCCACGGCGGCCTGCTGCAAGGTGATTGCGCGGCGCGTCAAGTTCAACCAGGACTACGCCTTCACGGCGGGCCTGCTGCACGACATCGGGCGCCTGGTGCTGGTCAGCGCTTTCCCGCAACAGTATCAACAAGTGATGGCGCATCTGCACGCAAGCCAGGGCTCGGTGCTGGAGGCAGAACACGCGGTGATGGGGGTGGACCATGTTGCGGCCGGCGTGGCGCTGGCCGAACACTGGAATTTCTCAGATACGATGAAAGCGGCGATTGCCTTCCACCATGACCCGGCCGAAGCGGGCGCGGGCATTTTGGCCACCATTGTGCATGTGGCCAATGCGATCGTCCACGCGCTCGATGTGGCGCAGGACGAGGACGATCTGGTTCCCGCAGTCTCGACGGTCGCGTGGACCGCGCTCGGACTGAACGAGGAAGCCTGGCTGCACGTGTTCCGCGAAACGCAATTGCAGTTCGAGGAAATCACGCAAATCCTGCTGGGCTGAATTACCCCTGCCCAAAAACAGGGGCGGTTTCAACGGCCTTCAGGCAGGGGCACGAACAGCCGCGCTGTCATGCCCGTCCCATCAGTGAGCATAGTTGCCAGTCGTCGAAGCAGCCTCTGGTGCGGCTTTTTCTTCGGTTGGCTTTGGACGGCCCTGGGCGTCCGACAGACGATACTTGGTGCGGCGATCGCCCATCAGGTCGCGCAGATCGCGAATGCTCATGCCGGTCACTTCGTGCATGCGGATCAGCAGCGAGGCGCCGACCGGCAAGCGGTGGTGGCGGATCTTGCTGATGACCGGAGGCGCGACTTCGAGCATGCGCGACAGGGCAGCGTCGTTCTTCAATTGCATTTTGCCCAGCAGAATGTCGAGCAGGTGGTTGGGATTGTAGCTTTCTTGTGATGCCAGAGCATGGTGTGCCATGATGAATTCCTCGTGATGAGTTGGTTGAAATAGTGCCGTTTACGAACTTTGTTAAAGACTATGTTTCGTCTAAAGAAGTTCCCGCAACATCGCCCCCTTCGGCAAGATTTAACAGAATGAATCTGAAAGCCCGCTTAAGGTGCGCGTCCGGCTCGTATGCGCTCCGCGCCACTCGCCCCCAACGCACGCTCGTCCAAACAAATGGTCAGACTCATATGCCTTAAGTACAACTTACTCGCACATACGCGTCATTGTTTGAAATCAAGCTAACTGTCGGAAAGCTTGTCACATAGTCATTTCAACACATGGTGCTGATTTGTGGCGCACGCAAGAGTTTTTTTTTATTTAATTATGTGCATTTGTATCTATGGAAACCCATTGATTTTCAAGAGGAAATAGAAAATGCGATATTAAAACATTGTTAATAGTTCTTATTGGAATGTGATGTATAAAATGCATATGCGAAAATGATTTTTCCAGCGCTCTTCATTTCCAAAAAGTATTTACGTTACATCCGTGTGCGCTTCGACCGGCTTGCCGATTTACGCTAAACTGGCGTCCCACCCGGCGTCTTGATACGAACCTAATTTCCAGTTGAAAACAAAAACCCCCATCCAGCCCGAATACTTCATTCCCGAGCCGCTCGACAACACGCGCCTGGCGCATCTGTGCGGCCCGCTCGACGAAAACCTGCGCCAGATTTCCGCCGCGCTCGACGTGACGATTTTCCGGCGCGGTGAAAAATTCATCGTCAGCGGCAGCAATGCCGCGCGCGCGGTCGAGATCCTCGAGCGCTTTTACGCGGTGGCCAACAAGGTGGTGCCGATCGAGGAAGTGCAACTGGCGCTGGTGGAACAGCGCACCGGCCTGCACACCCATGCCGGCGCCGACCACACGCCGGTGGAGTCGCTGCCGGAAATCGAGATCAACAGCCCGGTGCTGAAAACCCGGCGCAGCGACCTGCGCGGGCGCACCCCGCACCAGATCCAGTACCTGCGCGCGATTCTCGAACACGACATCGCCTTTGGCGTGGGCCCGGCCGGTACCGGCAAGACCTACCTTGCCGTGGCCTGCGCGGTGGACGCGCTCGAGCGCGACGCCGTCAAGCGCATCATCCTGACCCGCCCCGCCGTGGAAGCAGGCGAGCGCCTGGGCTTTTTGCCGGGCGATCTGGCGCAAAAGGTCGACCCGTACCTGCGCCCGCTGTACGACGCGCTGTACGATCTGCTCGGCTTCGACCGCACCCAGAAAATGTTCGAGAAACAGGTGATCGAAATCGCCCCGCTGGCCTACATGCGCGGGCGTACGCTCAACCACGCCTTCGTGATTCTCGATGAAGCGCAGAACACGACGGTCGAACAGATGAAGATGTTCCTGACCCGGATCGGCTTTGGCAGCAAGGCCGTGGTTACTGGCGACGTGACCCAGGTCGACCTGCACAAGACGCAAAAGAGTGGCCTGATCGACGCCGTGCATGTGCTCAAGGACGTGCGCGGGATCGCCTTCACCCAGTTCACCAGCGTTGACGTGGTGCGCCATCCGCTGGTCGCGCGCATTGTCGACGCCTATGAAACCGCAGCATCCATCGAGGATATCGCCTCGCTGCCCAAACCCGCCGCAAAAAATGTCCGTAAAAAATAAGCTGTCGCTCTCGGTCCAGTATCCTGACCCACGCCTGCAGGAATCGATCTCGCGCCAGAAGGTCAGGCGCTGGGTGCAGGCCGCTCTACTGGGACCGGCCGAACTGACCATCCGCTTTGTCGACGCGGCAGAAGGCCGTGCTCTGAACCGCGACTACCGCGCCAAGGATTACGCGACCAATGTGCTGACCTTCGCCTACAACGACGGCGAGGAAATCGCTGACGACGAAGCGACCCGCGCCGACATCATTCTGTGCACCGACGTGCTGGAAAAGGAAGCGGCCGAGCAAAAGAAAACGGTGGAAGAGCACAGCGCGCACCTGATCGTTCACGGCGTTCTGCACGCCCAGGGTTACGATCACGAAGACGACGAGGAAGCGACCGAGATGGAACAGCTTGAGCGCGACATCCTGAGCGCGCTGGGCTACCCCGACCCTTACCTGTAGGCGGCTCATGCCGCCTGCCCTGCCAGGCCGCCCAGCGCGGCCTTGACGGCGACCGGCAGCGGCGTGTGGGTCTCGCTGCCCAGCAGGCGTACCAGTTTGGCGTTATCGAGCGCGAACGGTTCGCGCCACAGGTAGCGCATCTCCAGCATTTCGCGCACGGTGGTCACGAAGGGCGCCAGCAGCCAGAACAGCGGCCACCACAGCTTTTTCACCTGCATGTCCGGTTGGCCCGACGCGCGCACGATCGCTTCGGCCATTTGCGTGCCGTCGCTGTCCCAGTGGCCGCGGAAGTGGAAGGTCTCGAAGGTGGCCAGTTTTTCTTCCTGCTCGACCAGGCGCACCATGGTGTCGGCCACATCGGGCAGATACGCCCACGCGTGGCCGGTGCCGGCCGCGCCGGGATAGGTCACCGCCGAATCGTTCGGCTTGATCAATCCTTGCGAGAACCAGTTGTTGCCAGGGCGGGGACCGAAGAAGTCGCCCGCGCGCACGATCAGGGTGCGCACACCGGACGCCTGCAGACGGCGCTCCATCTCGACGCGGATCGCGCCCTTGCGGGTGGACGGCTGCTGCGGCGTCGATTCGGACAACTGCGGCGGCGTGCCGCTGCCGTAGTTGTAGACGGTTCCCGGCAGCAGGACCCGGGCGCCGCTGGCGCGCGCGGCGGCGATGGTGTTGTCGATCATCGGCAGCACCAGGGTGCCCCAGTTGCGGTAGCCGGGCGGGTTGACCGCGTGGACGATCAGACTGGTGCCCCGGGCCGCGTTGAGCACGTCCTCCGCCTGCATGGCGTCGCCCCTGATCCATTCGATGCCTTCGATCGTGCCCGGATTGCGCGCCAGCGCCCGCACCGTCCACCCGCCAGCCAGCAGCCGCCGCGCCACTTCGCCACCCACGCCACCTGTTGCGCCCAGTACCAGTGCTGTTTTCATGCTGATCTCCTTGTTTGGTTGATGGGATCAGTGTGCGGCCTTGGCCTGATATACGGAAGTGTTGAACTGTTAGTGATACCATGCATTTTTGCATACCACAACCGTCGCTCGCCAGGGCGACGTCAACTGAGGCCATGAATGAACTCACCAGAACCCGGCTGGGACCTCTACCGCTCCTTCCTGGCCGTCCTCGACGCCGGCTCGCTCTCGGCCGCCGCGCGTGAACTCGGCCTGGCCCAGCCCACCCTGGGCCGCCATATCGACGCGCTGGAGTCCACCATCGGCTACGCCCTGTTCGTGCGCTCCCAGCTCGGCTACCTGCCCACCGAACAAGCCCTGCTCCTGAAACCCTACGCCCAGTCGCTGGCCGCCACCGCGTCGGCCCTGCTGCGCGCCGCCGCGGGCGACAGCAACGCGGCGCGCGGCACCGTGCGCATTACCGCCAGCGAGGCGGTCGGCTGCGAAGTCCTGCCGCCGATCCTGGCGCGCCTGCACACGCAGTACCCGCAACTGCAGATCGAACTGGCCCTCAGCAACCGTCCCCAGGACCTGCTGCGGCGCGAAGCCGACATCGCGGTGCGCATGCTGCGTCCCGCGCAGGACGCGCTGGTGGCGCGCCACATCGGCGCCATTGAACTGGGCCTGTTCGCCCACCACAACTACCTGGCCCGACGCGGCACCCCAGGCACACTGGCCGAGCTGCATACCCACGCGCTGATCGGCTTCGATCACGAAAATGCCTTCATCCGCAGCCTGAAGCATCACCTGGGCGACCTGACCCGCGCGATGTTCAGGCTGCGCTCGGACAGCGACCTGGCCCAGCTGGCCGCCATCCGCGCCGGTTTCGGCATCGGCATCTGCCAGGCCGGCATCGCCGCGCGCGACCCGGCGCTGGTGCGCGTGCTGCCTGCCTTGGTCTCGATCAAGCTCGACACCTGGCTGGCAATGCACGAGGATCTGCGCAACAGTAAAAGATGCTCAGTAGTATTTTCCGCACTCGCGGACGGCCTCGCGTCCTACATCAGCGGGTAATTCCCTCCGGCACGTTTTGTACGTCGCCGCACAGTAAGTGCAAGGCCCCTCCTGTCTACTTGATGCTTCATTCATCAAGAAAGTAAAAAGACAGGAGGAACCTGCCATGAAAAAAAGTCCTACCGGCACCACATCCGTCTGGTTTGCCACTGCCACCGTACCTGAGTACCCGCCGCTTCCAGGCGACGACCGCGCCGACGTCTGCGTGATCGGCGCCGGCATCGCGGGCCTGACCACCGCCTACATGCTGCTGCGCGCAGGCAAATCCGTGATCGTGATCGACGCGGCCGGCGTGGGCGCCGGCGAAACCGGGCGCACCACTGCCCATTTCTTCCCACCCGACGAACGCTATTTCGAAATCGAGCGCGGCTTCGGCAGCGCCAAAGCGGCCCTGGTGGCCGACACCTACCGCCAGGCCACCGACTGCGTGGAAGCGATCATCCGGCGCGAACGCATCGCTTGCGAATTCGAACGCCTGGACGGCTTTCTGTTCAGCCCCGAACATCGCTGGGACGAAACGCTGGAACGCGAATACGCCGTCACCACCCGCCTGGGCCTGGACGTGCGCCGGCTCGAACGGGTGCCCGGCCTGTCCTTCGACACCGGACCCTGCCTGCGCTTTGCCAACCAGGCCCAGTTCCATCCGCTCCAGTATCTGTCGGGACTGGCCGCGGCCATCACCCGCATGGGTGGCCGGATTCACGGCCACATGCGCGCCGTGTCGATCGATGGCGACAGTAACAATGCCCACGTGCGCACCGAGGCAGGCAGCATCCACGCCGACGCCGTGGTCGTGGCGACCAACACGCCCTTCAACGATCGCGTGGTGATGCACACCAAGCAGGCCGGCTACCGCACCTACGTGGTCGCCATCCGCGTGCCCAAGGACGCCCTGCCAAGGCTGCTGCTGTGGGACACGGGGGACCCGTACTACTACGTGCGCCTGGCCTCGGCCCCGGCCGGCGCCAGTTACGAGCTGCTCATTGTGGGCGGCCAGGATCACAAGACGGGCCAGGACGACCATCCGGAGCAGCGCTGGGCCAAGATCGAAGCCTGGGTGCGCAACCGCTTCCCGCTGGCCGGCGAGGTGGACTACCGCTGGTCGGGCGAGGTAATGGAACCGTCCGACGGTGTGGCCTACCTGGGCCGCAATCCGCTCGACCATGACAATGTCTACATCATCACTGGCGACTCCGGCAACGGCATGACCCACTGCACGGCAGGGGCGATTCTGATCAGCGACCTGATACTGGGGCGTGCGAATGACTGGGCAACGCTGTATTCACCGGCGCGCAAAGCCTTCCATGGCATTGGCGACTTCATCACCGAACAAGCCAATACGCTGGCCCAGTACACCGACTGGCTGCGTGGCGGCGATGTGGAATCGGTCGATGAAATTGCGGCAGGCGAAGGCGCGGTGGTGCGCGACGGCGGCAGGCTGCTGGCGGTCTACCGCAGCGCTGATGGTGGTTTGCAGGCGGTGTCGGCGGCGTGCACGCACCTGGGCTGCGCGGTGCACTGGAACGCCGGTGAAAAGTCCTGGGACTGCCCATGCCACGGCTCGCGCTTTGCGGCCGATGGCGAGGTGCTGCACGGACCGGCGCGCCGGCCGCTGGCGGCGGCCACGCTGTCGCAAGGGCCGGGGGGACACGCGGGCGCGGGGGTGCAGGACGAGCTGCATCCCTGACGCCAGCACTACCCACAGCGCCCCGCCTTCACGGGGCGCTGGGGTTTTACTTTGCAAAAACCGCGCTACGCCTTCAACACCCCGGCGCTGGCCGCCAGCGGCAGCTTGCGAATCCGCTTGCCGGTTGCCGCCGCCACCGCATTGGCGAGCGCCGGCGCAATGGCCGCCGTCCCCGGCTCGCCAATGCCACCCGGCTCGTCATGGCTGGCCACAATGTGCACCTCCACATGCGGCGCCTCGTTCATGCGCATCATGCGGTAGTCGCCAAAATTGGACTGGACCACCCGCCCTTTCTCCAGCGTGATCTCGCTCCACAGCGCCGCCGTCAGCCCGAACACGATGCCGCCTTCCATCTGCGCCACCACGGTATCCGGATTGATGACCTGCCCGCAGTCGAGCGCGCACACCACCCGGTGCACCTTCACATCGCCGTCGGCACCAACCGACACCTCGGCCACCTGCGCCATGTAGGTGCCGAACGCGAATTGCGCCGACACCCCGCGTCCCACGCGCCGCCCGGCCACCGGCTTGAGCTTGCTGGTCCAGCCCGATTTTTCCGCCACCAGGTTGAGCACGCCCAGCATGCGTGGCGACTTGCCCAGCAGCGAACGGCGATACGCCACCGGATCCTGCCCGGCCGCCAGCGCCAGCTCGTCGACAAAGCTCTCGACCACGAACACATTGTGCGTCGGCCCGACCCCGCGCCAGAACGCGGTGGCCAGCGGCGGCTCATGCCGCACATACTCGACCCGCATGTCGGCAATCGCATACTGCAGGTCGCGCGCGCCTTCCACCGCATCCGGGTCGACGCCGTCCTTGACCGCTTCCGGCGCAAAGCGCGCCATGATCGAAGACCCGGTCACGCGGTGGAACCAGGCAGCCGGCTTGCCATCCTTGTCCAGCCGCGCCGACAGGTGGTCGATGTAGTAAGGCCGGTACATATCGTGCTGGATGTCTTCCTCGCGCGTCCAGATGAATTTGACCGGCCCCTTCATCAGCTTGGCGAACGATACCGCCTGCACCACATTGTCCACTTCCAGCCGGCGCCCGAAGCCGCCGCCCAGGTAGAAGTTATGCACTCGCACCTTCTCCAGCGGCAGGCCGGTCAGCTTGGCAGCGGCCCCCTGCGCAAAACTTGGGACCTGGGTGCCCACGTACAGATCGCAGCCGTCGGCGCGCAGGTCGACCGTGCAGTTCATCGGCTCCATGGTGGCGTGCGCCAGGAACGGCACCTCGTACACGGCTTCGACTTTTCGTCCGCCCTCCTGCATGGCCAGCGCCTTGACGGCATCGCCCTTGTTCTCGGCCATGGCGCCGGCCTTTTTGGCCGCCTCGTTCATGGTGGTGCGGATGCTGTCGATGGTCACGCCCGCATTCGGCCCGTCGTCCCAGGACGGCGCCAGCGCGGCCAGCCCCTGCTTGGCGGCCCACATATGGTCGGCCACCACCGCCACCGCGTTATCGAGCTTGAGCACCTGGCGCACACCCTCGACCGCCATTGCGGCCTGGTCGTTGCTGCCTTTCAGCTTGCCGCCCGGGACAGGCGAGGCTGCCACGGTGGCCACCAGCATGCCGGGCAGCTTGGCGTCGATTCCAAACAGCGCTGTGCCATTCACCTTGGCCGCCGAGTCGAGGCGCTTGAGCGGCGTGCCGATCAGGGTGAATTCCTCCGGCTTTTTCAGGCGGATGACGGCGGGCGGATCCAGCCTGGCGGCGGCGTCGACCAGCTCGCCGTAATGCAGGGAGCGGCCCGATGCCGCATGCAGCACCGCGCCGTTTTTGGCGGTGCAGCTGTCCGCATCGACCTGCCAGGTTTGCGCCGCCGCCTGCACCAGCACCGCGCGCGCGGTGGCGCCGGCTTCGCGCAGCGGCTTCCAGGCGCCGCGCACGGAGGTCGAGCCGCCCGTGACCTGGCCGCCCAGCAGCGGATCGCTGTACAGGCTGTTGTTGGCCGGGGCCTGTTCCAGCCTGACCTTGGACAGGTCAACTTCCAGCTCCTCGGCCAGCAGCATCGGCATCGAAGTAAAGGTGCCCTGCCCCATTTCGACCTTGTGCACGATCAGCGTGACAAGGCCGTCGCGCCCGATCTTGATGAAGGCGTTTTGCGCCAGACCGGGCGCGCGCTTCGATTCCTTGGTGGCGGCCGCGCCCACGGCCTGTTCGGAGGGCGGCTCGGCGCGCTCGTCGCTGCGCTTGCAGCCGGTCAGATGAAAGGAGATCAGCAAACCGCCGCCAGCGGCAGCGCCCACCTGCAGGAAACGGCGGCGTGACATGGACTTGTTCATGGCCGGCTCCTTATTTGGTGGTGGCAGCGATTTTGATGGCGGCGCGGATGCGGCCATAGGTGCCGCAGCGGCAGATATTGCCGGACATGCCCGCGTCGATGTCGGCATCGGTGGGTGAGGGCTTGGCGTGCAGCAGCGCGGTGGCTGCCATCACCTGGCCCGACTGGCAGTAGCCGCACTGCACCACGTCGATCTTGCGCCAGGCTTCCTGCACCCGCGCGCCAACCGGATCGTCGCCGATGGCTTCGATGGTGACGATCTTCTTGCCGGCCAGGGAGCCGACCGGGGTCACGCAGGAACGTACCGCCTGGCCGTCCACATGCACGGTGCAGGCGCCGCACAGCGACACGCCGCAGCCGAATTTGGTGCCGGTCAGGCCGGCCACGTCACGCAAAGCCCACAACAGAGGCATGTCGTCGGTGACATCGAGGTTCAGGGTCTTGCCGTTGATTTGCAGCGAGGGCATGGCGGGGGCTCCAGGTTAAGTGAGATCGCCCTCGCGAGGGCGGGGACGAATAGGAATATAAGGCGGCGCCAGCCCCGGCGGCGCACTCGAGCCGCCGGGAAGTATTGTCAATACGACGTCAAATTCGCTTAAAAAACAGGCAACTGGCCTTTTGGTGTATCCTACGGCTATTGCAACAACGGCTCACGCCAACTATGCCAGAGCACTCTTATGACGTCCGCACGGACGCCAAAACCCATCGGTCACTGTTTGAACGCCTGACCGCACTGATCTCCCCCGAGCCCGAAAACCGCGCCGAGCTGCTCGAAGTTCTGCACGACGCCCACGAACGCAACCTGATCGACGCCGATGCGCTGTCCATGATCGAAGGCGTGTTCCAGGTATCGGACCTGTCCGCGCGCGACATCATGGTCCCGCGCTCGCAGATGGACGTGATCGACATTTCCAAGCCTATCGAAGAATGGATGCCCCAGGTGCTGGAAACAGCCCACTCGCGCTTTCCTGCCATCGAGGGTGAACGTGACCGCGTGGTCGGCATCCTGCTTGCCAAAGATTTACTGCGATACTACGCCGAAGAATCGTTTGATGTGCGCGACATGCTGCGCCCGGCCATTTTCATCCCCGAATCGAAACGCCTGAATGTGCTGCTGCGCGACTTCCGCGCCAACCATAACCACATGGCGATCGTGGTCGACGAGTACAGCGGCGTGGCCGGCCTGATCACCATCGAAGACGTGCTTGAACAGATCGTCGGCGACATCGAAGACGAATACGATTTCGACGAAGAGGAAGACAACATCCTCTCCATCAAGGAAGGCCAGCTGGGCCCGCGCTGGCGTATCAAGGCGCTGACCGAGATCGCCCAGTTC
>DASWMN010000074.1:0-3890 GCA_036399735.1 Telluria sp. | reverse complement strand
AATTGCGTACACTGCGTTCATGACACTCCTGATCCCTTTCGCCAGCCTCGAGCCGGCCCCGTGGAAGAATGGCGGCGGCAGCACCACCGAGATCGCCATCGCGCCGCCTGGCGCCGGCCTCGAGACCTTCGACTGGCGCATCAGCCTGGCCACGATCGCGGCCAGCGGGCCGTTCTCTGCCTTTCCAGGCATTGACCGCACGCTGGCGCTGGTGGGCGGCCCGGGCGTCGTGCTCGAGATCGGCGACGAAGGCCGCTTTGTGTTGTCCGAGGACGAACCCATCGTCGAATTCGCGGGCGAATCCCAGGTCGTGGCCACGGTCGGCGCCGGGGCGACCACCGACTTCAACGTCATGACGCGGCGCGCAAGCTGCCATCACCGGCTGGGCCGGCGCGTCCTGTCGGGCATTTCCGAGTTTGCTCCGCGCGGCGACGTGACCATCGTCTTTCTGGCCGAAGGCGAGAGCCTGTCGGTCAGCAGCGATTCCGAGCGCATCGGCCTGGTGCGCTACGACGCCGTGGTATTCGATACCGACACCGTCTGGACCTTCGAAACCGGGCAGGCCACGGTGTACGTGGTCGACATCTTCGTCAATCAGGCCTGATTGATGGCGTACCAGTACGATGTCCTGTTTACCAATGTGCACCTGGCCACCATGGCCAGCGGCTATGGCGAACAGCGCGACGGCGCCATCGCCGTGCAGGGTGGGCGCATCGCCTGGATCGGCGCGCGTGGCGACGCGCCCACAGCTGCCGTGGTCCACGATGGCGGCGGCAAATGGCTCACGCCCGGGCTGATCGATTGCCATACCCATATCGTCCACGCCGGTAACCGCAGCGATGAATTCGAGGCGCGCCTGAACGGCGCCACTTACGAAGACATCGCCCGCGCCGGCGGCGGCATCATGTCGACCGTGCGCGCCACCCGCGCCGCCAGCGACGCCGAACTGCTGCGCCAAAGCCTGCCGCGCGTTGCCAGTCTGCTGGCCGAAGGCGTGACCACGCTTGAAATCAAATCCGGCTACGGCCTGACTGTCGAAGACGAGGCCAAGATGCTGCGCGTGGCGCGCCAGGTCGGCCGGGTACTGCCGGTCAGCGTAGCCACCACGTTTTTAGGCGCGCATGCGCTGCCGCACGAGTATGCGGGCCGTGCCGACGACTATGTCACCCATATCTGCGATGTCATGCTCCCGCAGGTGGCCGCGCTGGGCCTGGCCGACGCGGTTGACGCCTTTTGCGAACGGATCGGTTTTTCCAACGCCCAGACCGAACGCGTATTCGCGGCGGCGCGCCGCCACGCTCTGCCGGTCAAGTTGCATGCCGAGCAGTTGTCGGACCAGTGCGGCGCCGAACTGGTAGCACGTTACAAGGGCTTGTCGGCCGACCACCTCGAACACCTGACCCCGGCCGGCATCGATGCGATGGCCGCTGCCGGCACAGTTGCCGTGCTGCTGCCAGGCGCATACTATTTTTTGCGCGATACCACGCCACCGCCAGTCGGTGCCCTGCGCGCGGCCGGGGTGGCCATGGCGGTTGCCACCGACTGCAATCCGGGCACCTCGCCCATGACGTCGCTGCTGCTGGCGATGAACATGGCTTGCACCCTGTGGCGCCTCACGCCGCAGGAGGCGCTGGCCGGCGCGACCATCCATGCGGCCCGCGCGCTGGGCCGCGAAAAGGATATCGGCTCGCTCGAAGTGGGCAAGGTGGCCGACTTCGCGCTGTGGGACATCGCCCGCCCGGCCGACCTGTCGTATGCCTTCGGCTTCAACCCGTGCCGCGCCGTGGTCAACCGCGGCGTGCTGCGCGATCCAATGGTAAGCTTGCCCGGTTAAGTTGACCGGGAGGGTGCGTGCGCACCGCAATCTTCGCTATCGTTTTCTGCCTGTGCAGTTCTGCCTTTGGCGCGGCCGACGTGCTGCATGTGGGCTCCAAGCGCTTTACCGAATCGTATATTCTGGGTGAGATCATCACCCAAAGTGCATCCGTGCAGGGCAAGGCCGAGCATCGCCAGGGGCTGGGCAATACCGCCATCGTGTTGGCGGCGCTGCAGTCGGGCAGCATCGATGTGTACCCCGAGTACATCGGCACCATCGATCAGGAAATTCTCAAGAACCCCAAGCCCACCTCGCTGGCACAGATGCGCGCCGCTTTGGCACCTCTCGGCCTGGGTATCGCCGTCCCGCTGGGGTTCAATAATACCTATGCGCTGGCGGTCCGCGCCGACAGCACCATCAGGAACCTGTCCGCGCTGGCCGCGCAGCCGCAACTGCGCTTTGGCCTGTCGCATGAGTTCATTGGCCGCGCAGACGGCTGGCCAGGGCTGGCGGCGCGCTACCATTTGCCGCAGGCGCCGCGCGGGCTCGATCATGGCATCGCGTACGAAGCGCAGGAACAGGGCCAGGTCGACGTGATCGACATCTATTCCACCGACGCCAAGATCGCGCGCTATCGCTTGCGCGTGCTCGATGACGACCTGGCCTACTTTCCCCGCTACGATGCAGTCCTGCTGTACCGCCTGGATGCGCCACACCGCTTTCCCAAAGCGTGGGCGGCGATCACCCAACTGGAAGGGCGCATCAGCGCCGAGCGCATGATCGCCATGAACGCTGGCGCCGAGCTGGAAGGAAAAAGCTTCGCCACTGTAGCGCGCGAATTTCTGAGCACTGCGGCGCCGCCCAAAGCTGCCCGGGCGGGGCTGATGGCCAAGCTGTTCGGCCCCGATCTGTGGACGCTCACGCGCCAGCACCTGGTGCTGGTGCTGGCATCGCTCGCGCTGGCCTGCGTGGCAGGCATCCCGCTCGGGATCCTGGCGGCCTTTGCGCCGCGCGTGCGCCAGCCGGTACTGGCCGTGGTCGGGGTACTGCAGACGGTGCCGGCGCTGGCCCTGCTGGCGATGCTGATTCCCTTGCTCGGGATGATCGGGGCGTTGCCGGCCATGGTGGCGCTGTTCGTGTACGCGCTGCTGCCCATTGTGCGCAATACCTGCACGGCCATTCTCGGGGTGCCACCGGGCTTGCGTCTGGCAGCGCTGGCGCTGGGCCTGCGCCAGCGACAGCGCCTGCTGCATGTGGATCTGCCCCTGGCCATGCCGGTGATTCTCGCGGGCGTGAAAACGGCTGCCGTGACCAGTGTCGGCACGGCGACCATCGCCGCCTTCATTGGCGCGGGCGGCTATGGCGAGCGCATTACCACGGGCTTGGCCTTGAACGACCATGACATGCTGCTGGCCGGTGCAATCCCGGCGGCGGCGATGGCGCTGCTCACGCAGGCACTGTTTGAACTGGCCGAACATCTGGCGCGGCGGCAGCGTCCGGCCTGACGTGTCGTCTATCTATGGAGCACTTGTTCGCCGTCAAAGCGATCTTGCCCGCTTGGGTAAGTATGGGAAGCAGGGACTGTTCAAATTCTTTATCCGTAAGCAATTGTAACTAAATTACAATTAATGCCTGATGGGCACTATAGTCACTCCCGGATTGAATCCAATCTCCCCTCCCCATCCTAAACAATGGGTTCACCCACGGCGCCTCAGCCCCGTGGGTTTTTTCTTTTCTAGGCCTTGGCCAGGCTGCTCAGCGCGTCGCCGGTGACCCGGCAAATACGCCAGTCGGGCAGCAGTTCGGCGCCCATGCCCTTGTAAAAATTGATCGCGGGTTCGTTCCAGTCCAGTACCGACCACTCGAAGCGGCCACACTGACGCTCGACCGCCAGCTGCGCCAGCGCCACCAGCATCGCACGGCCATAGCCCTTGCCACGGCAATCCTGCTTTACGTACAGGTCTTCCAGATACAAGCCTTTGCGGGTGAGGAAGGTCGAGAAGTTATGGAAGAACAGGGCGAAGGTAAGGACCTTGCCGTCCGCCTCGCCGATCAGTGCTTCGCATGCCGGGCG
>DASWMN010000073.1:0-12504 GCA_036399735.1 Telluria sp. | reverse complement strand
TACTATGTCAACAACAATACCAGCACCAGTATCGCCGAATTCGCCGCCTTCAATCAGGCACTGCACGATGCCGCCACCAATGTCGCCAACGGTGAATGGTTCCTGCAGTTGAACATCAAGTACTACAGCAACAACGGTGGTGCCGAGCAGCTGTGGATCTGCAGCGATTGCACCATCGACCGGGAACGCCAGGTACCAGAGCCTGGCTCCCTGCCACTGCTTGCCCTGGGCATGCTGATTGCAAGTGTCAGCGTGCTGCGTGCACGACGCCGCCGGTAGTCGTCGCGTCGCGTTGGCCCCAATCCCACGCTTGCGTGGGATTTTTTCGTCTACCGTTACGGCTTGGCGCTTTCGATTGCCGTCACCGTCAATGCGCCCTCAATCTTTTCCGCGCTGAACCGAACTTTGTCGCCAGCGGCAAGCTTGCCCAGCATTTCCTTGTCCTTGACGCGAAATACCATCGTCATCGGGGGCATGTCGAGGTTCTTCAGTTCGCCGTGACGAATGGTGAGCTTGCCGGCATCCTGATCGACCTTGCGGATTTCGCCTTCGGCCATGCTGTCGGATGGCTCGGCAACAACCGGACCGGCCAGCGCCAGCGCAACAGTGAGCAACAGGGTACGAATAATAGTCATGTCGAGTCCTAGGTGGAATGGGATGCGCTGTACTTTAATCCTTCCCAACGTGGGAAGGTCAAGGCTTGATCAGCGGGCGCGTCCAAATTTCTTGTCGTTTTTTTTGCGGCTGGCGGCGTTTTGCGCATGCAGGATCGAATCGACCCGCTCGGAAGCGACCCTGGCCAGTTCCTGGGCCTGGGCCACGCTGGGAAAATACTCGGGCGAACGGTAGGCCAGCCAGGCATAGGCCGAATACAGGCGGCAGGCGTCTTCCACTTCCTGCAGGTTGCGCCCGTACAGGTCGGTCTGTTCCGGCTGCAGCTTGCATACCTTCTTTTTTGCCAGCGCCTGCGACCACTGTTCCCATGCCCGCTGCAGGGACGGCACCTTGGTCGACACCGGCACCAGCGACAGCATGAACTTGTCCGCCACCGACAGCGGCAGCGTGTCGAGCCAGAGCGCGCGTTCGCCCTGCTCTTCCGTGATGCGCGGATAAAAGAAACCATCCGGCACGTCGATATTGTGGACAAAGCGCTTGAGCAGCTTGGCCAGCGAGGTTTCGCCCGTAACCGAGGCAATCCGGTGCAAATGCTCCAGCGTGGGCGCGACCATGAAGCCGCTGGCACTGATGGGCGCGAGTTTTTCGCGCAGCAGCGCGCGCATGACTTCGTGGGTGTCGTCATCGTAACCGGCCACCAGGCCTTCCTCGTGCACGCCGTAGCGGCCGGCACGGCCGGCGATCTGGCGCGCCAGCGAGGCCGAGATCTCTTCCTCTTCCACGCCATTGAACTTGACCGTGGTTGTCATGACGATGCGCGCGATCGGCATGTTCAAGCCCATCGCCAGCGCGTCGGTCGCCACCACCACATCGGCCGAACCGTCGCGAAACCGTTCGGCCTGGGCACGCCGCACTTCAGGCGCCAGGTTGCCGTACACGGTGGCCACCGACAAGCCCATTTCGGTGATCATGTCGCGCCACATCAGCACTTCGCGGCGCGAGAAGGCAATCACGGCGTCGCCGCGCTGGATGTTGCGCAGCTTGCGTACCGCCGTGCTTTCCATCGACAGCGGTCCCATGCGCTTGAGCACGTGCACCTCGAGCGGACACTCGAGCCGCTCGGCCAGCGCCTCAATCGCGCGCCGCGCTTCCGGCGCGCCCACCAGATACACCACCGAGGCCGGCGCGCCGCACACGGCAGCGGTCCAGGCCGAGCCGCGGTCGCGGTCGGCCAGCATCTGGATTTCATCGATCACGGCCACCTCGACCCGGGTGCGGGTGTCGAGCATTTCGACCGTGCTGGCGACGTGGGTGGCGCCTTCGGCCAGGCGGCGCTCTTCGCCGGTAACCAGGCTCACGGCCAACTCCTTGCCATGCGGACGGGCCGCCTGCAAGCGCTCGAAGTTCTCCAGCGCCAGCAGGCGCAGGGGCGCCAGATAGACCCCGGAAGGCGCCTTGGCCAGCGCTTCCATGGCGCGGTGGGTTTTGCCGGAATTGGTGGGCCCCAGCAGGGCGATGAAGCGGCGCGGCATGCGCCGCGCGACCTCGAAGGTATCCGGGTACTCGGCCAGATTGATGCTCTGCTTGGTGCGCTCGGCATGGCGTTCTTCGGCCTCGCGCTCGATCGCGTGTTCCACCCGCTGTGAAATACGCTCGAACAGAAAACTGGCCGGCTCGGCGGTCTTCAGTTCCGCCAGCGGGGCCAGAAACACCACCGGGTCCAGATTCGCATCCTCGCACTGGGCCGAGATCGCATCGACGAATTCGGCCACGCCCGCGTTCAGGGCACTGGCGGCGGCCTCGGTCACGCGCTCCTGCAACAAGGCCGCGCGCGCGTCGCGCTCGAGCTTGCGCCATTTGGACGGTTTGGCCAGCACGCCCTGGGCCGGCACCAGTTCATACGGCACCCGCAGGCCGCCCGCTTCCACCAGGCCGGCGAAGCGGAAGAACACGCGGCCTTCCATTTTCACCAGCCGCGCACCGAGTTTGCCGAGCCCGAGCTCACGCATCAGGACATCATCGTCGCCATCTTCTACAATTGGATCAGTCATCTTGTTCACTGTGATTACATACGCTGGCCGCCACTATAACGCGAGGCGCCGAAGGCGTGCGCCGGGCCGCCCAAACATGGAAACAACAACCATGGATATTAATTGTCTGATAACGTTCTGAATGGTAATATTCAGTCTGGATGAACAGAAAAGAAGCAGCATGAAGATCAAACACGGAAACGCCCTCGCCCTGAGCCTGCTGCTGTTGCTGCCTTTGGGCGAAGTTCTGGCCAGCCCTGCGGACGACATCCGCGCTCTGGCCGCCAGCGCCAGCCAGATCAAGCATCACGACAGCCCGTATGAAGAACAGGACTGGCTCGAGCGCTTTTACAGCAAGGCCAGCTATGCGCCGGCCTGGAAAATCGCCAGCGCACGCGCTGCCGTGGCCTTGCTCAAGGAAGCACCGGCCAACGGCCTGTCGGGCGAAGACTACAACGCCGAGGCCCTGTCGACAGCCCTGCGCGCCGACAGCATTGCCGCGGCCACCGATGTCGCGCTGACCGAAGCCATGCTGCACTATCTGGCCGACCTGAAAGTGGGGCGCGTCCGTTCCGAATACCACACCACCCTGCCCGATCCGCGCCTGTCCGCCTTTGACCCGGTCGAGCAATTGCGTGCTGCGCTGGCGCAAAACCAGCTGCCGGCGGCGGTCGAGGCGGCGCAGCCCCAGGTGTTCCTGTACAAAAAGGTCAAGGTCTTGCTGGCGCAATATCGCGAGCTGGCCAAGCAGGCCGAAATGGCCATTCCGCCCCTGGCCGACAAGACCAAGGTGGAGGCTGGCAGTGCCTACCCGCATGCCGGCCTGCTGCGCCAGCGTCTGGCCCTGCTGGGCGACCTGGGCGCCGACGCCCCGGCCACACCCAACGATGTCTACACCAAGGTCCTCGCCGACGCCGTGCGCAAATTCCAGGCGCGCAACGCCCTGACCGATGATGGTGTACTGGGCCGCGGCACCATCGCAGCGCTCAACGTGCCCCTGCGCGTACGGGTGCGCCAGCTGGAGCTGACGCTCGAGCGCTTGCGCTGGCTGCCGGACTTCGGCCCCGGTCCGATCATTGCCGTGAATCTGCCCACCTTCCGCCTGTGGGCCTTCCATCTGGGTATGGCAGAACCCCCGCCGCCCGTCGAAATGCGCGTGATTGTCGGCACGGCTGTCAAGAATGAAACGCCGCTGTTCATCGGCAGCATGCGTTACGTGGAATTCAACCCGTACTGGAACGTACCGAAGAGCATCGAAAAAGCCGAGATCATTCCCAAGCTCAAAGCCAAGCCCAACTACCTGGTGGACAACCAGATGGAACTGGTGCCGCTGAGCGGCGCCGGCGCGCCGATTCAAACAGTCGATGCGGAAACCATGCAAGGTCTGGTGAACGGCAAGTTCCGGGTGCGCCAGCGGCCGGGCCCGAGCAACGCCCTGGGTGCGGTCAAGTTCGCCATGCCCAATCCCGACAATATCTACCTGCACTCGACCTCCGCGCGCGAACTGTTCAAGAAGACCCGGCGCGACCTGAGCCACGGCTGCATTCGGGTGGAGAAACCGGTTGAACTGGCGCAATTCGTCCTGGCCGGCAACGCGACCATGACAGCGGAAGATATTGAAAAGGCGATGGAACCGGCGCCGATGCGCACCGTCAGTGTGAAACCGGTGATTCCGGTGGTGCTGTTCTACGCAACCGCCATTACCGACCAGCACGGTACGGCATTGTTTGCGCAGGATATCTACGGGCGCGATCCGGCCCTGGAAGCGGCGTTGGCGGGTCGCTATCCGAAACCCGCCAAGCGTTAAGACTTACTTGTAAAACGCCTCGACCGTGCCCTTCAGCTTGATCAGCAGGGGATTGCCCTTGCGGTCGAGCGCCTTGCCGCCCGATACCTTGATCCAGCCTTCGCTGATGCAGTATTCGTCGACATTGGTGCGCTCTTTGCCGTTGAGCATGATGCCCACATCGCGCTGGAAGACATCGGCGTTGTGATATGGGCTACGTGGATCGATGGACAGACGGTCCGGCAGGGGTGGGAGTGTGGTGGTATCGTTCATGGGGGCTCATTATCCTCCAGAATGTCGATCCGTACAATCCTGTGCCGGCCTGATCCCCAGCCGCCGCAACTGCGCCGCCTGGTAGGCGCCAAAGGCGTCGTTGAACAGGCAGCGGATCAAGGGGTCGTCCACCAGCTCGGCCTCTCCCAGCGCTGCCTCCTCGGGCGGCGCGAACACCCGGTCGTTGATGCGCAGGTACATCGAGGTCAGCGATTCGCCCAGTTCCAGGGCCGCGTACAACTTCTGCTGCGCAATTTCGGTGGTCCAGGCCAGCGCTGCGCTGCCCTCCTCCGCCGCCGCGATTTTGTCGCCTTCCACCCGGTAAAAGAACTGCTGGCAGGACTGGTCGTGCGCGTAGACCGTCAGGGACCATAGCCGCGGCTGATCGAAATAGCCGCCTTCTTCCAGTTCCATCGCGCGGTATTTTTCCAGCAAACCATTGCGGCAATAGTCCTTGACCCGCGCAGCCAGCGCGGCATTGAGCGCCGGGAAACGGCTGGCAATCTGTGCGATGTCCGGCGCCGCGATGTCGGGCCGGTAATCGTAATCGACATCCTGCTCGCCCACCGGCACCACCCACGGCAGCGGCGCCGCCATCGTCAGGCCGTTCGCATCGAGCAGCACCGCCACGCCGGGATTGAGACGGGCCACACGCGCGCCCGGCAGTGCCGCTTCAATCTCGTCCTGAAACTGGCGGTAGCTGATCGGGAAAAATGCGTGGTTGTACCAGGACCAGGGTTCCTGAACGAACTGGCAGGAACTGGGCACGATGTAGCGCGGATCAAGCACGCGCAGCTGGTCGATCCACTCCGCCGGCAAGGTCGCCGGCTGGCCTTGCGCGCGGGACGGCGACAGCACTTCGACTTCGCGCATGGTCTGGAACGGCCACAGCACCATGTCCCAGGGCGCCTGCTGTGCCAGCACCGTCAGCGCCACTGGCGCAATCCAGGAATCGACCACGTTGAGCACGTTCATGCCGCCCGCCTGGATCTGGAACATCGAATCGACGTCGGCATCGAGTGCTTCGCGCGGGGTGACCGTGAACGGGCCGAGCGTCACCGCGACATCCGTTTCCAGGGCATAGACCTTGGCAAAGCCGAGTTCGCGGATCATGGCGAACATTTCCTCGAACTGGCAATACAGATAAATGGGCGTGCTGCGGTCCAGCAAGTCCAGGCTCTCCATGGAGCAATGGTCGTCGTGGAAATGGGAAATGAAGACTGCCGCAAAGCGCACCTGCCGAATCTGTTCAACGTGGAAGCGAACATCCGGAAACGCGTGGCAATTGCGGCTGAAGGGGTTTTCGAAGATGGGGTCGAAGGCGATCTGGCTGCCTTCGCATTCGAACACATAGCCGGCGTGCAGGATCCTGGATAGTTTCAGTGTCATGGCGCCGGCCTGTGGTTTATTGAGGGACAACCATCTTACAACTGTGCGAGCACTTCCGACAGCGACCATTTCAGCGGCACGCCGGCAGTATCGGTCACCGTGGTCAGCTCGCCGAAGATACGGCCCTGCACCACGTCCGGCAGGCGCACGAATTCAGCCTTGCCGACCGCGCCGTCGCCGTGGATGAAGCCCCAGGTAAAGAACTTGATGGCAGCGATGGTTTTCTCCGGATTTTCGCTCACCTGCGGAATCAGCACAAAGGTGCTGGTGGTGATCGGCCAGCTGGCATTGCCCGGACGGTCGGTCAGCATTTCTTCGTAGGTGCCGCTGGAGATCCAGGCGCTGTTATTGAGTGCGGACGAGAAGCTGGAACGGCCGGCCGTCACGAACTTGCCTTCGCGATTTTTAAGCGCGGTCGAGACCAGTGCGCTCTGAACTGCGTACTGGTAGTCCACATAGGCAATTGCGCCGCTGGTTTTCTTGAGTTCGGCAACCACGCCGGCGCTGCCCTTGATCTTGGTAACGCCACTGGCCCAGACCACGCGGAAGTTACGGCCAAAGCTGCCCGACCATTCCGGACTCGCCTTGCTCAGGTAATCGGTAAAGTTAAAGGTGGAACCGGAACCGTCTTCGCGCACGATCACCGTCACAGCCAGATCCGGCAGCGCCAGGCCCGGATTGAGCGCCTTCAACTTGGGATCGTTCCACTTGACCACCTTGCGGGCGAACAGGTCGGCCAATACCTCGCCGGTCAGCTTGAGCTTGCCCTTTTCCACGCCTGGAATATTCACCACCGGCACCACGCCCGAGATGGCGGTCGGGAAGCACAGCATCTTGGCCGACTTGCGCTGCTCGGCCGTGAGTGCGACGTCGGTGGCGCCAAAATCAACCGTATTGCCGCGCATTTTACGGAAGCCATCGGTGGAACCGCTGGGCTCGTAAACCAGTGTCATCGGCTGCTTTTTCGCGTAGATACCGGACAGCGCCGTGTACAGCGGTTGTGCTGCCGAGGAGCCTGCGCCCTTGATTTCGGCCGCCCGGGCCGGTAATACCGCGCATGCCAACAGCGTCACAATCGCTGCACTTCGTACCAATTTCATAATGTTTCTCGCGAAAAAAAGACGGATTCTACCGTCTTTACGCGTTCCGCGTCATGGAACTAATTCTCGGTATTGCGGTTAATGGCTTCCAAAGCGGCGGAAAGCACTTCCTGGGACAGGCTGTCGTCATTCACCGCACGCGAAATCACCAGCGCGCCGACCATGGCCGCATAGGTCGCCAAGGCGTCCTTGCGCTGCTGCTCCTCACTGCCGGGTGGCATCAGCGAGGCCAGTTTGCCGACCTGGCGGCTGATCCCCTCGGTCATCGCTGTGCGCACGTCAGGCGACAGGCGCGCCACTTCCGGTCCCAATGCCGCCACCGCGCAGCCCAGGCCGGGATGATCGCGGTGGCGCACTGACAAATACGCGCGCGTCACCGTCTGCAAGGGATCGCCGGGGTGCCTTGCGATGGCCTTGTCCCAGTGGGCAAGCGAGGTGTCCACCGCCTTGATGGCCGCCTCGGCCATGAGCGCCTCCTTGGAGCCGAAGTTGCCATAGAAGCCGCCGTGGGTCAGGCCGGCGCCCTTCATCAGGTCCGCCACGCCGATGCCGTTGTAGCCACGCTCGCGAAACAGGCGCGCGGCCGTCTCGACCACACGTTCGCGATTTAGCACCGCCTGCTCTTTGCTCACTTTCATGCCGCCTCCCGGTTTTCGCAAATTGGTCTTGACATCATACATTATGAGCATAATATATCAAGCATTGATGATGATCGTAATTTAACCGGAGAAGAACATGGGTATGCAGTACACCACTTTCGGCGCCCTGAACCGCACCCTGACTGCCCCGCAGCTGGCCCGGCGGGACCATGTCAGCGCGCTGGCAGGCGGCACCCCGTACCGCCAAATCGGCAACAGCGCCCTCGTGATCGCCGGCGGCCATGCCGAGCTGCAGTCGCCAAAACTCCACCCTGTCGCTTGAAAGGAAGCACCATGAAAGCAGTCATCTCTGGTTATGCCCGTTCCCCCTTCCACTTTGCACGCAAGGGCGCGCTTGCGGCCATGCGGCCCGACGATCTGGCCGCCCAGGTCGTGCGTGGCCTTTTGGCACGCACGGGGCTTGATCCTGCCCTGCTGGACGACGTGATCCTCGGCGTTGCCTACCCCGAGGCCGCGCAGGGCAACAACCTGGCCCGCATCGTGTCCCTGCTGGCCGGCGTACCGCAGCAAGTGGGCGGCATGACCATCAACCGCTTCTGCGGCTCGTCCATGTCGGCCATCCATATCGCGGCTGCCCAGATCGAGGCGGGCATTGGCGAAGCTTATCTGTGCGTCGGGGTCGAATCGATGACGATGGTGCCGCAGGGCGGCTTCAATTTTTCGCCGCATCCCGGCCTGCTGGCAGAGACCGATACCTATATCAGCATGGGCCTGACGGCAGAGAACGTGGCACGCCGCTATGAAGTCGCCCGGGCCGATCAGGAGCAGCTGGCCACCGATTCGCACCGCAAGGCCGCCGCAGCGCGCGCCGAAGGCCGCCTGCGCGGCGAAATTGTGCCGATTTCGCTGCCAGACGCGACCGTCAACGAGGATGGCTGCATCCGCCCCGCCACCACCGCAGCGGCACTGGCAGCCCTGAAACCGGTGTTCCTGGATGATGGCGTGGTCACGGCCGGTACCTCGTCGCCGCTGACCGATGGGGCGGCAGCGGTGCTGGTCACCAGCGAGGCGTTCGCACGCCGCCATGCTCTGGCGCCGTCGGCGCGCATCAGGTCGATGGCGACCATCGGGGTCGATCCTGCGTTCATGGGAATGGGGCCGGTGCCCGCGACCAGGCTGGCGCTCGAGCGCGCAGGGCTGACGGTGGCGGACCTGGATGTGGTGGAGATCAATGAAGCCTTCGGCTCGCAGGCGCTGGCCTGCATCCGCGAACTGGGTCTGGACCCTGCCACGGTGAACCTGGATGGTGGCGGTCTGGCCATCGGCCATCCGCTGGGCGCAACCGGCGCGCGCATCACGGGCAAGGCAGCGTCGCTGCTGGCCCGTGAAGGCGGCCGTTACGCCCTGGCCACCCAGTGCATCGGGGGTGGCCAGGGGATCGCGACGATACTCGAAGCGATCGACGCTGCTTAGTACTTGGCCATGACCTTCAGGTCCGAGTAAGCCGTGTACGCGTAGATGCCAACGTAGTAGCGGCCATTGACGGGCGAACCGATGCTGCAGGTTTCCTTGCTGGTCGGGCCGTCCGACTTGCAGTTGTAGGTGGTGGCGTTCGGCAGATCGCCGCGGCGTACGAACATGTCGGCATCGCCATTGGCGCCATCGAGGGTGAAGGCGACATTGGTTTTGCCGACCGGGACGTCGATGTAATAGTACTTCCAGGTGCCAGTCGCTGCGCTCTGCCCCGTGGTCCACAGGTTATTGACCAGACCCGGATAGCTTGTCACGGCGCCGGTCAGGGTGCCCTTCATGCCGTAGTAGCCCAGCGAGGAGTAGTTCGAGAAGCCGTTCTGCGGCGTGCCTTCGGCGCCGCCACGAATCACCAGGCGGTAGCTGCCGGCTGCCAGCGACAGATTCTTGAACTCCGCCGAACGGTTGACGGCCAGATTGCTGCGCGCGACAACGGCGTTGGCCGCATTGTAGATGGTCGCGTCGACGTCAAGCATGCGCAGGTATTCGAGCGGATCGATACGCAGGTTCAGGGTCGAGGTACCGCTGGTGGTGAAGGTGAAGGTATCGGTATCGCTGTTGCGTTCGATCTGGCCGAAATTGCGCAGCGGGTCGATGGCGCCGGCGGTGCCGAACACCAGTGGCTTGGACGTCGCATTGTCATCCACCGCATACGGCACCTGCTCCTCGGCCGTCATGATGTTCAGGTCGTCCTCGAAGTTGGTGGCGGTGGTGTACTCGCCTTTGCTCCAGGTGAACAGCTGGTTGGCCCAGCTGCCGCCCATCCAGTAGTTACCCATGATCGGGCCCCACTGGAAGGCCGGAATGCCTTCGAAGTATTCGCCACCGGTGCCGCCATGGTCATGGTACATGCCCATCTGGTGGCCGATTTCGTGCGCGCCGGTCATGCCGATGCCGTAGCCATAGTCCCAGCCCGACGCCGGATTGCGGTACAGGGTACCGGCCGCGGTGGTGCCGAAGGAATGGATCGGCGCGAACGAGCGGCCATCCTGGTTCACGAAGTTGATAATACCGGCGCGCAGCGGATTGGCGGTGCGGGCGGCGTCGTACACGGCGCGGCTGGTGGTGACGTTCATGTTGAGCATCGAATACTGGTCGGCCACCGACTGCCAGGCGCGGTACATGTTTTCCTTGGTCACGCCATTGAGTGGCGTGGTGCCGCTCATGACGGCGGTGGTGTTCAGGTAGAACACCCACGGGCTGCCTGGTTTGCTCTGCAGCTGAGTCACGTCTTCATTGTTGTACGGGCCGATGTGGCGTGCCTGGCGGTTGGCCATCGTGCTGTAGACCGGATGCGCCACGCCTGCCAGCAGCATGGCGCTGGTGCGCTTGTCGCGGAACTCGGGGTCGAAGTCGGGAATGATCTTGACGATGTCAACTTCGGTCAGCCAGACCTTGCCGGTGGCATCGGTCGTGTATTCGTAGGCCTTCTTGGCGTCATATTTGACCAGGTAGCCATACACCTTCTTCTTGTTACCCTTGAGCACAAACACCGAATTCGGCGTATCGACCGCGGTACCGGTGATTGAGACGACGCCGTTTTTCTCGAAGTAGTCGCGGATATTGGTGGCGACCGACGAGCCCTGGACCGAGTGCGCCACCATCGAGCGTGCATTGGCACGCTGGTTGGCAAAGCCTTGCAGAACGGTGGCGGTGTCGCCGATCAGCACGCCCTTGGCCGGTGCAGCGGCCGGGGTCGCGTTTTGGGCGGCGGCGGTGCTGCCGAAGGCTGTGGCGAGTAACAACAGCGCGGTATTTCTGGTCTTCATGATTATCCCGTTTTGAGAGAGTTGGAACGTATTAGGGTCGCTGCCCTTGTGCACAGGGCAGTCGTCTTGATTTCGGCGCTCCTGTTCCGAAATGACAACATTAACACCAAGTTAACGCTTTGTATGTACCAAAAAGGCTGCACTTTGTGCCAATTTCGGCTTGTTTGGGCTTGATTTGATCTGTGGTCAATGCGCAATGAATGCTGTGCAAAAAATCCTTGCCGCATACCGTGGCAACGCCGCTAGTTGACAAGCGCCGCCGGGGAAACCATGATGCCGGAGCAATCTGGCTTTTTGTGCATCACCGAAGGAAGCAACTCATGGAGCTCGTTCAACCCTGGCGCCGCGTACTTTCGCCGCTGGTTTGCACCGCCTTGCTGGCGGCCAGTGCCTTGCGGGTGGATGCGGCCACGTCGGTTGGCGACAGCGTCAAGACCCGGTTCGGCAGCGTTGAAGTCCGTTCGGAGGGAGATAGCACGACCATTGTTCATCGTGGCAAGCGCGTGCTGTCGCTGGCAGACCAGCGCGCGGCGGTTTACCGCATCACGCCCAAACATGCGAACCGTGATTTCGTGCTGCTGCAAGGCTGGCAGCCAGGCTTGAATTGCCGCCATTTTTATCGCGTCCTCGCCCTCTCCAAAGGCCAGGCCCAGGTGTCGGCGCAATTTGGCGACTGCCAGGACATGGCCGGCGCCGGCTTCATCGGACAGGACCCGGTGATTCATCTGCGCAATACCGCCAGCGATGCACGCAAAGGCCGGCCGCTGATCACCAGTTATTTGTTGAAGCTGGGCCAGATCAGTGAAGTATTTTCCTCAACCAATCCCTGCAACATCGCCGACTTCGTGGCGCGCACCAACGTCGACCTGTCGGGCGCCACACGGCGTGACGAGCGCCGCGTTGCAGGCGTCGGCCGCGTGTATCTGTCGAGCGCACCTAGCGAAGGCTGCCTGCTCAAGGAACAGTTCGTCAGCCCTGGCGACCAGCTTGTTGTCACGCTCGACGCAGACGGCTTCCGTTTTGCCTACTACCGCGATCCGCGTACCGGCAAGCAGATCGAAGGCTGGGTCCCGAGCAAGCGCCTCGAAAAACCGCAATAGCCGGCTGCTCCGGATGCGGCATAGTGGGCGATTGTCTCTCAACCCAAGCACAAGGAGTCCGCATGAACAAGCAACACGTTGTCCCTGCCATCTGTATCGCATGCAGTCTGCTGTTTCCCCTCGCCGCAAGTGCCGAGGAAGGCTGGTCACGCACGGTCGTGAACCGGGCCGACCTGCCGGGCGCGCCGGGAATGGAAGTGATCAGCAGCATACTGGTCGTGCAGCCCGGCGCCACCCTGCCCCGCCACTTTCACAATGGCATTGAAAGCGGTTACGTGCTCGAAGGCGCCAACATTCAGCTGCCCGGCAAGGA
>DASWMN010000072.1:0-3253 GCA_036399735.1 Telluria sp. | reverse complement strand
AGCCCGGTACGCAAGCTGGTGCTCAACGACATCGGCCCGACGCTCGATCCCGCCGCCTTGCTGCGCATTGGCGACTATATCGGCCAGGAACTGCGCTTCCCCGACTTTGAGGCCGCGGCGCGCTTCGTGCGCGAAGTGTCGCTCTCGTTCGGCGAGCATACCGATGCCCAATGGCACAAACTGGCCAGCGACGTTCTGCGCCAGGCGCCTGACGGCCAGTGGGTGCGCCACTATGACATGGGCCTGGCTGTGCCTTTCAAGAACACCACACCCGAAAGCAGCAAGGCCGACGAGGCCGCGCTGTGGTCGATTTACGATGCGATTCGCTGCCCGACGCTGCTCATTCGCGGCGCCAACTCCGATCTGCTGTCGCGTGAAACGGCGCAGGCCATGGCAGCGCGCGGACCGAAGGCGCAACTGGTCGAAATCCCGAACGTGGGCCATGCGCCGACCTTCCTCAATGAAGACCAGATCGCGATCGCACGCCAATTTTTGATCGGCTGACAGGCCGCTTTTTACCGGATACGGAACTACACAATGGAAATTACCAGACTGCACGTAGGCAAACGCTTGTCGGAAGTGGCCATCCACAATGGCACGGTGTACCTCGCCGGCCAGATCGCCGAAGATACCAGTGCCGATATCGAAGGCCAGATGCGCGAAGTACTGGGCCATGTCGACCGCCTACTGGCCGAAGCGGGCAGCGACAAGAGCTGCATTTTGATGTGCCAGATCTTCATCGCCGACATGGCCCATTTCCCCGGGATGAACGTGGTGTGGGACGACTGGGTCGCCTCCGGCCACACGCCGCCGCGCGCTACCGTCGAATCGAAGCTGGCCGACCCGGCCTGCCTGGTTGAAGTTATCGTCACCGCCGCGTTGCGCTAGGAATCGTATGGTTTCAATTGCCGCGCTGGGGAGCGCAACAAGCCAGCTGGTACAGGGCCTCAGTCTCGATGATGCCGCGCGCGTCGAGGCGGCGCTCGAATACGCCAGTCAGGCTTACCAGGACAAGGTCTGCACCTCGGGCCAGAACGCCCTCGATTTCGCGGTGGGCGTGGCCGGCACACTGGCGTTTTTGCGCACCGACGCCGAGACCCGCATTGCCGGCCTGATGTTCGAACTGACCGTGCTCGATCCGAAAGCGGTGCTCGGCCTGGAAGCGCGCGTGGGCAAGGAAGCGACCGATCTGGTGACCGGCGTGCGCCAGCTGATCCGCCTGCGTGACATGACGGTTGGCAAAGAGACTGCGGGGCGCGGCAAGAACGCGGCCCAGCAGGCCGTGGCCCAGGTGGAAACGCTGCGCAAAATGCTGCTGGCGATGGCCAGCGACATGCGCGTGGTGCTGGTGCGGCTGGCATCGTGCGTGACCACGCTGCGCTATTTTGCCGATCTCAAGCTGTTCAACGACCTGACCCAGGCGTACGGCCGCGAGACGCTGGAACTGTATGCGCCCCTGGCCAACCGGCTCGGGATCTGGCAGCTCAAGTGGGAGCTGGAAGACCTGTCGTTCCGCTTTATCGAACCGGATACCTACAAGCGGATTGCCAAAATGCTCGAAGAAAAGCGCATGATGCGCGAAGGCTTCGTGCAGAACTCGATCGAGCGCCTGCAGAAAGAACTGGCCGACGCCGGCATCGTGGCCGAGGTCTTCGGCCGGCCCAAGCACATTTACAGCATCTGGAACAAGATGCGCGGCAAGGAGCTTGACTTCTCCGAGCTGTACGACGTGCGCGCCTTCCGCGTGATTGTCGCCGACGACAAGACCTGCTACACCGTGCTGGGCGTGGTGCACAATATCTGGACCCCGATTCCCAAGGAATTCGACGATTACATTTCGCGCCCCAAGCCCAACGGTTACCAGTCGCTGCACACGGTCGTGATGGCCGAAGACGGGCGCCCGCTGGAAGTGCAGATCCGTACCCAGGAAATGCACAATTTCGCCGAGTACGGGATTGCGGCGCACTGGCGCTACAAGGAAGAAGGCGGCTCCAACTTCAAGGGCCAGAAATACGACGAAAAGATCGCCTGGTTGCGCCAGCTGCTGGCCTGGAAGACCGACGTCGCCGACGCTGTCGTGAGCCAGGAAGAAACCCAGCGCGAATGGGTCGAGAAGCTCAAATCGGCCTCGCTGGACGACCGCATCTTCGTGCTCACGCCGCAGGCGCGCGTGCTCGAACTGCCGGTGGGCGCCACGCCCATCGACTTCGCCTATCACTTGCACAGCGAGGTCGGTCACCGCTGCCGCGGCGCCCGCGTCGACGGCGTAATGGTGCCCCTGAATACGCCGTTGAAAAGCGGCCAGACCTGCGAGATCATTACCGCCAAGGGCGCGCCGGGCACGGCCGGCCCTTCGCGCGACTGGCTCGGTGCCGGCTACACGGTCAGTACCCGGACCCGGTCCAAGGTGCGCGCCTGGTTCCACGCCATCGATCTGGAAGAGACGCTGGCGCATGGCCGCGCGATGGTCGAGAAATCGCTCCAGCGCGAAGGCAAAACGGCCGTCAACCTGGAATCGCTGGCGCACAAGCTGGGCTTTGCCAAGGTAGACGACCTGTTTGTTTCGGTCGGCAAGGAAGAATTCAGCCTGCGCCATGTGGAGCAGGCCTTGCACGACACCGGCGAAGTGGCGCCCGTGGAAGACGCGGCGGTGGTCAACAAGAGCCGGGCGTCGAGCGTGGAGCAGGGCGCCAAGTCGGGCGTGCTGGTGGTTGGCACCGACGGCCTGATGACGGCCCTGGCCAAATGCTGCAAGCCGGCGCCGCCGGACGGCATCGTCGGCTTTGTCACACGGGGCAAGGGCGTGTCGATCCACCGCGCCACCTGCAAGAATTTTGCCGAGATGCGCATCAAGGCGCCCGAGCGGGTGATTCATACCGACTGGGGCCGGGCCGGGCAGGATACCGTGTATCCGGTCGATCTGTTCATCCTGGCGGGCGACCGCCAAGGGCTGCTGCGCGATATTTCAGAGGTGTTCTCGCGCGAAAAGATCAATGTGATCGGGGTGAATACGCAAAGTGCCAAGGGCCAGGCGCGCATGACCTTCACCGCCGAAATCGGCTCGACCGCGCAGCTGCAGAAGGCTTTGCTGGCGATTATGGAAGTGACGGGCGTGCAGGAGGCGAGAAGGCAATGACCGAGCGCCGCGCCACCGCATGAACACCTTCCTGACCACCAAACCCTCGCGCTGGGGCCCGCTCCTGTGGCGTTCCCTGGCCAGCTGGTGGTACATGATCCATCTCGGCGCCATCGC
>DASWMN010000071.1:0-4078 GCA_036399735.1 Telluria sp. | reverse complement strand
AGGATGAAGATGCGGTCGGCCGTGTCCGGCAGACGGACCAGGTACTCCACCGGCTTGTGGGTCTCCGGATCGCGGAACACGCCCACGTGGCCCACCCGTGCCGACGGCACCAGTTCCAGCAGGCCGTCGCTCATGCCGATGCCCGCGCGCAGGATCGGCACGATGGCCAGCTTCTTGCCGGCGATCACAGGCGCATCGATGGTTTCCAGCGGCGTTTCGATCTTGCGGGTGGTCAGCGGCAGGTCGCGCGTAATTTCGTATCCCATCAGCAGCGTGATTTCCTTGAGCAGCTCGCGGAACGTGCGCGTCGAGGTGTCGCGCTCGCGCATGTGGCTCAGTTTGTGCTGGATCAGCGGGTGGTTCAGGATGAACAGGTTGGGAAAACGTGGATCTTGTTTCATGATGGTTCGATTTTTCATTGTTGTGGCTTATATTGCCATTATCCCAGCCGGCGCCCGGTTTGTCCTCATTTTGGCAAATATAGTTACTATATCGGCAGCGCGCGCGCCAGGATGGCGGCGCAGTCCACACCGGCCGGCAAGCGTCCGAAGGCGCCGCCCACATCGTGCGCGATGCGCGACGCGATGAAGCCCTGCGCCACCGGCGCCGGCGCGTGCGCCAGCAGCAGCGCGCCCTGCACTGCCACCACGATCCGTTCGGCCAGCCGGCGCGCGCCATATTCATCGCCCTGCGGCAGCGCCAGGTCCGCCAGCAGCTGGTCGGCGTAGGCGTTGAAGGCGCCATCGGCGCGCCCGGCCAGCGCCAGTTCGGCCGCCAGCGCATCGCGCGCGGCCGGGGTTTTGCCGAACGCGCGCAGCAGATCCAGGCACATCACGTTGCCCGAGCCTTCCCAGATCGAATTGACCGGAAATTCGCGGTACAGGCGCGCCAGCGGCCCGTCCTCCACATAGCCGTTGCCGCCCATGACTTCCATCGCCTCGGCGCCGAACGCGGGGCCGCGCTTGCACAGCCAGTACTTGCCGGCCGGGGTCAGGATCCGCCCCAGCAGCACCTGGGCCGGGTCGTCGGTCTGGTCGAAGCAGCGCGCCAGGCGCAGCGCAAACGCGGTGGCCGCCTCCGATTCCAGTGCCAGGTCGGCCAGCACGTTCTGCATCAGCGGCTGCTCGGCCAGCTTGCGCCCGAACGCGGCGCGTCCGCGCGCATGGTGCAGCGCGTGCGTCAGCGCCGCGCGCATGATGCCGGCCGTGCCGACCACGCAATCGAGCCGGGTGTAGCTGCCCATTTCCAGAATCGTCGGGATGCCGCGCCCCGGCTGCCCCAGCAGCCAGCCGAGCGCGTCGCAGAACTCGACTTCGGACGAGGCATTCGAGCGGTTGCCCAGCTTGTCCTTCAGGCGCTGCACGCGGATCGCGTTGCGGCTGCCGTCCGGCAGATAGCGCGGCACAAAAAAGCACGATAGCCCGCTGCTGCCTTCCTCCTCGGTCTGCGCCAGTACCAGGTGCGCATCCGACTGCGGCGCCGAGAAGAACCATTTGTGGCCGACCAGGCGCCAGGCGCCCTCCCCTTCGGCGCCGAAGCGCGCGCGCGCCTGGGCTGGATCGAGCAGGCTGGCGCGCGTGGTGTTGGCACGCACATCGGTGCCGCCCTGCTTTTCGGTCATGCCCATGCCGATCAGGGCGCCGTGTTTCAGCTCAACCGGCAGCGAGCGCGGATCGTACTGGCGCGACAAAATCTTCGGCAGCCACTTGTCGGCCAGCGCGCCGGCCTGGCGCAGCGCGGGGACCGAGGCGTACGTCATCGTGACCGGACACTGGGCGCCATTTTCCACCTGGCCAAACAGCAGGTACTGGGCGGCGCGCGCCACCTGCGCGCCCGGCGCGCCCGAATCCCAGGGCGCGGCGTGGGCACCGGCGCCGATCATCAGCTCCATCAGCGCGTGCCAGGCGGGATGGAATTCGACTTCATCGACCCGCTTGCCGCTGCGGTCGAAATTATGCAGCCTGGGTGAATTGGTGTTGGCCTGGCGCGCCAGGTCCAGCACCTCGGCCCGGCCAAGGCGTGCGCCCAGCGCATGCAGACTGGCGGCGGCGCTGGCGCCGCCCTCGCGTTCGAGCGCTTCGCGCAAGGCGCTGTCACAGGCGAACAGGTTGACGTTTTCGAAGGCTGGCGCCTGGTTGAACACGTCGTGGGTGTCGAAATGATGCATGCTGGTGGTCTCCGTCGTCGGGATGGATGTCTGGTACTGCGCTCGCGGTGCAGGCTAGCGCAAAGTGCAGGGTGAAGCAAGGGTCGCCCGGCAGCGCCTGTCGCGCGGCTTTTTCGACGGCCGGCCACAAACAGTGTGGGGGGAATGCCATAGGACCGACAAATTCGTGCGATTTGGCATCTTTCAGTGATACATTAGTTCATCGACTTCGCTTCTGGCCCACCCTCGACGAGAGCGCTATTCATTTCATGCCCACCAGTCCTCCTGCAGTGAGCGGCGACGCCAGCCACCGGATCGACCATCTGCTGGAAGCGGCGGGCGATATCGTGTTCCGCCTCGACGCGACCGGCGCAGTGCTGTTTGCCAGCAGCCGTGCGCGCCAGCTGTTCGGCAGCGCCGGGCAGACAGCGTTGGCCGGCCTCGCCGCCGACGTCGACCAGGCGGTCCTGCGCAATGCGGTGGCCGACGCGCTCAATCTGCCCACCCAGCCCCTGGCCGACGCTGCCGGCCAGGGCGTCCCGCGCGCGCCCGAGCCGGTGCGGGTGGCCGTACGCATGCTTGCCGGCGACCGGGAAACCTGGTTCGAGCTGCGCATCTCGCCACTGGCCCACAGCGATTCACCCCAGCTGCTGGTGGTCGGGCGCGACATGTCATCCCAGCACGCGACCGAAGCACGCCTGCGCCACATGGCCACGCATGACGCGCTGACCGAACTGCCCAACCGTCTGCTGCTGTCGGACCGCATGCGCGTGGTGATTTCCCAGGCGCGCCGCAGCGGCCTCGGTTTTGCCATCGTCACCATCGGGCTTGATGGTTTCAAGAAGGTCAACGACGGCCTTGGCCATCCGATCGGCGACGCGGTGCTGCGCATGGCCGCGGCCCGCCTGCGCAAGACGCTGCGCGACAGCGACACGCTGGCGCGGGTGGGCGGCGATGAATTCGTCGCCGTCCTGCCCGGCACGCACAGCCCGGCCCAGATCAAGCTGGTCACGGGACGCCTGCTCGCCACCACCCAGTCGCCCTACGAAATCGACGGCCACACGATTTACGTGGGCGCCTCGATCGGGGTATCGACGTTCCCCGAGCATGCCGAAGACGAGGTCCGGCTGGTGGCCCTGGCCGATGCCGCCATGTCGCTCGCCAAGGAAACCGGCAAGGGCCGCGCCCTGACCTACAGTTCGCGCTTCAACGCCGCGCCCGAACACGATATCTCGCTCGAAGCGGCCATGTTCCAGGCTATCCGCGAGGGCGAATTCCTGCTGTATTACCAGCCCATCGTGGATGCCGCCACGCGCCAGATCCAGGGTTTCGAAACGCTGATGCGCTGGAAGCACCCCACCCTCGGGATGGTGCCGCCGGCGCGCTTTATTCCGATTGCCGAGACCAATGGGCTGATCAACATGCTGGGCGCCTGGGCGCTGAAGTCGGCCTGCATGCAGGTACGCCAGTTCGAACAGGCTGCGGGCCGCCCGCTCTACATGTCGGTCAACATCAGCCCGCGCCAGTTCCGCAGTGACAAATTCCTCGACGTGCTCGATGACGCGATCGCCCATGCCGGCCTGAATGGCAGCGAGCTGGTACTGGAAATCACGGAAGGCACGCTGATGGTCGATCCGATCCACGCCGAGACCATTTTAAGCCGCATGGCGCAGCGGCGCGCCCGCATTGCCATTGACGATTTCGGCACCGGCTACTCGTCGCTGGCCTACCTCAAGCGCTTCCCGATTTCGGTGCTGAAAATCGACCGCGCCTTCATCAAGGACTTGCCGGCCTCGGAAAAAGACGGGGCCATCTGCAACGCCGTGCTCGATCTGGCGCGTCACCTGAACCTGTCGGTGGTGGCCGAGGGCGTCGAGACCGAAGAGCAGTTCCGCTTTCTGGAGCAGCGCGGCTGCCGCTACGTGCTGGGCT
>DASWMN010000070.1:0-13480 GCA_036399735.1 Telluria sp. | reverse complement strand
CTGGTCGACGACCTGCTTGATGTGGCGCGTATCAACAGCGGCAAGATCGAACTGCAGCGCGACTACACCACCTTTGCCGCAGTCATGGGCCACGTGACCGAACTGTGCACGGCGCCGGCGGCCGCGCGCCGCGTCAAGATCGACTTCGCCCTGCCGCAAAACGAGATCGTACTGTACGCCGACTATGCGCGGGTGGTGCAAATTGTTGCCAACATCCTGTCGAACGCTGTCAAGTTCACGCCGCCCGAAGGCTACATCAGCGTGCGCGCCACCGTCGACAATGGCAGCCTGAAAATCTATATCCGCGACACCGGCATCGGCCTGGAGGCCGCCGCCCTGGGGCGCATTTTCGCCATGTTCGAACAAAGCCGCCCGCCTTCCGGCCAGATTGCCAGCGGACTGGGAATCGGCCTGTCACTGGCGCGCCAGTTCGCCGAAATGCACGGCGGCAGCGTCGTCGCCAGTAGCGAAGGGCTGGGCAAAGGCAGTGAGTTCGTGGTCACGCTGCCGGTGGTATCGGAAACGCGGCCCGAGCAGCGCAAGGAAGACGACGCGCCCATCGGCCAGAACGACCAGCGCCCGAAAGTGCTGGTGGTCGACGACAACCGCGACGCCGCCGATTCGCTGCAAGCCCTGTTTGAAATGGAAAACTGCAATGTGGCGACCGCCTACGATGGCTACGAAGCGGTGCAGGCAGTGGACGACACCATGCCCGACATGATCGTGATGGACCTGGGTATGCCGAGCATGGACGGCTACGAGGCGGCGCGCCGGATCCGCAGGAAACCCGGTTCGAAAGATGTGCTGATGATCGCGCTGACCGGCTGGGGCCAGAGCGACGCGCGCCAGCGCACCATCGAGGCCGGCTTTGACCATCACTTGATCAAGCCCGTCGATTTCGACGAAATCCGGCGCCTGGCCGACGGCAGACTGAAGCGTCAGCCGGTGCTGCGGCGGGTTGTCTAGCCGGCTTTTTCGAGTGCCAGCTCTTCGAGCACGTTGATCAGGCGCTGCATTTCCACCGGCTTGACCAGGTGCGCGTCGAAGCCGGCGTCAAGCGCGCTCGCGCGGTCGTTCTCCTGACCATAGCCCGTCAGGGCCACCAGGCGCACATTGCGGGTAGCGGGGTCGGCGCGCATGCGGCGCGCCACTTCGTAGCCGTCGATGCCAGGCAGGCCGATATCGACCAGCGCTATGTCCGGGTGCAGCACCTGCGCCTGGCGCAGGCCCTCGTAGCCATCGGCGGCGCTCGAGACCTGGTAATCGTTCGACTCGAGCATCATCGCCATCATCTCGCGACCATCGTCATTGTCTTCGATCAGCAGCACGTGCTGGCGCGAGGCGGCGCGCGGCGGGATCACGCCTTGCTGTGCCAGCGGCGCCTCGATCAGCGGCAGGCGCAACTCGAAACAGCTGCCCTGCCCTGTCCCCTGGCTGTACACCGTCACGCGTCCGCCGTGCATCACCGCCAGCTGGCGCACCAGCGCCAGCCCGACGCCAAGACCGCCCTGGGCGCGTTCGAGCGTGCGCGCGCCCTGCACGAACAGGTCGAATACGAACGGCATCAGCTCCGACGAAATCCCGATCCCGGAATCGGCCACGGCCAGCACCGCCTCGCCGCCTTCCACCCGTACCGCGACATTGATGCTGCCGCCTGGCGGCGTGTACTTGAGCGCGTTGTCGAGCAGGTTGGCGATGATCTGTTCCAGCCGGGTCGGATCGGCATCGACCCAGGCCGGCTCTGAAGCGACACTGATCGCATGCCGTATGCCGCGCTCGGACTCGGCCATCGCCGCCATGTAATGATCGACGACGGTATCGAGGCGCAAGGCACGCCGCTCGAGCAGGATTTTGCCGGAATGGACACGCCCCATGTCGAGCAGATCGTCGACAATGCGCGTCAGGTGTCCGCTCTGGCGCGCAATGATCTCGCGAGCCCGCGCGCTCGCCTCGGGCGGCATGGCGGGATGCGCCATCACACCGGTCGCGTTCACGATCGCGGCCAGCGGATTACGCAGTTCGTGCCCCAGCATGGCAAGGAATTCATCCTTGGCGCGGTTCTGCTGTTCCGCGATGGTGCGCGCCTGGTGCTCGCGTTCGAACAGGATTTCGCGCTCTTCCTCGGCTGCCTGGCGCGAGTTCTTTTCTACCCGGAGCACCGCGGCGGCGGCGACAATCGCATCCTGCACTTCGTCGACTTCGAGCACGCCCGACACCTCGGAAGGGCCCAGCTCCTCATTCTGTTCAAGCGCATGCGCCGAACGCGCCGCCAACCGGATCGAGTGCGACAGCCGGCGTGCGAAAAACAGCGCCGCGCCGGCGGCGCATGCCACCGCGGCCAGCAAGCCCAGTATCGATACCAGCAAGGCCCGGCGCGCGGCCGATTCGATCTCCCCTTCCGGCACGCCGACCGCCACGGTCCACCCGGACAAGGCAGACCGCTCGAGCACCGTGTACAAGTTCAGGTGGTCTTCGCTTGCGTTGCGGATCACGCCCACGGTCTTGTTGCGAATCGCCTCACGCAGGTCGGGCTGGGCCTGGCCGGGCTCGTTGCCGCCCTTGCCATGGGTCTGCGCGATGGTGATGCCATTGCGGTCGAAGACGCCCGCGATCCAGCCGCTGGGCGCATTGACCTGATGGAGCACTCGGTTGAAATGCTCGATCCGGAAGCCTTGCGAGATCACGTAGCGGCTGCCATCCGGGGTGGTCACCGGTACGTCGACCACGACGATCAGCGCCTGCGTGACAACCCCGCGGATCAGGTTCGACACCTGCGGCTTGCCGGCGGCCAGCACCTGGGCCACGCGCGGCCCGCCGTTCCCGGCCGGCATGGGGGTCCCGAAGGGAACCGCCGTGTTCATCAGCAGATCGCCCTTCTCGTTCAACAGCGCCGTCCAGGTACTGCCGGGACGGTCCGCGAAATGGGCTTGCTGGTAGAAGCCTGCCAGGTCCCCATTAATAAGATATGGCGAATTGGCCAGCATCCGCAGCGCCGCTTCGGTGTTGGTCAGCTCGCGGTCGACGCTGACCAGGGAAATGCGCGCCGTTTCGCGTACGCCCTTGAGCGCCGCATCGCGCTCGGACTTGAGCAGCATGTTCAGCGAGATGGTCGAGAACAGGATCACCGGGATCAGAATCGCCGCGGCCATCAGTGCGAGATAGGTGCGGATCTTCATGGCGGCGCGGGGCATTTCATGGACATGCGGCTTTGTGGCGGGCAGACAGGAAAATCATCATAGTCCATTTCCACGCCCGGGGCCGCCAGGGACCACTATTTCCAGTCGCCCCGCAGCGTCAGCACCTGCTGGTGCAGATACTCGGGGGTAGCTTCCTGTGGCGCTACCGGCAGGCCCACCGCCAGGGCCAGTTGCGAACGCGGACCACGCGAGAACGAGCGTTCGAATACATTGCCCGGGTCGCGCGTGAGCAGGCTGCCCCACAGGCCACTGAGCGCCATCGGGATGACCGGCACCTTGCTGCGTTCGAGGATCTTGGCCACGCCGCCACGGAACTCGTTCATCTCCCCGGTGCTGGTCAGCTTCCCTTCCGGGAAAATGCAAACCAGCTCGCCTTCGTGCAGGGCCTTGGCGATCTCGATGTAAGCCTTCTCCATCGTCCACTGGTCTTCCTTGGCCGAGGCGATGGGAATAGCGCGCGCGGTGCGGAAGATCCAGCCCATGAACGGGGTCTTGAAGATGCGGTGATCCATCACGAAACGGATCGGGCGCGGGCTGGCCGCGCCGATCACCAGCGCGTCGACGTAGCTGACATGGTTGCAGACCAGGACCGCGGCGCCTTCGTCGGGGATGCGGTCGACGTCGACCGTCTTGACGCGGTGGATGGTATGAATCAGCATCCAGGCCAGGAAGCGCAACAGGAATTCCGGCACCAGCGAGAAGATATACAGCGCGACCACGGCATTGAGCACCGCGGTGGCCAGGAACATCTCGGGAATGGAAAAGCCCAGTTTGTGCATTAGCAGCGCCACCCCGGCCGCCGCGATCATGAACAGCGCGTTCAGGATATTCATGCCGCCAATGGTGCGCGACAGGTGGGTCGGCTCGCAGCGGGTCTGGATCAGCGCGAACAAAGGCACGATGAACAGGCCGCCGAACACGCCTAGCAGCGCGATATCGATCAGAATGCGCGCAATGCCAGGGGTGGTGGCCATGGTGGCCAGCGTGAGCTGCGCGGTGCCGGCGTAGGCCACACTGGCGAAATACAGTTCGGCGCCAAATATCGACAGGCCGATCGCTCCAAACGGCACCAGGCCGATTTCCACCTTGTGGCCCGAGAGTTTCTCGCATAGCAGCGAACCGGCGCCAACGCCGATCGAAAACACTGTCAGCAGCCCGACGAACACCGTCTCGTCGCCGTGCAGATGCAGTTTGGCGTACAGCGGGAATTGCGACAGAATGATCGCGCCATAGAACCAGAACCACGAGTTGCCAAGCATCGACAGGAACACGGTGCGGTTCTGGCGCGAGAAGGCCAGGTTGCGCATGGTCTCGGCAAACACATTCGGATTGATTTTCAGTTCAGGTGCCGGGGCCGGCGAATCTGGAATGCGCAGGCTGACCACCAGGCCCACGACTGCGAACAGCAGCGTGGCGCCAGCCACCAGGGCCGCGCCGTTCGGGCCGAACTTGACCAGCCAGGTTCCCAGCACCTGGCCAAGCAGAATACCGACAAAGGTCCCCATCTCGATCAGGCCATTGCCACCGACCAGCTCTTCGGACTTCAGGTGCTGCGGCAGATACGCGTATTTGACCGGGCCGAACAGCGTCGAATGCACGCCCATGCCAACCACCGCGGCCAGTAGCAGCGGCAGCGATTTGGTCATCCAGCCGATGCCGGCCACGAACATGATCGCAATCTCGATCAGCTTGACGATGCGCGCCAGGCGGCCCTTCTCGACCTTCTCGGCGATCTGGCCGGCCGTGGCGGAGAAGAACACGTACGGCAGAATGAACAAGCCCGGAATCAGGTTGGCCAGAATGGACGGGTCAAGCGTGGTCCAGGTGGCCGCGTCAAAGGTGAGCACCACCAGGAACGCGGTCTTGAAGACGTTGTCGTTGAACGCGCCCAGAAACTGGGTCCAGAAGAAGGGGGCAAAACGGCGCTGCTTCAACAAGGAAAACTGGCTCGATTGGCTCATGGTTGTCTCGGTGCGGTAAGGGGAATCGATTGACTGGATGTCAGGCTTTGCGCTGCAGCGACTTGAATGCCTGTGGCACCCACGGCCGCGCCGCAACGATGAAACTGATCGCGTGTTTCTGGTCCAGCGGCAGGCGCGTTTCATGCTGATGCTGCTGCGAGAATTCGGCCGCGACCTGTTTCAGGCGCTCCATCAGCGCGGCGGCCGACTGCTTGGACAGCATCACGTTCACCATGCGCATGACTTCATCCTCGCCGTCGAAGCGCGAGTTCAGATAGTCGGCGGACGCCTCGTGGCGGAAATACGTCTGGATCGGACCATTCGCGATCCAGCCGAAGGTGCGCGCGATCAGCAGCTTCACGCGGTTATTCGGCAGCAGTTCGAGGAACCCGATCTTGTCGAGCCGGAGCAGGTACTTGGTCACTTCCAGTTCGGTCATCTCGTAATAGCGGACGATATCGTCAAAGCCGATATGGTTCATGGCCGATACCGCAACCACCAGCAGACGCGGATCGCCGATGATTTCGCGCTCCTGGGCCAGGGTCAGCTGCGAAATGAGTGAAGGATCGCTCTGGGCGGCGCTCAGCTCATCGAACTCGATACCGCTGGCGGTCAGGATGTCGTCCAGCCGCTGCAGGGTGAAGTTTTTCTGTGAAAACATACGTTTGACACTCGCTTCCGACATATCGATACGCGTGGCCAGTTCGCCGTACGTAATGCCCCGCGCTTTGAGCAAGCGCTTCAAGGTGTCGACCAGTGTAATTGCGTGTGGCATGCCTGCGTTCCTTTGTGCTCCGGTAGCAGATACTAATACTGTTTAAGATCAAAAGCGATACCGTAGTGCATTTAATTGAGGTCCGTCGCATTCAGGCACATGATTCGTCTCGCCAACCCGGCCAACTAGACGAAGGAAGTACCATGAAATCCCTGATAGCTTTTGCCCTTGCCTGCAGTGTGGCCACGGCCCAGGCGCAGCCCAACCCCAGTACCGACCTGTCTGGCGCCTCCGGCCTGATCGGGGCCGGCTCGGCGCTGGTGGTGGGCGGTTCGCTGTCGGCCGTTGCCGCCTCGGGCGGCGTCGTCATCGCCAGCGTGCAGGTGGCGGGAGAGTCCGTGATCATCGTGCTGGAAGGCGCATCGCACGCCGCGCGGGCCTCGATCCGGCTGGCCGGGCGGGCAGCGGCCAGTTCGCTGCTGGTGGCCGGCACCGCGATCAGCGTGGTAAGCATCGCCAGCGGCTACGTCCTGATCACGGCCGGGGAAGCGATTGCATTCGTGCCGAGCGAGATCGGCGCCTCGCTGATTTACCATGCGCGCCACAACGGGCCGGGGTACTGATCATGCGCCGCCTCTTCATTTTTCTGCTGCTGGCATGCAGCCTGAATACGGCCCAAGCGGGACGCAACTGCGAGGTCCGAAAATCCAGCGCCCAGTCCTTCGTGAGCGGGATGAAGCTGGCCGAGAACACCCGCACGGCGCTGGAAGCATCGGGCGCGCAGGTAGCCATTATCGGGCGCATTGGCCAGGACCTGTCCAGCTACGGCTTGCGCTACTCGCACGCCGCCTTTGTGTGGCGCGATCATCCCAAGGGGCGCTGGCTGGTCGTGCATGAACTGAACCAGTGCGGGACCGCCAGCTCGGCGCTGTACGACCAGGGCCTGGCCAACTTTTTTCTGGATGATCTGTACCGCTACGAAGCGGTGGTGCTGATCCCGTCAGCGCAAAGCCAGTCGCGCATCGCGGCGGTGCTGGGCTCTTACGTCGCCAACCGCATGCACTACGCGCGCTACAACATGTTGGCCTATCCGTTTTCGACGGACTACCAGAATTCGAATCAATGGGTACTGGAGACCTACGCGGCCAGCGCCGCCGAAATGGGTGTGCAGGACCGGGGCCGTGCGCAGGCCTGGCTCAAGCTGGCCGGCTACACGCCGTCGACGCTCGACATCCCGGCCAGCAAGCGGCTTGGCGCGCGCCTGTTCAGCGCCAACATCTCCTTCGACGACCATCCCTTCGGACGACGGGCGGCGGGCCGGATCGATACGGTGACGGTGGAGTCGCTGCTCTACTTCGTGCGCCAGCGCGAGCCGCAAGCACGCGAAATCCTCGTCAGCGCCCGCTAAAGTTGCACAATCGGGGTCAGACCGCAATTCTGTAATTGTTTCAGAATTGAGGTCTGACCCCGATTGTGCAAGTTTTTTAGCTCAGGTTTTCGAGGCGGATCTTGACGATCTTGCCCACCACCGTTTCCAGCGTTTCCATCTTGGCGATGGCGGCGTCGATGTTCTTTTCCTGGGTCTGGTGCGTCAGGATGATGATGTCGGTGCGGGTCTCGCCTTCGCCCGGTTCCTTCTGCATCACGGCGTCAATCGAGATCTGCGCGTCAGCCAGAATCCGCGTCAGATCGGCCATCACGCCCAGCTGGTCTTTTACATACACCCGCAGGTAGTAACTGGTGGTGATCTCCGACATCGGCAAAATCTCGACGTCGGTCATCTGGTTCGGCTGGAACGCCAGGTGCGGCACCCGGTATTCCGGATTGGCCGTGGCAAGGCGGGTGATGTCGACCAGGTCGGCAATCACGGACGACGCGGTCGGCTCTGCGCCCGCGCCTTTGCCGTAGTACAGTGAGGCGCCCACGGCGTCAGCCTGCACCAGCACCGCGTTCATCGCGCCTTCGACATTGGCGATCAGGCGCTTGGCAGGAATCAAGGTCGGGTGCACGCGCAGCTCGATGCCTTCGACGCCGTTTACCACGGCGCGTTTGGTGATACCCAGCAGCTTGATGCGGTAGCCCAGCTGCTCGGCGTATTTGATGTCGATCGCCTGCAGGCTGCTGATGCCTTCGACGTGGGCTTTTTCAAACTGCACCGGGATGCCGAAGGCAATCGCCGACATGATGGTCGCCTTGTGCGCGGCATCGACGCCTTCGATGTCGAAGGTCGGATCGGCTTCGGCGTAGCCCAGCGCCTGCGCCTGTTTCAATACGGTGCCGAAGTCCAGTCCCTTGTCGCGCATTTCGGACAGGATGAAGTTGGTGGTGCCGTTGATGATGCCGGCCACCGATTCGATGCGGTTCGCGGTCAAGCCTTCACGCAGCGCCTTGATGATCGGGATGCCGCCGGCAACCGCCGCTTCGAATGCGACCATCACTTCGCGCGCCTGCGCCGCCGCGAAGATCTCGTTGCCGTGCAGCGCCAGCAGCGCCTTGTTGGCGGTAACCACGTGCTTGCCATTGTGGATGGCGCGCAGCACCAGATCCTTGGCGGTGTCGTAGCCGCCAATCAGTTCGACCACGATTTCGATATCGGGATGATCGACCACCAGGTAGGGATCGGTGACGACTTCGCAGTCGCTGCCGACAATCGCTTCGGCGCGCTCTTTGTTGCGCACGGCGATCATGGCGATCTCGATGCCGCGGCCGGCGCGGCGGCGGATCTCTTCCTGGTTGCGTTTGAGGACGTTAAACGTGCCGCTGCCAACGACGCCAAGGCCGATCAGGCCGATTTTGATGGGTTTCATAGTCATTTCGTTGTAGGTGTTCAGCCCTTGCCGTGGCGCCGACGATAGCCGTCGAGGAAGCGCGCAATCCGGCTGCAGGCATCGAGCAGATCGTCCGAGTTGGGCAGGAACACCAGGCGGAAGTGATCCGGCTTGTTCCAGTTGAAGCCCGTGCCCTGCACGATCAGTACTTTTTCTTCGGTCAGCAGTTCAACGGCGAATTGCTGGTCGTCCGCAATCGGGTACATCGCGGGGTCGAGCTTGGGGAACATGTACAGCGCCGCTTTTGGCTTGACGCAGCTCACACCGGGAATATCGGTCAACAGCTTGTGGGCCATATCGCGTTGTTTCAGCAGGCGCCCGCCGGGCCCCACCAGGTCATTGATGCTTTGGTAGCCGCCCAGCGCCGTCTGGATCGCAAACTGGCCGGGGGCATTCGCGCACAGGCGCATCGAGGCGAGCATGTTCAGGCCTTCGATATAGTCTTTGGCGTGGCGCTTCTCGCCCGACACCACCATCCAGCCCGCGCGATAGCCGCAGGAACGGTAATTCTTGGACAGGCCGTTCAGGGTGATGAACAGCACGTCGTCGGCCAGCGAGGCGATCGATTCGTGCTGGTGGCCGTCGTACAGCACCTTGTCGTAGATTTCGTCGGCCAGGATGATCAGCTGATGCTGGCGCGCCAGTTCGATAATCTCGAGCAGGATTTCGCGCGGATACAGCGCGCCGGTAGGGTTGTTCGGGTTGATCACCACGATCGCCTTGGTATTGCTGGTGATCTTGCGGCGCATGTCGTCAATGTCCGGGAACCAGCCGGCCTGCTCGTCGCAAATGTAATGCACGGGGTTGCCGCCGGACAGGCTCACGGCGGCGGTCCAGAGCGGATAATCCGGCGCCGGCACCAGCACTTCGTCGCCATTATTGAGCAGGCCGTTCATGGCCATCACGATCAGCTCGGAGGCGCCATTGCCCAGGTAAATGTCCTCGATCGTCACGCCGGTGATGTTCTTGCTCTGCGTGTAGTGCATGACGGCCTTGCGCGGCGCGAACATGCCCTTCGAATCGGTGTAGCCGGCCGCGCCGTGCATATTGAGGATCATGTCGTGCACGATCTCGTCCGGCGGGTCGAAACCGAACACGGCAAGGTTACCGATGTTCAGCTTGATGATCTTGTGCCCTTCTTCTTCCATCTGACGGGCTTTTTCATTGGCCGGCCCGCGGATTTCGTAGCAAACATCGTCTAATTTGTTCGATTTCAGAATCGGTCGCAAAATATTTCCCTGTCAATGAAGCTCTATGTTGCAGTGCGAAAAATACCATTCTGCCGAAAGGAGTTGATTTAATCAACCGCCGAGCCCGCCAAAATGGCCCGAAATAGCCCGTTTGGGCTGCTTTTGGCAGCAGATTCGTGAAAATTCGCGCTTTAATGTCATTTGTGGCATGCTGGTGGACTCCCGTCTCAACACCGATTTGCCATGAAGCTCCACGCCAGCACCACCAAACAATACCAGACCGTCACCGGTTACGATGACAGCGGGGTCGAAATCAACGCCGAGCGCTTCCAGTACAGCCTGATCGTGATGCCGGAAACCCCGCCCCGGGCCTGGGATGTACCCAATTTCGAGGCCCTCACTGCAGCCCACTTCGAACAGATCGAGGCCGACCAGCCCGACGTCGTCATTCTCGGCACCGGCGAGCGCCAGCGCTTTGTGCATCCACGGCTGATCAGCAGTCTGTCAGCTCGGCATATTGGCGTGGAAAGCATGGACAGCAAAGCCGCCTGTCGTACGTACAATGTACTGATGGGTGAAGGGCGCAAGGTTACACTGGCGCTGATCATCGAACCAGTAGCGGCCTCGGCTTAAGGCCTGCTTAATTCCCCTGTTGCGCTGCGGGGTTTACAATCAGCGCTTCCCCCCTCTACCGGAGAGACCCTGTGGCTGATCGCCAAACTGCAGCAAGCATGACCGACTTTTCCGCCAGCATGACCGGCGGCGCGCCTTTTCAGCTGTCCGGCCGGCCGGCGCGCTATACGGTGCTGTATTTCTACCCGAAAGACAACACGCCCGGCTGCACCACAGAAAGCATTGCTTTCCGCGATCTGCACGAGCAATTTCAGGCGCTCAATACAGAGATTTACGGCATCAGCCGCGACTCGCTGCGCTCGCACGACGGCTTCAAAGCCAAGCTCGCGCTGCCATTCGAACTCATTTCGGATCCGGAAGAAGCGGTGTGTGCCCAGTTCGGTGTCATGAAGATGAAAAATATGTATGGTAAGCAAGTTCGCGGGGTCGAGCGCAGTACGTTTATCGTTGACGCTGATGGCAAATTGGTGAAAGAATGGAGAGGCGTGAAAGTTCCTAATCACGCAGAGGAAGTGCTGGAATTCATCAAGTCCCAGCCCTGATCAACCCTGCATTCTAAGATCGAAACCCGTCCATTTTGAGTCAAACAGTTCGTTTTATCGCATCACTTCAATCTGGCAGCCGCCGGTCCGGACATCATGCCGGACCCGCTCAGCGCCCTATCCTCAAAGCCGCATTCGCCGGGCTACCTTCCAAGCATTTTTTAGATTGAGACCCTGATGCCACTGCCAAAACTCCCTACCAAGCCGGCTGCCTTGCTGCTGGCAAAAGATTATCCAAAAGCGGACATCAAGAACAAGCCTGTCGTGCAGGCTGTGCCGCCCGCGAAACCCACCTTGGCGGCCGTGAGCGATGTGCCGGCGCCGAAAGTTGCGGCCAAAACCGCGAAAGCAAAAGTAGCGCCAGTCGAGGCGCCAGCGCCCGTGGCAAAACCAGCCGCGCGCGGCAAGGAAAAGCAACACGCGGAAGCACCGCACCCGGTCAAACACAAGCCGGTCGAATTGCAGGTCAAGTCGAAGGCCAGCCGCAATGCGGACCAGTCCGGCATGACCAAGATGTTCGTGCTTGACACCAACGTGCTGATGCACGATCCATCGTCCCTGTTCCGCTTCGAGGAACACGACGTCTACCTGCCGATGATGACGCTGGAAGAGCTGGACGACCACAAGAAAGGCATGTCCGAAGTGGCTCGTAACGCGCGCCAGGTATCGCGTTCGCTGGACGCCCTGGTCGGCACGATCGACGATGGCGCGATCGAAAACGGCATCCTGCTGTCCAAGCTGGGCAACAAAGACGCCAAGGGCCGCCTGTTCTTCCAGACCCGTCTTCAAAATGGTCCGACCCTGCCCGAAGGTCTGCCGCAAGGCAAAGCCGACAACCAGATCCTGGGCGTGGTGCGCAACCTGGAAGCGGAAATGCCGGGCCGTGCCATCGTGCTGGTGTCGAAAGACATCAACATGCGCATCAAGGCGCGTGCCCTCGGCTTGCCGGCAGAAGATTACTTCAACGACCATGTGCTGGAAGACACCGATCTGCTCTATTCGGGCATCGTCCAACTGCCGGACGACTTCTGGAACAAGAACGGCAAGGACATGGAGTCCTGGCAGGAGAGCAAGAACGGCTACTCGTCGACCTTTTACCGCGTCACCGGTCCGACCATGCTCACGCTGCTGGTGAACCAGTTCGTCTACCTGGAACCAAAGAATGGTGAAGCGCCCTTCTACGGCCAAGTCACCCAGCTCAACGGCAAAACCGCGGTCATCAAGACCCTGCGCGACTTCAGCCACACCAAGAACAATGTGTGGGGTGTCATTGCGCGCAACCGCGAGCAGAACTTCGCGCTGAACCTGTTGATGAATCCGGAGTGCGACTTCGTCACGCTGCTCGGTCAGGCCGGTACCGGCAAGACCCTGCTGGCACTGGCGGCCGGTCTGGCGCAGGTGCTCGAGACCAAGCTGTACAACGAGATCATCGTCACCCGCGTGACCGTGCCGGTGGGCGAAGACATCGGCTTCCTGCCAGGCACCGAGGAAGAAAAGATGTCGCCATGGATGGGTGCCTTCGACGACAACCTCGAAGTGCTCAACAAGTCCGATTCGGATGGCGGCGAATGGGGTCGTGCGGCAACGCAGGATCTGATCCGTTCGCGCATCAAGATCAAGTCGCTCAACTTCATGCGTGGCCGTACCTTTGTGAACAAGTTCCTGATCATCGACGAAGCGCAGAATCTGACGCCGAAGCAGATCAAGACCCTGGTAACGCGCGCCGGTCCGGGCACGAAGATTCTGTGCCTGGGCAACATCGCGCAGATCGATACGCCTTACCTGACCGAAGGCTCAAGCGGCCTGACCTATGTGGTCGACCGCTTCAAGGGCTGGTCGCACAGCGGCCACGTGACGCTGGCGCGGGGCGAACGTTCGCGTCTGGCCGATCACGCGAGCGAAGTGCTGTAATAGACTCCTGCTCGAAAAAACCTGTGGGCCGCGAGGCCCACAGGTTTTTTTTCGTCTGCCCTTGCTCGGTCCAGGCTCAGCTCGCCATCATCCAGAACATCGCCAGTACGGCCAGCGCCATTGCTGACGTGGCGCCCCAGCCCAGCACGCGCAGGCGGCGCCCGATCACGAAAGGCCCCATGATGGCCGCGCGTCCCGCCATCAGCATCATCACCACCATGATGGGCACAGAAATCACACCATTGATGACTGCGCTCCAGTACAGAGCCTTGATCGGATCGACGGGGGTAAATCCCAGCAAAATCCCGACGATGGTCGAAAACGCGATAATTCCGTAGAACTCCCTGGCCTGCGCGGCCGTCTTTTCCAAGCCCTTTTGCCACTGGAACGCGCCGGCCATGGCGTACGCGGCGGAACCGGCCAGCACCGGCACCGCCAGCATGCCGGTGCCGATAATGCCTGCGCTAAACAGAATAAAGGCAAACTCACCGGCCAGCGGCCGC
>DASWMN010000069.1:0-15548 GCA_036399735.1 Telluria sp. | reverse complement strand
CCATGGTATGGCCCCCGCCTGCGCGAGGGCGATGTCGTTTGCACTGACGTTGTTATAATTGCCCGAACGAATATCTTCCCAAAGGAACACGATGTCCCATCCCCTGCCCGCCAACCTGAAGTGCCCGCGCGTCGCTACCCGCGCCAACGGACCGGAACTGTCGCGTATCGTGGCAGGCATGTGGCGCATGACGGAATGGGGCATGTCGGCCGAACAGCGTGTGGACTTCATCGAGCGCTGTCTGGCGCTCGGTGTCAGCAGCTTCGACCACGCGGACATTTACGGCGGCTACGGCGTGGAATCGCTGTTCGGCGATGCCCTGCGTCTGCAGCCCTCGCTGCGCGATCGGATTGAACTGATTTCAAAGTGCGGCATCAAACTGGTATCGCCACAGCGGCCGCAGCATACGATCCAGCATTACGACACCAGCGCCGGCCATATCGTCGGCTCGGTGGAAGAGTCGCTGCGTCAGCTCGGCACCGATCGCCTGGATCTGCTGCTGATCCATCGGCCCGACCCGCTGATGGACTTCGACGAAATCGCGCGCACTTTCGAAGCGTTGCGCAGCGCCGGCAAGGTGCTGCATTTCGGCGTGTCCAATTTCAGCCGCCACCAGTTCGAATCACTCGACCGCCGGATTCCTCTGGCAACCAACCAGGTCGAGTTTTCGCCACTGCACACGCTGCCGATGTTCGACGAAACCTTCGATGGTCTGCAAGACAAGGGCGTGGCACCCATGATCTGGTCGCCGCTGGCTGGTGGCCGCCTGTTCAACGGCGGCGAAGATCATGCCGACGATCTGCGCCTGGTGATCAAGGGCATTGCCGACGAGCTGGGCCAGCCGTTCGCCAGTGTTGTGTTCGCGTGGATCATGCAACTGCCATCCAAGCCGGTGCCGCTGACCGGCACCGGGCGCATCGAAGCGATCGCCGTGGCGGTGGCAGGTACGCAATTCACTCTGAGCAAGAGCGACTGGTTCAAGATCCTGCGCGCCGCCCGCGGCCACGAAGTCGCTTAATCCTCATACACCTCGGGCTGGGCCAGGCCGCGCCAGCCGAGCTGCCAGCCGATGTTGATCAGCAGCGTCGCGCTGACATACAACAGGAAAAACAGCACAAAGAACTGCATCTGCAGGTAGGCCAGCAGCGCCAGTCCGGCTCCCAGCAAGCCGAACAGCAACGGGCTCTTTTTCTGCTTTGAACTCGGGAAGCGGATGGTCGACACCATGAGCGTGCCGACCGCTACCATCAGCAGGATCAGCAACAGCGCCTGCCCCATCTGTTCCAGCGGCGCCGGCCAGGCCACCACCACCGACGCCACACAGGCCGCGCCGGCCGTGATCGGCATGCCCACAAAGTAGCGCGGATCGGTGCGCCCTACGCTGACGTTAAAGCGTGCCAGCCGCAGCGCGCCGCACGCGACAAAAATGAAGCAGGCCAGGCCGCCGGCACGCAAGAGCGTGGGATGCTCCGGGCCGAGCAAGGTAAAGCCGTAGCAGTACAGCAGCATGGCCGGCGCGCAGCCGAAATTCATGACGTCGGCAATGGAATCGAGCTGCATGCCGAATTCCGACGAGGTCTTGGTCATGCGCGCCACAAAACCATCGAGCGCGTCGAACACGCCGGCCGCCACCAGCAGCAGCGCTGCCATGCGGTAATTGGAGGCGTCGCCAATCCGGGCATTGTCGACCGACAGCACGATACTGCCAAAGCCGCAGGCGATCGACAGCAGAGTGACGGAACTGGGCAGCGCGAACTTGGCGCGCGCGAGGCGTTGCTTACGAGTCGGTTTCAAAAGAGGTCGCAGTCCCGGTGGGAAAGATGATCGAAAAGGTATTTTACAGCGTCGTTCCCGACTGTGGCCGCCCTTCGATCCCAAAGAAATGTCGTGTTGCGGTGTTTTAGCCTAGAATCTGACCTATAAGACTTATTTGCGAGAGACATGATGAGAACAATTCGAGGCCTGCACACCACAGCAGCGGCATTGGTAACGGCTTGGGCCCTGGTGGCGTGCGGCGGCGGCGGTGGTTCTCCCGCACCGACGCCAATACCGACGCCGACGCCGCCTGTGGATACGGGCTCGCCTGCTGCCACCGGCAACGTCGCCACCGATGGTGTCAACTGGGCTAATTACCGCCGCGTGCAAGCCGGCTTGCCGAAGCTCGACCGCAATGCCTCGATTGACCTGGCAGCCCAGCGTCATTCCGCCTACCAGCAACAAAATACCGTCAGCCACGACCAGGAAGCCGGCAAGCCGGGCTTCACCGGCGTCACCCTGGCCGACCGTCTGCGTCAGGTCAATTATTTGGGCAGCAGTTATTTCATTGGTGAAGTGATCTCGGCCGCCACCAGCAACTCGGGTTTCTACCTCACGGAAGAACTGGTCACGGCGATTTACCATCGCTTCGTCATCTTCGAGCCGAAATTCAAGGAAATCGGGGCCGGTTCTGCCAGCGGGGGCAATGGTTACACCATTTTAACGATCAATTTCGCGGCCAATAATGGCGTCGGGCCCGGCATCGGCGCAGGCAATCTGGCAACCTGGCCGACCAGTGGGCAGACCGGCGTGCTGCGCAACTTCATGAGCGATTTCGAAAGCCCGGATCCGGTCGAGAACCAGAACGAGGTCGGCTATCCGGTCAGCGTGCATGCCGACACCGACGTAACCTTGCTCGTGAACAGTTTCACCATGCAACAGCGCGGTGGCAGCGCGCTCACCGTCAAACTGCTCAGCAATGTGACCGACGCGCAGCACACGCCAAGATCCGGCGCGGCCATCATTCCGCTCAGTGTATTGCTGCCGAATACAATCTACGACGTCACGTTCAGCGGCACCCTGAACGGCACGCCCCTTGTAAAAACTTGGTCCTTTACAACTAAATCGTAACTGATAGCCAACTTCTGCTATCGTTTGGCGACAGGCCAAGTCCCCTGAGCGTCCAATGAGCGAAAAAAACCAGACCAGCCACGATACGATCGAACTGCGCGCCGATCCCGTTACGCGCGACATTATCGATGTTGCCGACGGGATCGAGCGTCTGATGGGCAACCGGGACTTGTATGCCCGCATGCTGCGCCGTTTTCGGCGTGAATATCAGGATTCCACCCTGCCAATCCGCACCGCGCTCGGCGCCCACGACAAGAATCTGGCGCACCGCCTGGCGCACTCGCTCAAGGGCGCAGCCGGCATGATCGGTGCGCATCGCCTGCAGGAGCGGGCATCCCATCTCGAACATGCGATCCGCACCGACAGCGACGACCAGCGTGAAATGCTGGCCTCGCTCACACCGGAATTCCAGCGCGTTCTGCTGCTTCTCGATGTGCTTCTGGAAGGAAGTCCGCCCGCCGGCATGCCGGTGCATATCCCCTCCCGGCCTTTGATGGAAGACGCGGCCCTGCTGAGCCACCTGATGGATTTGCTGTCGAACGGGGACGGGGCGGCGATTGACCTGCTGGAAGAATCCAGCGCGAGCCTGCGCGTGATACTCGGGAATGCGACGCTGCAGCGGGTAAGTGAGGCAATCAATGATTTCGACTTCGACGAGGCACTAGAGGTCCTGGGCGAAACCTCGGCCGGCAGCGGGATCTAGCGTTCGGGGTCGGCCGCGGCGTCGGCGTTGTATTCTGCTTCTTCGTCGAAGGCGTCGGCGCATTCCTTGCCGCAAAAACGACGTACATTGTCGACCGGCTTGTCGCAATACCAGCAGGAACCTTTGGGCTGCAGGCTATGGCGCGGACGTACTGGCGCTGCTGCGCCAGCAGGACGCGGCTCGGCGGCCGCATCCTTCTCCTGCAAACTTTCCTGTATGGTTCCCAAGATTCACCCCCAAAACATGGCAGCACATCAAAGATTTACAGCAAGATTACGATAGTGGAATATCAGGCGTATGACAAAACGCAAAGCCCATCGACAGCATGTTCGAACTACCAAGTTTGCACGCAATCAGACGGCGCTGCAATCCTGTGAATCTGGACAGTTATTGCCCCCTGGAAATCATCATACTACTGAATAATCCGCAGGCGCCAATAGATTCGGTGACGATAAATCATAGCAGCATTGGAATTTGCTATTTGGCCGGCTCGACCGACACCGTCAGCCCGCGGGCGGTGGTCGCGATCCGTGTGGGTACAAACTGCACGCCGCCATAGCGCAAATCCTCCGGGCGAAAATGATACAGCGGCGTATCCACCACCACCTTTTGCATCAGGACGTTGGCGACACCGGCCAGTTGCCGCTGACGTGATTCGTCTATCCCGTCCACGGTGAACTTGTCCACGCGCGGCTCGGACATCATGACGGCATTGCGCACAGGATCGATGTAGAGCCGTCCCGACAGCGCCAGGTTGCCGCGCCAGGATTGGCGCAGGAACGCCGGCGCGACCGATGCATCGAGCGACAAGGCAACGCGGCCGGCATCGGACTGCAGGGACAGCTGTGGACGGGAAAGTTCGACGTCGAACAGTTCGAGCATGCGGTTGCTGACCGGGAAGCGCCGTTCCAGCCCGCTTTGCAGTTTGGCCAGCGGCAGTTCGACATCGCGCGGGCCGACCAGACTGGCGCAGGAAGCGAGCAGAGTGGCAGCCAGCGCCAGCAGGGAGAATTGTTTGAAGAACTTGAGCATGGCAAAAGCGTAGCACAGATGGGATGAAGGCGCGTTTGAGCGCGAAGTGGCGCCTAAGCGCGTGCACGCGCCAGCAGCAGCTCGCGTTCGCGCAGATTGTTGGTCAGCGCGGCGGCGCGCTCGAATTCGATGCGCGCTTCGTCCTGCCGTCCCAGCTTGGCCAGCAAATCGCCGCGTACGCTCGGCAGCAAATGGTAATTCTGCAGCGCCGGCTCGGCAGCCAGGCGGTTGACCAGCTCCAGCCCCGCCGCCGGCCCATACGCCATCGACAATACGACCGCACGATTGAGCTCGACGATAGGCGATGGTGCCAGCTGCGCCAGCGCGTCGTACAGCGCGGCAATGCGATGCCAGTCGGTCTGTTCCGGCACCACGGCCCGCGCGTGGCATGCGGCGATCGCCGCCTGCAGCGCATAGGGTCCGAAGCCTTGGCCCAGCTGGGCCGCCCGCTCGAGCGCGGCCAGTCCGCGCCGGATCAGCAGCTGGTCCCAGCGGCTGCGGTCCTGATCGAGCAGCAGCACCGGCACCCCGCCAGGCCCCACCCGCGCCCTTGCCCGGGAAGACTGGATTTCCATCAGCGCGACCAGGCCATGCACCTCCGGCTCGGTGGGGATCAGCTCGGCCAGAATGCGTCCCAGCCGCAGGGCCTCTTCACACAGCTGCGGGCGCAGCCAGTCGCTGCCGGCGGTGGCCGCGTAACCTTCATTAAAGATCAGATACAGTACCTGCAACACCGAGGCCAGGCGCGGTACCAGTTGGTCCGCCTGCGGCACGTCGAACGGGACCTTCGCCTCTGCCAGCGTGCGTTTGGCGCGCACGATGCGCTGCGCGATGGCCGGCTCCGATATCAGAAACGCGCGCGCGATTTCATCGGTGGTCAGGCCGCCCAGCAGGCGCAAGGTGAGCGCGACCCGGGCCTCGGTGGAGAGCACCGGGTGGCAGGCCACGAACATCAGGCGCAGCAGATCGTCGCCAATGTCGTCGTCGAGCATGGCGTCCAGATCGGGCGCCGCGTCCTGCAGCTGCGTTTCGATTTCGTAGGTGAGCGCAGCTTGCTTCGTTTGCGCCAATTTCTGGTGGCGCAGATAGTCCAGGGCGCGGTTCTTGGCCACCGCCATCAGCCAGGCGGCCGGATTGTCAGGCAAGCCATCGGCGGGCCAGCGCTCGAGCGCGTTGACCAGGGCGTCTTGCGCCAGTTCCTCGGCCAGCCCGACATCGCGCAGCATGCGTGCGAGTGCGCCGATGATACGGGCACCTTCCATGCGCCAGACTGCTTCGGCCACGCGGCCGGCGTCGCTGGCGCTCATGCGTCAGGCGGTGAAGTGGGCACGCATGCCTGCTTCAAGCTGCTCGGCGCGCATGCGCTGCTCAGCCGCCTGCTGATCGGGAGAGAACTGCGCCGTGGCCGCGCTGTCGAACAGCTCGCGGATCTCGACGTCGACGTCCGGCCCCACCGGGTACGGGTTGCGTTTTGCCCATTCGATGGCATCGTGCATCGATGGCACCCGGATCAGCCAGAAGCCGGCGATCATTTCCTTGATCTCGGTAAACGGTCCGTCAATGACGGAAAAACTGTTTTTCGCGACCTTGACCCGCGCACCGCGCGCGCTGCTGCGCAAGCCGTCAGCGGCCAGCAGCACGCCTTGCCGGGCTTGCGCCGCATTGTGTACGTCAAGCGCGTCGAGCATCGCTTGCGGCACCGGCGTTTCGTTTTCCAGATCGTCGCTGGAACGCAGCAGGACCGCAAAGCGCTTGTGGCTGGCCATGCCCGGCACCTCGGCCGGAATGACCTGGGCGCAGCCGCCGGGGCAACCGCTTTCGCGAATCTCCAGCTCGACCGGATGCTCCCCGGCCGGCCAGGCACGCAGCCAGTCGACTGCGGCTTCCTTGCCTGGCACGTCGACGATGGCGAAGCCGGCAATCATTTCCGCAGGATCGGGGAACGGTCCTTGCGTGACCGTGGCCGGTTCGCCTTCGCGCAAGCGCAAACGTACGGAACGCGTGCTTGGCTGCAAGCTGGCGAACAGCAGACTGTCTTCGCGCGGCGCCAGTCGGCCCGCTTCGGACTGGCGGTCGGCGCGCCGCAAAATCATGTATTGCATGCTGGACTCCCGTTCAGGCCTGGCGGCCGTCGTAGCGCTGCACGCTGACGCTGGCGATATCAATGTCTTCGAGACAGTTGATATTTACCGCAGCCATTTTATTGCCCTTCGGGTCGACACCCTCGCCAAACGGATGCATGCCACAGGTCGGACAAAAATGATGCTGGATCACGTGCTTGTTGAAGGTGTAGGTCGACATGGCGTCTGGCGGCGTCAGCAGTTTGAGACTGTCGCGCGGCACGAACCACATCAGCGCGCCCTTGCGCTGGCAAATGGAGCAATTGCATGCCATCGCGTCTGTGAGCTCGCCTTCCACTTCGAATCCGATTTTGCCGCAGTGACAGCTGCCTTTGTGCACCATGTCGTCCCCTTTCAGCTCGATTGTTTTTCGGCGACCAGCGCGCGCAGCTTCTCTTCCTGCTCGCGCAATTCCGGCGTGAATTCTGCGCCGAAGTCTTCCGCCTCGAATACCTGACGAATTTCAATTTCGCATTCGCCTTCCATCGGACTCGGGCAGCGCTTGATCCACTCGATCGCCTCTTCCTTGGACTTTACCTGAAACAACCAGAATCCCGCAATCTGCTCGGTGGTCGGCGCAAAGGGACCATCGATGACGGTGCGCTTGTCGCCGTTGAAACGCACGCGGCTGCCGCGCCCGGTCGGATGCAAACCTTCACCGGCCAGCATCACGCCGGCACGGACCAGCTCCTCATTGAACTTGCCCATGTCCGCCATCATTTTTTCGCTGGGCATCTTGCCAGCTTCCGAGTCCGCGCTGGCCTTTACGATGATCATGAATTTCATACTGTTCTCCTTATTGCTGCGGCGCCTGGCCGCACATGGTGTTCATTTCTTCTGCCATCTGTTCGGGCGTCATGTCGCGCTTGTGGGTGGCGATCGACCAGCTGTGACCGTATGGGTCGGTCAGCACGCCATAACGGTCGCCCCAGAACATGTCGGCTGGCGGCATCTTGGCGGTGGCGCCTTCCTTGACGGCACGGGCGTACACGGCATCGACATCGGTCACATACAGGTGGATGGTGACCGGGCTCGACGCCAGGTTCTTGGGCCCGATGGCGCCCCATTCCGGGTTTTCTTCCATCAGCATGAGGGCCGAGTCGCCGATGCGCACCATGCCGTGCATCAGCTTTCCGTCCGGCGTGAGCATGGTGGCGGCATCGGTCGCGCCGAATGCGCGCTTGTAGAAGTCCATGGCCTCGATCGCATTGGCGCAGACCAGGTGCGGGGTCAGGGTGTGCATGTCGGATGGAATCGGTTTGACGGCTGCAGTCATGATATTTCTCCTTTTGATTAGTCGATCAATGGTTTGTTCAGCTCGGTGCGCCAGGCAGCCGGATCAGGATCCGACTCCGGGCCTTTGACATAGACTTCCCACAAATCGGGCGCCGTTTCGTGCCCCTGGCCTGCAATCCAGCCGAGGAATTCTCCCCAGCCGTCGCCCAGACCGTCGTAATTGCCATGCAAGACGGTACGCGCGACCCGGCCCCCAGGCAGACTGCCCGCAGTCACCCGTCCGACTGGCGTGACCGGTCCGGAAACCGGCACCCCGATCTCGAAGTCGAAGGTATCGGGATGCATCGCCAGATGATGCGAGAACCAGGGCCCGGTCGGACCGATGCCCTGCGCCGCGACCGCCGCCATCAGTTCCTGGATGCCAGGGCCCATGACATGCCGGATCTCGGCGCGGGGAATGGTCAGATGAATCACCGCGGTTTGCTGTGCTTCGGTCCGGGTGAGGTGTGGCGATTCGAGCATGGCGGTTTCCTTTTCTGTGGGTTGTTATGATGACGACGAGCGGCGCAACCCCAGATCGACAGAATGTCGAAAAATAATTGAAAATATTTTTCAGCCTTCGCTGCTGCTGCGCCGGAAGGCCGGCAGCCCATCGGCAAGCTTGAGCCAACTAAGTTGGTTTTCGGTATGGATATGGCGCTTGGGTGGAACGCGTTCGGGTTCGTCCAGGCTGGCCGTGGAAATGTCAATTTCCTGGGGCAGCGTGTCGTCTGCGAAGGTGAGCTGGGTACCGCATGCGGGGCAGAAACTGCGGACCGCATGATTGCTTGAACGGAATTGAGAAGGCGTGCCTGAGAGAAGCTGGAATTGGTCACGTGGCACAGTGAACCAGGCAACGCAGGGCGCGCCCGCGCTGCGGCGACATGTGCGACAGTGACAGACCGCTTCGCTGGTGACAGGACCGGCGGTTTGGTATCGAATTGCACCGCATAAACAACCGCCGTTCAACATGAACTCCCCCGCGATCGGATTGGACAACGCGCACTCAGGTTGTCGACTTTACCAGATTCGGAAGATGGGCAGCACCGGGTTCAGGATTGCCGCGATCGTCTCGGCCCAGACAGGAAGTGATTCCACGCAGCAAGCATAGCCCAGCTGCGCGATCAAGGCATTTTCGACCATCATGGAACGGATCAGTACGTAGAAGACGCAAAGCAAGCCTGCAATAACTGCTATTAGCAAATTGATCCGCTTGTAATGGATTTTCACGCCGGCACGTCGAACAGATCGCGCGAACACCAACGCCGTCCAACCGGCACCAAACAGACAGGCAAAAATAAGTGGTGCGGCTTGGTAGGCCGGCGGGTTTGCGGGATCGGTATCGGCCAGGCGAAACAGGGCGAACTCGTATCCAGCGCACAGCAAGCCAATCGCGATGGGCGCAAGCCACACAAGCAGCAACATCCGCACCCACGAACAGCGCATCTTATTTGCCGATGCAGAAGCGGCTGAAAATCACGCCCAGCAAATCGTCCGATGAGAATTCGCCAGTGATGCTCGACAATTGCGCCTGCGCCAGCCGCAATTCTTCCGCGAACAGATCGAGTGACTGATCGTTCTGCGCGGCATGGGCGCCAGCCATGTGCAGATGCTTGCGTGCCGAGCGCAGCGCAATCAAATGCCGCTCGCGTGCCAGGAACAGGGATTCGCCCGTCTGCTGCCAGCCAGCAATGCGCAGCAACTCCGCGCGCAAGAGATCGATGCCGATATGTTCGTGAGCGGACAGGTACAAATGGGTCGCGTCCGGCGCTTCCATGACCGAAGGCTTGTGTCCCGACAGATCGATCTTGTTCCAGATGCGGATCACGGGTATGCCTTCGGGGAAGGCTTTGATGATGTCGTCGTCGGCCCTGGCCGGACCGTGGGCCGCGTCAAGCAGGTGCATGATGACGTCGGCCTTGGCCACTTCACCCCAGGTGCGTTCGATGCCGATACGCTCGACCACATCCACCGCGGCATCGATGATGCGGATGCCGGCGGTATCGATAATGTTCAGCGGAATGCCTTCGATCTGGATCGTCTCGCTGACCTTGTCGCGGGTGGTACCGGCAATCGGCGTGACAATCGCCACATCGGCCCCCGCCAGCGCGTTCAGGAGTGAAGACTTACCCACGTTCGGCTGTCCCACCAGCACAACGTTCAGTCCCTCGCGCAACAGCGCGCCCTGCGATGCCTGCTGGAATACGGCCTCCAGCGAATCGACAATCACCGCCAGCTGGCCGCGCGCATCGGACTTTTCGAGGAAGTCGATTTCTTCTTCCGGGAAGTCGAGCGTGGCTTCAACCAGCATGCGCAGGCCGATGGTCTGCTCGACCAGCTTGTTGACTGTCTTGGAAAACGCGCCCGACAGCGACTGCGTGGCCGAGCGGGCGGCCGCTTCGGTGGAGGCATCGATCAGGTCGGCAACGGCTTCGGCCTGAGCCAGGTCGAGCTTGTCGTTGAGGTAGGCGCGGCGCGTGAATTCGCCCGGCTCGGCCAGGCGCACACCGCTTTCGGCGCCGGCTTCAAGCACACGTGTAAGCAACATTTGCAGCACCACCGGCCCGCCGTGGCCTTGCAGTTCAAGCACGTCTTCACCGGTATAGGAATTCGGTCCCTTGAAGTACAGCGCGATCCCCTGGTCAATGATGCTGCCGTCGGCGTTGCGAAACGGCAGATAGGTCGCGCGGCGCGGCGACAGGGTAATGTCAGGGAACAATGCAGTCATCAGCGGCGCCAGCGACTTGCCGGAAGCGCGCACGACGCCGATGCCGCCGCGGCCAGGCGCTGTGGCGATTGCAGCGATGGGGGATGTGTCGAGTTTCATGGGGCGATTGTATGTTATTCACGCTGGAAAGCAAAAAGCCCGTGCAGAGCACGGGCTTTTGACGACGACAGGGACCGCTTACTTCTTGCTTGCCGCAGCGTCTTCGAACTTCTTGGTAATGACCCATTGCTGGGCAATCGACAGGATGTTGTTGACCACCCAGTACAGCACCAGACCCGACGGGAAGAAGATGAACATGACCGAGAACGCCAGTGGCATGAACAGCATCATCTTGGCCTGGATCGGATCGGCCGGCGCAGGATTGAGCTTGGTGGTGATGAACATCGAAATCGCGTACAGCACCGGCAGGATGAAGAACGGATCCGGCTGGGTCAGGTCGGTGATCCAGCTGATCCATGGCGCGCCGCGCATTTCGGCAGAAGCCGACAGCACGTAATACAGCGCAATGAAGACTGGCATCTGCACCAGAATCGGCAGGCAGCCGCCGAGCGGATTGATCTTCTCGGTCTTGTACAGTTCCATGGTGGCCTGGTTCATCTTGGCCGGGTCGCCTTTGTACTTTTCGCGGATCGCCTGCATCTTTGGCGTGACCACCTTGATGCGCGCCATGCTCTTGTAGCCGGCAGCCGACAGCGGGAAGAACAGCAGCTTGATGGCGATCGTGAAGGCGATAATGGTCCAGCCCCAGTTGCCGATGTAGCTGTGCATCTTGTCCATGACCCAGAAGATCGGCTTGGCGATCATGACCAGCCAGCCATAGTCCTTGACCAGTTCCAGGCCAGGGGCAATCTTCTCGAGCTTGTTCTCGTCCTGCGGGCCCGAGTACATGCGCACATCACTCGATACGGTCGCGCCCGGCGCGATCTGGCCCAGCGGCAGCTTGGTCGCGATCGCGTACAGGTTCGGCGAAACAGTACGGGTTTCAATTTCGCGTGGCACGTTCTGCGGCGGCAGGAAAGCCGTCACGAAATAGTGCTGCGAAATCGCGATCCAGCCGTCATTGGCTTTCTTGACGTGGTCGGCCTTCTTCTTCTCGATATCGGAGAATTGCAGCTTCTCGTACTTGTTGATCGAGGTGTACATGGTCGGGCCGGTGTAGCTCGATGTGAAGAAGGAATCGCCTTCCGGCTTGTTGCCGTCATGCTGGAGCTGCAGGTAAAGCAACGGGCTGATCGGCGTGGTACCAGTGTTGGTCAACTGATGCAGCATGTCGATGACGTAGTCGCCGCGCTTGAAGGTGAAGGTCTTGGTCAGCTTGATGCCGTCCTGCACCGCTTCCAGAACCAGCTTGAGTTCGTTCGCATCATTGAGCATGCGCGGACCTGGCTGGGCCACAAACGGGGTGGTGTGGTTTGGCGGCACCGGGCCGGCGACGGTATTGACCAGACCGGTCTCGGCCAGGTAGGTCCCTTTTTCGCTCACGTTCATCAAGACTTGATTCTTCTTCTGATCAATCTTGTCGCGGAACTTCAGCAATTCCAGACGCTTGATCGCGCCACCGTTGGTGTCGATATCGACCTTGAACACATCGGTGGTGATGGTGATGACTTCGGTCTTGATCGCTGCCGGGGCCGCGGGGGCGCCAGGCACAGCTGCCGTCACAGCGCCGGTGCCGGAAGGCACGCCAGCGTTGGCCGGTGCGCTGCCGCCAGCCGCTGCAGGGGCAACCTTGGCTGGTGGTGGCGTCATCGAGAAGAAGGATGGATTTCCGTTCGAAACCATCCAGCTGTCCCACAGGAACGCCAGCGAAATGGAAAACACGATCCACAGGATAGTACGTTTATTGATATCCATTGAGGTATTGGTCAGGAGTGGTGGCAACCGCAAGCGGTTGTAGATGAATTCTTGTCAGACGCGGGCGGCACGGGATCGAACCCGCCCTCATTCCATGGATGGCAGCGGCCGACGCGGCGGACCGTGAGCCAGCTGCCGCGTGCGGCGCCATGGGTTTTGATTGCGTCAATGGCGTAGTGCGAACAGCTGGGATAGAAACGGCAGCGCTGGCCCAGCATGGGCGAGAGCACCAGCTGGTAGGCGCGCAGGATCCAGACCAGCAGCGTGTTCATGATGCCGCTTTCGGCGGTCGCGCGGTTTGCGACGAGAACAGACGCGAAATCTCGGTGCGCAGGGCGGCCTTGAGCGCGGCCGTCGTGGCCGGGCCGTCCTTGCTGTTGACCGGGCGTGCCAGGCGCACGATGCAATCCATCGCAGGCAGCTTGGCGCAGCGGAACAGCTCGCGGGTAACGCGCTTGATCGTGTTGCGCGTGACTGCGCGCGGCGCAAAGCGCTTGGCTACCACGACGCCCAGCCGCGCATGCGGCAATTCGTTAGAGCGTGTGTAGAGCACAAAGTGCGCCGACTTTTGGGCAGGGCGCAAACGAAAAACGGATGAAAATTCATCCGTTTTAACGATACGCCGAACGCGCGCGAAGTCTTGTGAGTCTTCGCTAGTCATAGCCAACCGCGATCCAGCAGTAAGTGCCAGACTTATACAGCCAGGCGTTTGCGACCCTTGGCGCGGCGTGCATTGAGCACATCGCGACCGCCACGGGTAGCCATACGTGCGCGGAAGCCGTGCGTGCGCTTGCGACGAACGACGGAAGGTTGGTAAGTACGTTTCATGGTGGTCTCGCTTAAAGCAAAATAAAATGCAAAATCGGGTCTGACGTCCCGTCAGTCTTTTTTACCCGCTAAGCCAAACCAACAAGCCGTAAAAGGCCTATTTGCACGGAGTACGGGCGGGGAACCCTGAATTAGACACGATTTCGAGTCCGCTTGTCAAGGATAAGGGTGGATTAGAGGGGGAACTCGGGGCTGGCGCGAGGGCAATGCGCCACCGCCTGTGGCCCAAAAACATCGCCCTCGCGCAGTCGAGGACGCCTACCCTTCACAGGCATGCCACTTCGACAAGTAATTCCTGGCATCGCCTCAGAAAATACCTCTCGTGCCTGTGGATAACTCCGCTCATGGCGGGTAGAATAGCGTGTTACGTGTGGCGCACCGCTATCATCGAACCGCCCCTCCACACCTTATTCAGACAGACGATTCATGGAAAATTTCTGGCAGACCTGTTCCGCGCAGTTGGAACTGGAGCTGACACCGCAACAATTCAGTGCGTGGATCAAACCGCTGGTCGCCCTCGATTACGAGGATGGCAAGCTGCGCATCGCTGCGCCCAACCGATTCAAGCTGGACTGGGTCAAGACGCAATTCGCCACCCGCATTACCGAACTGGCCTGCCAGTTCTGGGAAGCGCCGACCGAAGTGCAGTTCGTGCTCGACCCGAAAAACGCGCTACCCAAAAAAGCGGTGGCGCCGCATCCGGCCCCGAACGACGGCCCGATGCCAGGCACCATCAATAACGGCAGCGGCAACAGCAATGAATCGCAGCCGGGCACCCCGGAAATGTTCAATATTGGCAACCCGCCGCGCCGCGAGCAGAGCCGTGTGAACACAGAACTGACCTTCGACAGCTTCGTGACCGGTAAGGCCAACCAGCTGGCGCGCGCCGCCGCCATCCAGGTGGCCAACAACCCCGGCGTGTCGTACAACCCGCTGTTCTTCTACGGCGGCGTGGGCCTTGGCAAGACCCACTTGATCCATGCGATCGGCAATCAGGTGATGGCCGACCAGCCAGGCGCGCGGATCCGCTACATCCATGCAGAGCAGTATGTGCGTGACGTTGTGACCGCGTACCAGCGCAAAGGTTTCGACGATTTCAAGCATTACTATCATTCGCTGGACATGCTCCTGATCGATGATATTCAATTCTTCGGCGGCAAAAGCCGCACGCAGGAAGAGTTTTTCTATGCATTCGAGGCGCTGATTGCCGCGAAGAAGCAGATCATCATCACCAGCGATACCTATCCAAAAGAGATCACCGGCATGGACGACCGCCTGATCTCGCGTTTCGATTCCGGCCTGACGGTGGCGATCGAGCCGCCGGAGCTGGAAATGCGCGTGGCGATTCTGCTGAAAAAAGCGCAGTCGGAAGGCGTCACCTTCTCGGACGACGTGGCCTTCTTTGTGGCCAAGCACCTGCGCTCGAACGTGCGCGAGCTCGAAGGCGCGCTGCGCAAGATCCTGGCGTACTCGCGTTTCCACGGCAAGGACATCACGATTGATGTGGTCAAGGAAGCGCTCAAGGATCTGCTGTCGGTGCAGAACCGCCAGATTTCGGTCGAGAACATCCAGAAGACCGTCGCGGACTTCTTCAGCATCAAGGTAGCGGACATGTACTCGAAACGCCGGCCGGCGAACATCGCGCGGCCACGGCAGATTGCGATGTACCTGGCCAAGGAACTGACGCAGAAGAGTTTGCCGGAAATCGGCGAGCTGTTTGGCGGGCGCGACCACACCACCGTGCTGCACGCGGTACGCAAGATCGCGCTGGACCGCACCAAGAATGCCGAGTGCAACCACGAACTGCACGTGCTGGAACAGACCTTGAAGGGTTAACACCGCGACATCGGCCTCGCGAAGGCGCTGGTGCACGCACCAGAGCCTCGTCAGGCCGATGCGGAGTCGCCCCAAAAATTTCTGGCAAAATATAGTGTTTGAAGCAAGCTTATAAGTAACATTCTGACAACCTACCGAGGATTACTATGCAATTGGTCAAAACCACCCGAGATACCCTTCTCCGGCCACTGCAGATCGTGAGCGGTATTGTCGAGCGTCGGCACACTATGCCGATTCTGGCCAATATCCTCATCCGCAAGGACGGCGAAAGCGTCTCGTTCCTGTC
>DASWMN010000068.1:0-9525 GCA_036399735.1 Telluria sp. | reverse complement strand
CATCGCCCAGCCTGGCGTCGACTTCGGCTTTCTGCTCGTTGCGCTTGGCGATCTGCTCTTCCAGGCGTTTGAGCTTGTTCTCGATCGGCTTCTTGAGCGCGGCCACCTTCTGGCGCGTTTCCGCATCCTGGCGCTTCTGCTCCTTTTTGTCGACCACAGGCGCAGCAGCGGGCGGCGCCACCGCCGACACGGCCGGGTAGGCGGTCTTGTTCTCTTTGCCGGCTGCCGGCAGTACGGTGGTGCCTTTGCCCAGCTTGGTCTGGAACAGCCAGTCCTTGTAGTCGTCCAGGTCACCGTCGAAGGGCTGCAGCTTGCCGTCGGCGACAATGATGAACTGGTCGGTGGTAGCGCGCAGCAGATGGCGATCGTGCGATACCACCACCAGCGTGCCTTCGAACTGCGCCAGCGCCATGGTCAGCGCTTCGCGCGTTTCCAGATCCAGGTGATTGGTCGGTTCATCGAGCAGCAGCAGGTTGGGGCGCTGCCAGACGATCAGGGCCAGCGCCAGGCGGGCTTTTTCGCCGCCGGAGAAGGGACGGATCGGGCTGGTCACCATGGTGCCCGGGAAGTTGAAGCCGCCGAGGAAGTTGCGCAGCTCCTGCTCGCGCACGGTCGGGGCGATCTTGGCCAGGTGCCACAGGGGCGATTCATCATGGCGCAGCATTTCCACCTGGTGCTGGGCGAAGTAGCCGATCGACAGGCCTTTGCCCAGGGTCGCGTCGCCCGTCAGCGGGGCGATTTCGCCGGCGATGGTCTTGATCAGGGTCGATTTGCCGGCGCCGTTCACACCCAACAGGCCAATCCGCTGGCCGATCTGCAGCGAGAACTTGATGTTCGAGACGATCGTCTTGTCGCCGACCCGGTCGCCATGCTCGTCAAGGATGTGATAGCCGGCGTTGACGTCTTCCATCACCAGCAGCGGGTTCGGCGCCGACAGCGGCTCGCGGAATTCGAACGAGAATTCGGCGGCCGCGCGCAGCGGCGCCAGTTCTTCCATCTTGGCCAGCGCCTTCATGCGGCTTTGCGCCTGGCGCGCTTTGGAAGCTTGCGCCTTGAAGCGGTTGACGAAGGACTCGAGGTGGGCGCGCTGGCGCATCTGCTTTTCCAGCGCACCGGCGGCCAGGATCATCTGCGCTGCGCGCTGACGTTCGAAGCCCGAGTAGTTGCCCGAGTAGCGCTTCAGCTTGCGCTCGTCGATGTGCACGATGACGTTCACGATTTCATCGAGGAAGTCGCGATCGTGGGAAATGATAATCAGGGTGCCCGGGTACTTTTTCAGCCAGTCTTCGAGCCAGATGATCGCGTCCAGATCCAGGTGGTTGGTCGGTTCATCGAGCAGCAGCAGTTCGGACGGGCACATCAGCGCCTGCGCCAGATTCAGACGCATGCGCCAGCCGCCCGAGAAGCTGGCCACGGGCTGCTTCATCTGGTCGAGCGTGAAGCCCAGGCCCAGCAGCAGCTGTTCGCCGCGCGACTGCACGGTGTAGGCGTCGGCGTCGGCCAGGGCCGAGTAGATTTCGCCAATGGCGATGCCGTTGTCGGTCGATTCCGGTTCCGATTCCAGGCGGGCCAGCTCGGCTTCGAGTTTGCGCAGGGTGACGTCGCCGTCGATGGCGTAGTCGAGCGCGGCGCGGTCGAGCGGCGGGGTTTCCTGGGCCACGTAAGCCATGCGCCATTTGGCCGGGAAGTCGATTTCGCCCTGGTCCGGATGCAGCTCGTTGCGCAGCATGGCGAACAGGCTCGATTTGCCGGCGCCATTGGCGCCGATCAGGCCGATTTTATCGCCCGGGTTCAGGGTAAGGTCGACGCTCTCAAGCAAAGGCTTGGTACCGCGCATGAGGCTGACGTTGATGAAACGGATCATTGAGGACTTCTTTTTCTAATTGATTCAGTTACTGCCGTTGCAGTGCTGTGGACTTTAAATTTGTTGCAGCTGTTCTGCCGTGAGCAGGAATACCATGTCGTCGCCGGCGCTGGTGGTCAGCCAGGTCAGGCCCAGGTGGCCGAAGGCGGCTTCCGCGTAATCGCGTTCATTGCCGATTTCAACCATCAGAATGCCATTCGGGCTCAGGCGCTCGGCCGCACCGGCGACGATCTTGCGCACCAGGTCCATGCCATCGCTGCCGCCGTCGAGGGCGATCTGCGGTTCCTTCAGATACTCCTGCGGCAGGCTGCGCATCGACGCCGAATTCACATACGGCGGATTGGTGATGATCATGTCGTATTTTTTGAACGGCACATTCTGGTACAGATCCGATTCGATCGGATTGACCCGTCCTTCCAGCGCATAGCCGCGGATATTGGTCTCGGCCACGGCCAGGGCATCGCCCGAAATGTCGACCGCATCGACCACCGCGTTGGGGAAGGCGTCGGCCATCATGATCGCCAGGCAGCCCGAACCGGTGCACAGTTCCAGCACATGTTCGACCGCATACGGGTCTTCCACCCAGGGGCTGAACTGCTGCGGCACCAGTTCGGCGATGAACGAACGCGGCACGATCACGCGTTCGTCAACGTAGAAGGCATACGTGCCCAGCCAGGCTTCATTGGTGATGTAGGCGGCCGGCACGCGCTCGCTGGCGCGCCGTTCGATCACCGCCAGCACCTGCACCACCTCGTCGGGCAGCAGGCGCGCATCGAGGAAGGGAGCGAGCTTGTCGAGCGGCAGCTTGAGCGTGTGCAGTATCAGGTAAGCCGCCTCGTCGATCGCTTCGGCGCTGCCGTGGCCGAAGAACAGCTTGGCGGTATTGAAGCGGGTGACGGCGTAGCGCAGCAGGTCGCGCGGGGTGGTGAACAATGTGGTGGTCATGGCAGGTCTCGGTTGGCTGCAATACGGCTGATACGGCTGACTAAGCCAGCAGGTTTTCCAGGGTTCGGCGATAGATATTCTTGAGCGGATCGATGAAGCGCACTTCGATGTGCTCATCGATCTTGTGAATGCTGGCATTCGGAGGGCCGAATTCTATCACTTGAGGGCAGATCCGCGCGATAAACCGGCCATCCGAGGTGCCACCCGTGGTAGACAATTCAGTGTGCACGCCGGTTTCCTGGACAATGGCCGCGGACAGCGCCTCCGACAAGCTGCCCCGCGGCGTCAGGAAGGGCAGGCCGGACAGCGTCCACTGCAGCTCGTACGTCAAATTGTGCTTGTCGAGAATCGCGTGCACGCGCGCTTTCAGGCCGTCGGCGGTACTGGCGGTGGAAAAGCGGAAGTTGAAGTCAATCGTCAGGGCGCCGGGAATGACGTTGTTGGCGCCGGTACCGGCGTGGATATTCGACATCTGCCACGAGGTCGGCAAATAGTATTCATTGCCCGCATCCCATTGCTCGGCGGCCAGGTCGGCCAGCGCCTGCGCCGCTTCATGGATCGGGTTGCGCGCCAGCTGGGGGTAGGCGATATGGCCCTGGATGCCCTTGATCACCAGGTGGCCGGACAGCGAACCGCGGCGCCCGTTCTTGATCATGTCGCCCAATACGTGGGCCGAAGTGGGCTCGCCCACCAGGCAGTAATCGATGCTTTCGCCGCGCGCGACCAGCTTGTCGCAGACCACCGCGGTGCCGTCAGTGGCCGGACCTTCTTCATCGCTGGTGATCAGAAAGGCGATCGAGCCCTTGTGGTCCGGGTGAGCGGCGGTAAATTCCTGGCAGGCCACGACCATGGCCGCAATCGAGGTTTTCATGTCGGCCGCGCCGCGGCCATACAGCTTGCCGTCGCGCTGGGTCGGGACAAAAGGCTGGGATTCCCATTGGTCGACCGGTCCCGTCGGCACCACGTCGGTGTGGCCAGCGAACACGAACACCGGCGCGGCCGTGCCTTTGCGCGCCCACAGATTGGTCACGCCATTCGATTCAATGGTTTCGCACACAAAGCCGAGCGGCGACAGCAGGTCGATCAGGTGCTGCTGGCAACCCTTGTCGTCAGGCGTGATGGAAGACAGGGCGATCAGCTTTTCGGTCAGCGCCAGCGTCGGAGAAGCGCTCATTGGAACAAGTCCTGATACTGCGCGGGCGAGAAGCCGACGCTGAACTTGCCGCCCCGGTCGAGCACGGGGCGCTTGATCACGGACGGCGTTTCGAGCATCAGCTCGAGCGCGGACGCGTTGTCGGTGACGGCGGCCTTGCGTTCGTCCGGCAGATTGCGCCAGGTCGTGCCCTTGCGGTTGACCAGCGTCTGCCATTCGATCTGGGTCAGCCATTGCGCGGCCGTGGCGCGCTCCAGGCCCTGCTTTTTGAAGTCATGGAAAGTAAATTCGATGTCTTGTTCTGCGAGCCAGGTGCGGGCTTTTTTGACAGTGTCGCAGTTGGGAATACCATAGAGCGTTTTTTTCATTGAGGTGGGAAGTGCAGCGGCACCATGCCGCCAGACGCGGCAGCAAAAGCCAGATTACAGGGGAATGCTGACAGGATACCACACCGGCAATGGCGGCCGCCCGCTGTCATCTGCCCGATGCGGAGGAAAGTGGGTGCGATGTTACTTTTCGCTACTTTTGATGCCAGGCAACTATGCTATCGTGAAATAAAGATTGCCCACTTTGTCATTTCGCGAAAGTCCACCATGCATAAATTCCTTCTCGCCGCGCTCATCCTGACCGGTTTGGCGGCCGGGCCGGCGCAGGCGGCGGCCACTTACAACTGGAAAGCCCAGGCGCTGGACGAGCAGCTGGGCACGCCGATCGAGGGTGTGAAGATCAGCTGGACGCTGACCGACAAAGTGGCGAACAAGACGGTGGCCAGTGAATGCATCACCGATGCCCACGGCATGTGCGAGGTGCAGCAGCTTGCCGAGCGCAGCGTATGGTCGGGCGCGAGTGTGTACGGGCAGGGGACCGCCGCCAAAGAGGGCTATGAAAAACTGGCCAAGTACAGCTGGACCGAGAAGGACCTGTATAACAAATTGCTGGTCGTGAAGTTGAGTAATAGCGCCGACCTGGCCAGGCGCAACGCCAGCGCGGCCGCTGCGGTGGCAGCCGAGTCAGCGGAGGTGGAAGATTTGCGGATTCAGCTGGCGCTTGCCACCGAACGTTCCGGCATCGAATGCGCAGACAAGACGCAGTGCGACAAGTTGTTCGCCCTCACCGAGATTTACATGACCAAGGCCGCGGACATGAAAATCCAGACCGCCACCGCGACCACGATCGCGACCTTCAATCCGGTACAGCCAGGTGCGATCGGCATGAGCGCCGCGCGCATGCCGGGGCGCGGCAATACTTCGGTGGTTTCGGTCAGCACCAGCTGCCGGGAACCGGGCGACACCTTGAGCAAGGTCTGCCTGGGTCGCCAGCTGCGGATCGTGAACATGTTCAAGCCCTTCATTGACGCCTCGCTCAAGTAAGTGTTCGGGCCAGGCAGTTAGAGACCCGACCCTAATAAAAAACCCATGTCTGTTGCCTATTAACATCTTTTTTGACGCCAAATCATGTTAGTCTGAAATCATTGTTGCTCAATATTAATCTGGAAAGTATGCGGATGAAAAACGTGATTTCAGGCCTGCTTGTGGCCGCATCTGTGCTGACCTTCCCGGCGCACGCGGCGGAAACGGTCTTTACCTGGCAAGCGACCGCGCTCGATAGCAAAACCGGCAGCCCGGTTGAAGGTGTGCAGTTCAACTGGACCTTCGTCGACAAGACCATCAACAAGACCACGACCGACGTCTGCGTCTCGAATGCCCAGGGGATCTGTGCAGTGAAGCTGGGTGCAAAAAAAGGCATTGCCACCGGCGCCAGCGTGATGGGTCAAGCCCTGGCCGTGAGGGAGGGCTATGAAGCGGACGTCGACTACGCGTGGCGTGAGGATGGCAATCAGAAATTTCTGACGGCGAAAATGACGGCCCTGTCCGCGGGCGCCGCGGCGACACCGGCCGAACAGGCCGAGGTGGAAGCGCTGCGCAGCCAGCTGGCGTCCGCCATCGACAAGTCCGGCATTGTCTGTGTCAGCAAAGAACAGTGCGATCAGCTGTTCATTCTGACGGAAAGCTACCTGGCCAAATCGGCCGACATGAAAGTGCAGACCGTCACGCCCACCACGATTTCGACTTTCAACCCGTCCCAGCCGGGCGCGATCGCCATGGGCGCCTTGCGCATGCGCGGCAAGGGCGACACATCGCTTATTTCAGTGAGCACCAGCTGCAAGGAAGACAGCGAGAACGTGAAGGTCTGCCTGCGCCGTCAGTTGCGCATCGTAAAGGCGTTCAAGCCCTTCATCGAGGCTGCAATCATGAAGCAATGATGCCGCCTTGACTTGTATAGGAGACTTTTTGCATGAACCCGCCCATAAAAAACCACAAGAGTTACCTTTCGTTACCTTTGCCGCGCGGAATCATGTTAGGCTGAAATTATTCCTGTATAACATTGATTCATTGAAGGCAATTCCATGAAAAAACTGATCTGGTCTCTACTCCTGAGCACCGGGCTGGTAGCGCTACCTTCCTATGCTGGTGAAGTGCTGTTCAACTACCAGGCGACTGCAGTCAACAGCGTGACGGGTGCGCCGATCGAAGGCGTGCAGTTCAGCTGGACCTTTGCCGACAAGGTCAGCAACGCGACTTCGAGCAATGTGTGCGTGACCAATAGTGATGGTATTTGCGAGGTCAAGTATGCGGCTCAGACCGGCACCTTCGCGGGACCGAACGTGGTTGGCCTGGCCACAGCGAGCAAAGAGGGCTACGAAAAGGAAGTGGATTACCAGTGGCAGCAGTATGGCAACCAGAAATTCCTGGTCGCGACCATGACTGCCGCAGGCGCAAAGCCGAAATAAGCGTTCCAGCCCTTCATCGACTTTTTTCTGAAACAATCGTGTCGGGTCCGGGAACCGGTTGCGCTGCCGCATTGGCGCGGCACTGCACCACCCGGTTGCGTCCTTCAGCCTTGGCGCGGTACAAGGCCATATCGGCACAAGCTGTCAGCTCGGCCAGGCAAGCGCCGTCATCAGGGAAGCAGGCGATGCCAATCGACAGCGTCGCCTGGATCGGCCCCTGCAGCGAGGGCGTCACCATGGCGGCAAAGCTGGCACGCCACTGCTCGGCGCGTTGCAAGGCGACTGCGGGCGCCATGTTGGGCAACAGCAGCAGGAATTCTTCGCCGCCGAAGCGGCACGCCACATCCGAGGCGCGCACCTGTTCGGTCAGCAAAGCCGCCAGTGCTTGCAGCACCGCATCGCCACCCTGGTGGCCATACGTATCGTTGACACGCTTGAAATGATCGATGTCGATCATCATCAGACACAAGGGCAGCCGTTCGCGCGCACACCGCGCCAGTTCGTGCGGCACGATCGTGTCGAGGTAGCGGCGATTGAACAGGCCGGTGAGGGGATCCTTGAGCGCCTGCACTTTCAGCTGGGCCTGCAGCGCTTCGATCTCCGCCAGTTTTTCTTCCAGCGAGCGATTGGCGGCATGCAAAGTCTGTTCGCCCAGGCGCAGCTTTTCCCTGGTTGCGCGCACCTGCTCGTTGCGCAGGTGCGCCGCGCGTCCGATTGCGATCACATAGCCAGCAATGCCAATCGACATGATCAAGGTGGTGAACCAGCCGCTTTCCGGTACCACATGAAAACCGGTTAGTGCCACGCCGATCCCCATGCCGGCAACCAGCACCAGCAGCGCGACGCCGAGCGCCCGCATGCCGCGCGAGATGGTCATGTTGAGCGAACTGGCCAGTGCCATGGTAAAGCTGGGCCAGATCGGGAAGCCAAGCGCGGCAATCCAGATGCCGATCAGGAAGGAATCGAGCAGCATATGCTGGAATTCGGCATGTTGCGGATCCGGTGCCCGGCTGGCGCGCCAGAACAGCACATGGGGATAGACCAGAAACTGCAACACCAGCAGCGTCCAGGTCAACACGCGGGTGGCTGGCTGCCACAGGGCGGCAGCCAGGCCAAAAAAGACAAACAGGAAGGCGACCGCACGCAGCCGGTAATTGTTGATCACCAGCCAGTGGGGGCGCCGTTCACTTGGCAGGGGGCTTGCTTGTTCTGGGACCATGGGGTGCCACTCTAGCATGGGGGGCGGGTAGGCGGCGCAGCGATATACGCAGAGCAATACGGCCATGGCCTGTCGCGCGTGCCAACATCAATCGCCGCCGTGTTCGCCCGGTGTGGCGGGGCATGCTGGTTCCTGGCATGGGCCTGCATCCGGGTACAAGGATAGGGTACGCGCCGCCTCGGGCAGGTGCGCCAGGGGGAGGGCGCGGCTGGCGATCAGGACCCCGACCGCGCCCAGGGCCAGCGAGGCATACAGGGTATGCAAGCTGAACAGGGACGCCAGCGGCCAGCATGCGAGCGCCTGCAGCGCCAGGAGCAATCCCAGCCAGACGCGCAAACGCACAGGCTGGCGCGCGGCCGGCGTCAGCATCAGGTGTTGAGCGTAAACTCGGTGAAGTTGGCGCCGTCTTCTTCGGCCTTCTCCTCGACCGCTTCTTTCTGCGCATTCACGCTGTCCGGGCCATTGTTCAGCAGCCACAACAGGTTGGTGGCCGAGTCCGCGTTGGCCAGCGCTTCTTCCTGCGTGACCAGCCCGGTTTTCACCAGGTTGTACAGGGCCGATTCGAAGGACTGCGAGCCGGGGGACAGGCTCTTTTCCATTGCTTCCTTGATCTGGCCGATCTCGCCTTTTTCGATCAGGTCAGACACGTAACGCGTGTTGACCATGATTTCCACCGCGGCCTGGCGGGTGCCGCCGGCAGCCGAACGCACCAGGCGCTGCGACACGATGGCTTTTACCGCCGACGACAGATCCTGCAGCAGCGCGGCCCGGTTTTCGATCGGGTAGAAGCTGATGATCCGGTTCAGCGCGTTGTAGCTGTTGTTGGCGTGCAGGGTGGCCAGCACCAGGTGGCCGGACTGGGCATACGCCAGCGCCGCGGCCATGGTTTCCTTGTCACGGATCTCGCCGATCAGAATGCAGTCGGGCGCCTGGCGCATCGAATTGCGCAGCGCAGTATAGAAGTTGACGGTGTCGGCGCCGATTTCGCGCTGGTTGACGATCGATTTCTTGTTCTTGAACAGGTATTCGATCGGGTCTTCCAGGGTCAGGATGTGGCCGGCGCGCAGTTCATTGCGGTGGTCCAGCATCGAGGCGATGGTGGTCGATTTGCCCGAACCGGTCGCGCCCACCAGCAGCAGCAGGCCGCGCTTTTCCATGATCAGGTCGGCCAGCACAGGCGGCAGGCCAAGGTCGCCCAGGGCCGGAATCACGGCCGGCACAAAACGGAACACCGCTGAAATCGAACCGCGCTGACGGAAGGCCGACAAACGGAAACGTCCCAGATTCGGGACCGAAATACCCATGTTCAGTTCGTTCTCGCGGCGCAGCTCGGCCAGCTGCTCGGCGCTGCAGATCTCCGACAGCAGCGCGTCGATATTTTCCGGATCGAGCTTTTGCTGATTGATGGGGATCAGATTGCCGTTGATCTTGATCTGTACGGGCGAGTTCACCGCAAAGAACATATCCGACGCATGTTTTTCTTTCATCAGCTGGAACAAACGGTCCATGGCCATGATGGTCTCCTTATCGTCGTTTCTGGTGTTAAATGCCAC
>DASWMN010000067.1:0-16871 GCA_036399735.1 Telluria sp. | reverse complement strand
ATTGGCCATGCCGTGGGTGCCGGCGTAGCCGACGATAAACTTGCCCTGGCGCGCGAGGCCCGACAGCGTGCTCCCGACGGGTCCCGGCAATGCGGCGCTGTCGCCCAGCCACTCGCTTGGATCGGCGCCATTGGGCACGATATGCAGTTTATGCGGGGCCATGCCGTGGGCCTCCAGATGGTCGCGCACTTTGGGCAGGATCGAGACAATCGCGTCGGCATGGCGGCAAGCGAAGTCTTCCGCCGCCTGCAGCAGCATGATGAAGGGATGCCAGCGCGAATACCCGCCCAATTCCATCGGCGACAAGGGCCACAGGTCGTGCAGCTCGAACAGCAGGCGTGCGCCGCTCTTGCGCGCGATCCGGTGCGCCGGCCAGATGTCAAGCGGATAAGTGCTGGACGCAATGACGACATCGGCCTTGAAGCGTTCTGCCAGTGTGCTTGCCTGGCGATACAACTGGCTCACGAAAGCGAGCATGTTCACAACGCGTGCCAGCCCGTTGCCGCGATACGCGGGCGTGGCGATCCACTGGTATTCGACGCCGTCGATGAGTTCCTCCAGCTGCGCCCTGCCATTCAGGTGCGGGGCCTGGGTCCGGATATGCGACTGGGCCGAGGCGATGATGCGAACCCGATGTCCAAGCCGCACCCATTCCCTGGCCAGATAGAAGGGCCGGTATTCCATGCCGTGGCGCAGGGACCCGGCATAGTGGTTGATCAGCAGGATATTCACGTTCGCTCCTTGGTTTGTTGCGCTACCAGGCCAGGCCTTCGACCAGGCGGCGGACATTGCACCTGGTGCTTTCGCGCCAGTTGGTTTCCCATTGGACGGGATGGGTCAGCAAGCAGATGCTGCGGTAGCGGCCCAGCGCTGCCATCGGATCGAGCGGATGGAAGTAGACGGGATGCGGGCGGTCGCTGATCGACAGGTCGAACTGGCGCAGCAGCGCGTCGTCGTAGGCTTCGCAGGCGATACCGCAGCGTTCGCGGAACTCCGGGTCCAGCAGAATTTCATTGTTGATGACGGCCAGCCGGCGGTTGGCAAAATCGCCGTGACTGGCAACCGTGGTCAGCTTGCTCTTGAGCGCGCGCTCGATGCGCTGCAGGTTCTGGCGGAACTGCACGCGGATCGCCGGAAAACGGCTGCGCAGGACATCCGGGTCGTGGATGTGATGGCGCTTGGCGAAATCGGCCACCTCTTCAAAATGGTAGCTGGCCTCGCTGCCGTAGGCCTCGATCTCGCGCATCAGGCCAAAATCGAGGGTCGACAGGCGAAAATAGTAACTGGCGGTGATGCCATATCTGACTTCGATGGCAAACATTTTGGCTGCGGTGCGCAGGTCGCTGTCGATATCGTGCCGGTGCACCAGGCTCAGGCCACGGCCTTCGGCGGGCGGCGGACACAGAAACTCGCGCACGGAAAGCTGGTCATAACCTTGCTCGTTGGCCGTGTCGATCAGCGCTTCGTAATACCCGAGGCGCGAAGGCATCAGGTAGTCGCTGTACATTCTGTTGATCAGTTTTTTCATTGGAGGCTGTAGCGCGCGCGGTAAGGCTGGAAGCCGAGGATGGTCTTGAACTGCTGCATGCCTGGCAAGGCGCCAAAAAAGGTGTCGTACATCACATACTCGACTTCGCCCGCGTCGATCAGGCGGCTGACGATGTCGCTGACCATCAGGTGCATGATGCCGTCATTGTTGCGGTAGCCAATCAAGTGCGAGAAGGCACTGAAGTTGCCGTACCTGCCAATGTTGGCGTAGGCCACAAGCTTGCCCGTCTGATCCAGCACGCCGTAATAATGGAAGTTGCCCAGAACGTCAAAGTGCGCCTGCTTGCGCTGGTAGCTGGCATCCATCGGCCGGCCCTGGCGCTGGCCGACCGAGACATTGATCGCGTGAATCGCCTCGATATGCGCGTTGCGGTCGATCAGCGCCGTCACATAGCCACGGCTGCGCGCACGCCGCGCGTGGTAGGCACCGCAGTTTTTCCCCTTGATACATTCAAGATAGTTGTCCCGCGTGTGGTAGTGACGCAGGTCGATCAGTGCCGCGCCCCAGCTCTTGTGCTGGATGAGTTTGTACTTGGGATGCGGTTTGGTGTAGTAGCGATAGGTCGATGCCACGTTCACGGGCTCGATGCGCGGATCGAAGCGCAACGATGCCACCGGCATGCGGAGCAAGGTCTTGAGCGTGGCAACATGCTGGAGCAGTGGTTTCATCGCATTGAACATGGTAAGTGGCGCAGCCGTGGGAGAAAGCCTGGTTTCTTGACTGTAGCGAGGTAGTCCGATGAGCTATTGAATTTGCTTAAATCGATCCCTGCTATTGCCCTTGTTTTGTTTTTGATCAGCCGGCACCGCGCCCGCTCCGGTCCCCAAGCCCTGCATAGAAGGCGATCAGCTTGGCCGATTCGGCCCGCCAGTTATAGGTTTCCAGCACCGCGCGACGGCCGTTCTGCCCCATCTGCCTGGCCAGTTCGGGCTGTGTGATCAGATCGTCGAGCGCGGCGGCAATGGCCGCCGGATCGAGCGGGTCGACACACAAGCCGCATTCGCTGCGCTCCACAATCGCCCGCCACAAGGGGAAGTCGGAGGCGATCACCGGGATGCCGGCCGCCATGTATTCGAACATTTTCACTGGCAGCGCATCGAGGTAGTTGCGTTCGGGATGCAGCGTAACCAGGCCGGCCATGGCACCGGCCATGACCGCCCGCACCCCGGCCCGGTCCTGGTGGCCGAGGCTGTCGACCTTGTGCCAGCCGTGATAGCCGCGCACTTCGGCTTCCAGTGCAGGCTCCGAAAACTGGCCTGCGAGCGACAGTCGCGCACCACAGCGCAGCAGGGCAAATGCGCGAACCAGCTCGCGGATCCCGCGCACTGCGGCGATGCTGCCCACGTAGCACGCCTGGCGCTGCTTGCTGCCCCAGGGCGCGGCCGCGTCGAATTCGGCCAGCAAGGGGAAGTTGTTAACGTCGATCGTGCGGGGGTTGATGCGCCTGAACTTCTCGGCGATAAAAGGCGTGGCAGCAATAATGCCGTCGAACTGGCGGCAGGCGTAGGCTTCGTACCTGGAAAAAACGCGCGACGCCAGGTGACGCAGGGGACGGTTCAGGTAGGGTTTCGACAGCAGTTGCATCGGCACGTCTTCATGCGCATCGAAAATGACGGTTTTGCCCATGCGCTTGAGCTGCAAGCCGGCCGGGATCAGCTCGGGATCATGCAGGTGATAGATGCTGGCATCGAGCTGGCAGGCTTGTTCGAATACGCGCCGGGTGCTGCGCAGCATGCGTTGCAGCCTGCCTGAGGCGCTGCCGGCATCGATGACGCGCACGTCCGATGCCAGCGCGTCGCCGAGTCCGTCGGCCACAACCAGCGTCACGTCATAACCCTGCCGCGCGAGCGTCTGGCACTGCTTGACGAAGATCCGCGTATCGTGGCGCGGATGGGCGGATGTCAGGTGAGCGATGCGTCGCATGTTTTCTTCCATAGCGGTAGCGTGAATACGATCCAATTGCCGCGCCGATCACCATGTCGGTGAAATAGTGTGAGGTCGCCAGCAGCAGCAAGGTGCTGCACGCCAGCGCAAACGGCAATATGAAATTGCTGCTTTGAAACGGCAGAAAATAGCCGCGCAAAAGCATCTGGGTAACTGGAAGAATGAGAATGGCGAGCACGAACAGAAATCCGAACAGGCCCGTATCAACCCACGCCGACAAGACATTGTGGGAATAGAAGCCGGGGTTGTAACTGGCGTAGTCGCCGAATACCGGGAACTGCGCGATGGTATTCATGGCATACATGGTCAGGTGATGGCGTTTGTTGGCAGACGTCGATTGGGAGAGGTCCAGCAGTTCCAGAATCCGGTTGCTTGGCAATAAAGAGAGGATCTGGTCCAGGTTCAGATACAGCAACAGGCACAGCACGCCGATCACGCTGGCCATCAGCGCTTTGCGTTTCGAGTAATACAGTTCGATAATCGGCACCACAAACAGCATCGCGACAAACTCGCTGCGCGCCGTGTTGACGAACAGGGTAGGCGCGGCAACGCAGTACAACAGGACCCGCAGCGGCAGCGAGCGCGTATAGCACACGGCAACAACAAACGTGAGCAGGTAGGAGCGTGAAAAGCCCTGATACGTGGCCAGGCTTTCGGGGTTTTTTGCCGTACCCAAAGGCGCCAGGTAGAACGAACCGTCGACCGAATACGCAAACACGATGGCCGACATGCCCGCAATGGTGGCCAGGCAGATCACGCGGAAGGCCGTGCGGCCGAAGTCGGTCAGGCGGAACATCAAAAACATATTGACGGTAAACAGGATGCCCAACAGGTGGTTGCCAACGATCACGCGATTGGCCCCGACCGCGGCATGGATGCCGATCACGGTCGAAAAATAGCCGATGTACAGCAGGAACAGGACCTCGGGACGTCCAAGCTGGCCTGAACGGCGCCGTATCATATAGGCATAGAAAAACAGCAGGGGCGGCGCAAACAGCAGCGATACGGGCGCGAAGTAGCCGCCCAGCACGGCGCTCATCATGCCCAGTCCCAACAAGGAATGATAGAAAAAAAAGCCCGGGAAGAGGGCCAGGAAGGCCAGCATGCCGACCGAATGGCCGGACCAGGTAAAACTGTGGAGCCATCGTTTCATATGGCCGCCACCCGGTTTTGCGAGCAATGCCAGGACATGTGCAGATAGACCAGGTACAGCAGCGAGTAGCCGATGGCGTACCGGGCCAGACTCTGGTGCAACGTGCCCGGCATGAAAAAGACGCTCAGCGTCATGCAGCACAGGGCGATCTGCCAGACCAGGTCCATTTTCTGCTTGCCGGCTACAAAGAACACGTAGCTGAGCGGACTGGCAATGAAGTTCAAAAAGTAGAGGGGCGCCAGAATCTGGGCCATTTCGCCGGCCTCGCGCCAGTTCGCGCCGAACACCCAGGCGAACAACTGCGGCGAGAACAGCACCAGCACCAGTGACGGCCCGATGCCCAGCAGGACCAGGGCCTTGAAGGTATAGCGGTAAGCATCGCGGCAGTTGCCATGGGTCTGGAATTCGTGCACCGACTGGCGCTTGAATACCTCCAGCACGGACGATGCCAGCAACGCGACCGGTGCCGACAACACGCGCTGGGTCAGGGCGAACAGGCCGGCCGCAAGGGCGCCGTACCGGGCGCCGATCATGAGCAGGGGCAGCTGGCCGACCATCACGTTGAGCAAGTTGGACGGCAGCGAAAAGCGCCAGAAGCCGCGGTGCCGCATCAGGTACTGGCGCATCGCCGCATTGGGCCGCAGCGCCAGGCGCGGACGTGGCGGGCGCAGCAGCACGGTGGCCGCGACCAGTCCGACCGCCAGACCGGCCAGATGCCCGCTCAGCAAGGCCGCGCCCCCGGCACCGGCACCAAGCAGCGCAAGCTGGAACAGGGCGATGCTGCCGGCCCCCATGATTTTGGCGCGGGCAGCGGTACCGAAAGCGTTGCGCGAGGTGGCGTAGGCCAGTGTGGTCTGCATGTAGGCGGTGAGCCAGGTGCCAAGGCCGAGGGTCAATAGCGCGCCCCATGACAGGCCGGCCGCGACCCGCAATCCCAGCCAGCGCGCCAGGATCGCCCCCGTGGTCACCAGCAGCGCCGTGGCGGTAGCGGACCAGGCGACGACGCTGAAGCAGGTGGCCTGGTGTTCGCTGCCGTGATCGAGAATCATGGCCGCTTCCAGACGCAGCGTGGCCCCGATGGACGCCACCGCGACAATGCCGAACCAGACCATGAAGGAACCCATTTCGGCGGGTGTACAAAGGCGGGTAATGAGCGGCGCGGCCAACAGCGGCAGTGCCTGGGCGCCCAGCGCGCCACCAAGGACCGTGATGACGTGCTTCCAGTAAGTGGGCAGCTGCAGCTTCATGGCGTGCCCATGCCGGTCATAGCAGCGCCATGATCTGTTCGTCCGAGCCGGGCACGCTCTCGCCGACCGCGCGCAGCAGTGTTTCGCCGACTTCCTGCACCGCGCCCGGGTCCATGTAAGGTCCGAGCGGCAGACTGAGCACTTTGCCCGCCATCGCCATGGCGACCGGCGCGTCTTCGGGGCTGCACAGGTGGGCGTAGGCGGGCTGCAGGTGCATCGGTACTGGATAATGCACGGCGGTGGGAATGCCGGCATCATGCAGAATGGCCTGGATGCGGTCGCGCTCTTCGAGCACCACGGTGTACTGGGCCAGAGCACTGCTGCGGTCGCGCGTGCGTGACACCAGCCCGATTTTGCCCGAGAAGAGGGCATCGTACGCTGCTGCGATATGGGCGCGCCGCTCGAGCTCCCAGTCGAAGCATTCCATCTTGGCCAGCACGACCGCGCACTGCAGCGTGTCCATGCGCCCGCCCACGCCGATGCGGGTATGCACATAACGGCGCGATTGCCCGTGCACGCGGATCTCGCGCATGGCCGTGGCCAGGTCGTCGTCGCTGGTGAAAATCGCACCGCCATCGCCGTAGCAGCCCAGCGGCTTGCTGGGGAAGAAGCTGGTGCAGCCGATGTGCGACAGATTGCAGCTGCGCTTGCCCTGATAGGTAGCGCCAAAACTTTGCGCGGCGTCCTCGATCACATGCAGCTCATGGCGGAACGCGATCGCATTGATGGCGTCCATGTCGGCCGGCTGCCCGTACAGGGAAACCGGCATGATGGCCCGGGTGCGGGGCGTGATGCGTTCTTCCACCAGGGCCGGATCGAGATTGCAGGTGGCCGGATCGATATCGGCAAATACCGGCGTCGCGCCCAGCAGGACGATGGCCTCGGCGGTGGCGATGAACGAGAACGGCGTGGTAATGACTTCATCGCCGCGACCGATCCCCAGCGCCATCAGCGAAATGAGCAGCGCCTCGGTGCCCGACGACACCGTGATGCAGTGGCGCGCGCCGGTGTAGGCGGCCAGGCGCTGCTCGAGCTGACCCACTTCGGGCCCCATGATGTACTGGCCATGATCGAGCACGGTCTGGATGCGGCTGTTGATATTGCCGCGCAAAGCCTGGTACTGCGATTTGAGATCGATGAATTCCATGATCGGATTCCTTTCCAAGTCAGGCGGGAGAGGGCTGGGTGTCGAGCGTGCAGGCACCGTCGCGCACGGTGTAGATGTCACCCGTATGCGGGCAGGCGGCCTTGCCGGTCGAGCGCACGCCAAGGGACAGGCGCTCGCCATGGCGGCTCATCCAGCCGGTCTGGCGCGCCGGCACCCCGGCCATCAGGGCAAACGGCGGCACATCGCGCGTGACCACTGCGCCGGCCGCAATGAAAGCGTAGCGGCCGACGATGACGCCGCAGACGATGGTGGCATTGGCGCCAATGGTCGCGCCGCGCTGGATCAGCGTGCGCCGGTACTGGTCCTTGCGGATCACGGCGGCGCGCGGATTCCAGACGTTGGTAAACACCATACTGGGCCCGCAAAAAACATCGTCTTCAATGGTCACAGCGTCGTACACGGACACATTATTCTGGATCTTCACCCGGTCCCCGACCACCACGTCGTTGCCGATGAAAACATTCTGTCCCAGCGAACAGGCCGCGCCAATGCGTGCCCCGCCGCAGACGTGCGAGAAGTGCCAGACGCGTGTGCCTTCACCGAGTGTGGCACCGGCGTCGACGATGGCGCTGGGATGAATCGGATGATCGTCCATATCAGTACTCCAGAGGCAGGGCGACGCGCTTGCCGTCGCGCGCGGATTTATAGGCGGCCACCAGCACTTCCAGCGATTTGAGCCCCTCGCGGCCATCGGTTTCGGGTTCGGCTTCGCCACGCAGCACTTTGATCACGTTGTCGTAGTAGAGCGGGTGGCCATAACCGTACACCGACGTGGTCTGGTAGCTGGCGTCGCGCACCAGCAGATCGTCCTCGTGCGGGGTGGCAAATTCCCATTGCTGCACTTCGTTGACGGCGACGCCGCCAATGCGCACGGTGCCGGTTTCGCCGAGTATCGTGATCGACCCTTCCAGATTGCGCGGATAGGTGAGCATGGTGACGTTCATGGAGCCGAGCGCGCCGTTGCGCCAGCGCAGGCTGATGACGCCCGTGTCCTCGACCTCGATATCGCGCGCCAGCGTTGCGGTATACGCTTGCAGGCTCTCGACCGGGCCGACGATCCAGTCGATCAGATCGACGTAGTGGCTGGCCTGATTCATGAAAGCGCCGCCGTCGTATTCCCAGGTGCCGCGCCATTTGGCGCTGTTGTAGTAGTCGGCGGGCCGGGTCCAGAACACGTTCAGGTTGACCATGTAGATACGCCCGAAGCGCTTCTGGTCCACGGCCCGCTTGAGCAGTTGCAGCGTGGCGTTGCGGCGGTTCTGTTTGACCACGAACATGCGCACCCCGGCCGTGTCGCACGCGCACACCATGCGTTTGCCGTCTTCCCAGCGCGTGGCCATGGGTTTTTCGGTGATTACGTGGCGCCCGGCGGCGGCGATCTGGATCGCCTGTTCGGGATGGAGCCCGGATGGCGTCGCGATGATCACGGCGTCGGCATCCGAGCGCGCCAGCATGTCGGCCAGGGTGCGATATGGTCGCGCGCCGGTCGATTGCGCGGCGGCGCTCAGCGAGGTGGGATTGATGTCGCACACGGCAACCAGTTCGCAGCGGTCGGCGTGCTGCGCGATCGCACTGAAATGATTGGCTGCAATCCGCCCGCACCCGACCAGGGCGAAGCGGATTTTACGGTCCAGAACAGCGGGTGAAAAATAGCGCATGATCGGTTCCTTCGGCTCAGGCTTTAACGACGTTGGACAGCGCGTCCAGGTACACGCCGCGGGTGTCGATGATCAGTTGCGCATGCTGCTGGATCAGCGCGTAGTCGAAGGCGCTGTGGCTGGTCGCGATCAGGACAACATCGGCGGCGGCAACCGCGGCCGGCGTCAGTGTCACGCTTTCCAGATCGAAGCTGTGCGCACGCATGGCGGGGAAGGCGGGAACGTGCGGGTCGGAATACGACACCACGGCGCCCTTGGCGCGCAGGATTTCCATCAGTTCGACCGAGGGCGATTCGCGCATGTCCTCGATATCTTTTTTGTAGGCGAGGCCCAGTACCAGCACGCGGGCGCCTTTCACGGAGCGGCCGCGTTCATTAAGCGCGTCCGCCAGTTTGCCGATCACCCAGTGCGGCATGTCGCTGTTGATTTCACCGGCCAGCTCGATGAAACGGGTATGCAGGCCGAACTGGCGTGCCTTCCAGGTCAGATAGAAGGGGTCGATCGGAATGCAATGGCCGCCCAGACCGGGACCAGGATAATAGGGCGTAAAGCCGAACGGCTTGGTCGCCGCCGCCCGGATCACTTCGTGAATATTGATGTCCATTTTGTCGGCGATGATCTTCATCTCGTTTACCAGGCCGATATTGACAGCGCGGTGGATGTTCTCGAGCAGCTTGGTCAGCTCCGCGGCGCGCGTCGAGCTGACCGGCACCACCTGGTCGATGGCGCCGCCGTACAGCGCCAGGCCGGCCTGCAGGCAGGCTTCGGTATCGCCGCCGCATACTTTGGGAATGGTACGGGTGGCGAAATCGCGGTTGCCCGGATCCTCGCGTTCGGGTGAAAACACCAGGAAAATATCGTCACCCAGCGTGAACCCGCGCGACTCCAGGCGCGGGCGCAGCTCTTCATCGGTGGTGCCGGGGTAGGTCGTGCTTTCCAGCGATACCACCTGGCCGGCGCGCAGATGCGGCAGCAAGGCGTCGGCGGTCGCCAGGACGAAGCTCAGATCCGGTTCGCGATAAGCGTTGAGCGGGGTCGGTACGCAGATGATGAGGGCGTCGGCCTCGCGCGCGCGGGCGAAATCCGTACTCGCCTCGAAACCTGCTGCAACGGCACTGGCAATCTCGGATGCACCGATATGTTCGATGTAACTGCGGCCCTGATTCAAGCGATCCACCTTGAACGCATCGATGTCGATCCCCAGAACCCGGAATCCCGCCTGCGCGTAGCGCAAGCTCAGTGGCAGCCCGACGTAGCCGAGACCGATGATGCCGACCACCGCGGTACGTGCTTCGAATTTCTCAATAAGTTGTGCCAGGTAGCTGCTTGCATGATGGTCGCGCATTGTTCTCTCCGCTAGTGAATCGAGTTGGGTCTAAATACGGAACGGGATGATTTTCGTCAGGAGCGGTTTGCCGCCGGCCAGCGCTGCCTGCGGTGCGGTGGCCTGATTTTGTGGTGTGTATTCAGTCACAATCGCCTTGACCATCGAATCGATCATGCCGCGATCATTGGTATCGCAGGCCATCATCAGGAAGGTGATGTAGGTTTCCAGCACCCCGGAATGCAGGGCGTTCTCCTTCATGCGCATGATGCGCGGGTGCTCGCTGGGGTAGACCAGGCCATCGGTCAGCAATTCTTCGTTGAGTTTTTCACCGGGGAAGAGGCCGACAAACTTGATCTCGATATCGCCGCACGGGTTCAGTGGCGAACGTTCGGTCAGCCCGGACAGCACGATCATGCTGCGCGCCAGGTCGACAATCTTGATCGGCTCGCCCATGTCGAGCACGAACACATCGCCGCCTTTGGCCATGGCGCCAGCCTGAATCACCAGCTGCGCCGCTTCCGAGATAAGCATGAAGTAGCGTGCCACATCGGGATGGGTGATGGTGAGCGGTCCGCCGTGCGCGATCTGGCGCTGGAACAGTGGAATCACCGAGCCGGAGGAGCCCAGCACATTCCCGAAGCGCACCATGCAAAACGTGGTGTCGGCTGAAAAGCGCGAGGCTGCGGCCTGGAAAATGAGTTCGGCAATCCGTTTGCTGGCGCCCATGATGTTCGACGGCCGGACCGCCTTGTCACTGGAAATGAGCACGCAGGTTTCGACCTTGAATTTGCCGGCGGCCGCTGCGATGACCTGCGAACCCAGAACGTTATTGCGCAGCCCTTCCACGATATTCGTTTCCACCAGTGGTACGTGCTTGTAGGCGGCCGCGTGATAGATCGTGTCGATTTTTTCATCCTGCAGGATGCGTTCCACCAGCGCGCTGCTGCACACCGAGCCCAGGTGCGCAATGATCGGCAAATCGGGAAAGCGTGTTTGTAGTTCCTGTCGGATGGTGTACAGCGCGAATTCGGAATGGTCGAGCAGATGCAGCTGAGACGGCGCGAGGGTGACGATCTGGCGGCACAGTTCACTGCCGATCGAGCCGCCCGCACCGGTGACCAGCACGGTTTTCTGGTGCACGCAGCGCGCGAACAGGTCAATCCGGGGCGGCACGGGCGCGCGCCCCAGCAGATCTTCGAATTTGAGTTCGCGGATCGATTCGATCGGCGCCCGGTCGTCGGCCAGGTCGAGCAGGCGGCTGAGGATCTTGGTGGTCACACCGGCCGAAGCGAGCCGCTGCATGATGTCGCGCAGCCGTTCCGGCGACACCGACGGAATGGCAATGATGATCGAGCGGATGCACAGGGAACTGACCATTTCGATCAGCCGGTCGGTGTGGAATACGCGCAGCCCGTCAATGGTGCGTTCGTTGAGCACGTGCTTTTCGTCGAAGAAGCATACCGGCCGGTACTCATTGCTGGTGCGCATTGCCAGAGCCAGCTGAGCGCCGGCTTCCCCCGCGCCATAGATGGCCACGGCATGGTCGCTGGCGGGCCGCTCGCTGATATGGTTGCGCAGGAAGTTCCTGACCGACAGACGCGAGGTCACCACATAAGAAAATCCGATGAACCAGTAGATAGCCAGCGCCCCGCGCGGCAATTGTTCGTCATTGGTGAGCAGCAGGCCGAAATACACGCAGACGACAGCGCCACCCAATGCCAGTCCGGTCGCGGTCAGCAGGCGCTGATCGATAAAACGGATCACGGCACGGTACACGTCCGACACAGAAAATGCGGCAATCGTCACGACCGTGACTTCCAGATAGGCGGCAATGCTAAAGCGGGTGGCCATGCCGGCATCGCCCAGGCGCAGTGTCATCGCGACCAGGAAGCAAAGCGGCAGGGCCATCAAATCGACGCCGACCATCAACATGATTTTCGCGGTACGGTTCATCGACACCATGCTGGTGCAGAGACTGGCAAGCGAAGGGAGAGAGGGCGTCGGCATGGCGGATGAACTGCTTGGTGGACGTGGATGACTTAGCTTTTTGTAAGTTTATTATCGGCGTGCGCCAGAATGGTCCTTTTGACAATCGTCAACCGCAGCCTAGGCATGGAAATGGTGATTTGACATGACCTTATTTGATGTTGGTAAAGGTCGTGCGGGCGGGAATTACTACTATCGAGTTTGCGTACCCGAAGGAACTGAACATGACCGTTGTCGTTTCTCTCGATCAGGTGAACCGGCTGGCGCCCGAATGCGGTGCCGCCTACCGCGCCGCGTTCGCCATCGGGCAAGCGGTGCTGGAGCAATATGCAATTGCCAGCACGCCATTGCGGGTCGCACATTTTTTCGCACAAATATTGCATGAGACTGGGGCCCTGACGCTGCAATTCGAAAACCTCGATTACAGCGCCAAGCGCTTGCGTGAAATCTGGCCCAGCCGTTTTCGCCCACGGGGGCCACTCGTGGCGGCGCGCTATGCGAACCGGCCGCAAAAGCTCGCCAATGCCGTGTATGGAGGGCGTCTGGGCAACGTCGGCCCCAATGATGGCTACGTTTTTCGTGGTCGCGGATTGCTGCAGCTGACTGGAAAGGACGGCTATGCGCATGCGACCACACTCTTACAGCAGGCCTCGCGCGCGGCGCCGGACCTGACGCGCGATCCCGATGCCGTGGTGTCGGCGGCGTGGTGTCTTCAGGTGGCGGCGGCCGAATGGCAGTCGCGCGGCTGTAACGAAGCGGCCGACCTGGATGATGTGGCGCTGGTCACAAAGCTGATCAACGGCGCCAGCATCGGGTTGGCCGAACGGATCGCCTGGACCAGCAGGACGCGCGCGGTGTGGCCGGCGCTCAGAGCCTGACGGTGCCGGGGCGCGGCTGCGGCGCCGCGGGCGGCACCACGATGTTGTCATTCAGGCGCAGCAGCTTGAAGCCGGCCAGCTTGCGGCCACGCTTGCCGTTGCGGGCCTCGCGCTCGGCGGTGCGTGTGAAGAAGGCGTCGAAACTCTCCTCGCGCACCGCCGGTTCGGCCGAATTGAGGAAGCGCCGTTCGCCGGCCGGCCCGAGCACAATCAGGCCTACGTGCGTCACCATGTAATTCCCGTCGACGATCGAAACCACATTGACCATGTCGCCTTCCTGCAGCTTTGGCAGCACCGCCATCAGCTTGTCTTTGGGAAGATAGGGTTCGCGGCTGGTCTGCACCGGGATCTCGCGCAAGGTTTGGTGGCGTGTCTTCAGAAATGCCGTGCGGTCCACTTTCATCTGGTAGCTGGGGCCATCTTTGCCCGCCAGTTCAGTGGTGATCTCCGTGAGCAGCCAGCGGTTGTTCACGTTCCAGTCGACTTCCGTGTAGTGATTGCGGCTGGCGACACCAATGATGCCGTCCTTGTAGCGGATGCGCTGCAGGGTCCAGAAAAATTCCTCCCACGACTGGCTCAGCGCCATTGCATACGTATGCTCGGCAAACACCACGCAGTCGCTCTTCTCAAGACTGAACAGCGGCAGCGTGTCATGCAATTCATACGGATATTCGCCCAGCAGATTAAGTGCGTAAGGCTGACCGATATTCTGACGGCCGATGGCGGCGATGCGTTTGCGCAGCTCGGGCTCGGACTGGTGGATGGCCGCGATGTAGTTGCCGGCCTCCGGCGGCGTCATCCGGTAAATCGGCCTGGACGGCGGACTGGAAAAGCCGCACAGCAGGGCGGCAAGAAGGAGGAGGGGAACGATACGCATGCAGCATGGTAGCCCCTGGCGCGGATGCACACAACCAGCTTCACTCGCACTGTGGGAATTTGAATGAAGCGATGCGGCTTTGCCACGCTGCGGCGCTGCTACTTTGTATATATTGTTGGGTGTACCAGAACGTGCAGCCATCGGCCGGATCGAGCGCAAGCATGCCGGCCGGCCGCGCCAGCCCCAGACGGGTCGATTGCACGCCGCTGCCGTTGACGATGGTTTGCTCCTGCCGCAGGCGCCCCGGCGGATCGGTACGCAAACGCCCGGCGTAACGAATCGTTGCTGCGGTGCCGGCTGACGCGACGGCGTAGCCGATGGCGATATTGCCGGTCTTGTCGATCCCGATACTGCCCATCCAGCGGCTGTCGCCGTCCGGTGCCAGCGAACCTTGCTGGTACAGCTGCGTGGCGCCGAAGGGCGCTCTGATCTCGTACCAGCGTAGTGCGGCCTGACCGTCCGGCTGCACCACCGTATGGTTAAGGAGCAGGGCGTTGCCATCATAGAGCACCCGTGGCGCCAGCGCATCGGCATGACCAGGCAGCAGCGCGCCACCATCGGGCTGCGCGATGCAGGCACCGGCATCGGGGGCGGCGCAGGCAATGGTAAATGGCGCCACCTGAATGGCAAGCGGCGCGCTGATGACATTCTTGTGGAAATCGTAGCGCCACAGTCGTAGCGCCTTGCCGCGGCCTGCGGCCGATACGTCAAGGGCCAGCAACAGGGCGGGGGTGCCGGATTTGAGCACTGTGCCCGGACCCAGACTGGCGGCAGTCACGCCGGCGTCGGCCAGTGTCCGACAGCGCATTGCCGGATGCGTGCCCGCCAGCGCGCCCGCAGCGATGCCGCAGATCCGCGTGCCTTGCCCCGGCATGCGAAATGTCAGAAGCAGGGCATCATCCCACAGCGCGAGCGCAGGATCGTCGCCCCCATCGTTCAGTGCAATCGCATGCGGGTAATAGCGGCCCGCTGCATTCTCGCCAGCCGATACGGCCAGACAAAGATAGGGTGCGGCGCTGGCGCGATAGGCGAAGATCCAGCGCCGCCCGCGGTGGTCATACAGCATCGAGACCGGCGCTTGATGCAAGACGGCGCACGCGCGCATGCCGCCTGTCGCCGCCGCAGTAAGGTACAAAGCGGCCAGCGCCGCCGCTGGCCGCAGCAGCGCGCCACTGGCTTTGTCATGGATCGCCATCCTGCCTTGCGCAAGCTGCACATACTGCGAGATTCCCGCCGCACCGGTAACCTGCCCACCGCGCTGCCCCTCGAATACCACGCCGCCTGCATCGCCTGGTGCCTGCGCAGGCCTGAATGCCCCGGACGGAATCGCGCTGAACGGTTGCACGGCCTGGGCCAGCGCAATAGCGAACGAGCATGCAAAACAGGCTTCCATAATTTCTCACCTCCTTGTAGGACAACGACGCATGAAACATGCCTGCTGCATTTTCGAGGCGGGCGCCGTGAAAGCGCGCCCGTGGTTGCAGGCGTTCCGAGAAAATGTAAGAAATTCCGACAGCATAATTCAGATGATCGCAGTGTGCGGCAACGAACGGTTGGACAAGGCCGCGATCCCTATCATGAAGCTGTGTGAGTGAGGGGCCGGCGGAAAAGAACCAACAATACCGCGGTACCACTCCTCAACAGGTTAGCCGGTCGCCTCAAGGATCGGCACCAATTTCAGGTAGCGGCATTGCAGCACGCCGCTACCGGCACTCACTGATAAACGGAGAATGTCATGGCCAACTTTACCCACCCCCCAAAGCATGTGGTGCGCGCTTATCTGGAACGCCGTTCGCGCGATCCGAAACCGCCGCCAACGCCGGAAGAAATCCGGCGTCAGCTGGGCTGGGGTATGGCCGGCGTTGACTGCAAGCTGGCCGGCAGCCGCTCCTGACCCCAGTGCCTTGTAAAAAAGTTCGACAACAGGAGAACCACCATGACCAAGCGTATCGGTAACAAAGACGAAGCCCAACTGCGCGGCAAGGCAGAAAAGAAGGACATCAAGCGCACCAATATCGCGCGCGAAGCGATTAAGAAGGCATTGGCCAAAGCCAGATACCGCAATCAGGTGCGCAACCAGCCTTCGGCAGAAGGATCGCTGCCACCGGCCTGACCGCCCATTTCCAGTAAAAGCCCGCATCGGCACCCCGATGCGGGCTTTTTTGCATGTTTTTCACCCCGGCGCGCGCGATTGGCCGAAAACGCCGTCATTCACCGGTGCCAGCACGCCATTCACCGAAATGCGGTTTTACTTGCGTTTGCGTCCATGTATTGTCACGCTATTCTTTGAACGGAGGGCAAGGTGAACACTGAAAATTCCTACGAATGGCGCAAGCAGCTGTTATGGGGGCTGGTCCTGATCGCTGTGGGCGTGACCATCTTCCTCGACCAGATGGACATCATCGAGGTTGACGGACTGTGGCACTATTGGCCGCTGCTGTTGGTCGTCAATGGCATCAACAAGATGATCGGCTACCCGACCGCCAAGCATTTCACCAGCGGCTTGTGGAGCATGTTGATCGGCCTGTGGCTGTTTGCCGTGATCGAAAACGAGTTTGGTCTTACTTTCGGCAACAGCTGGCCCTTGCCGATTATCGTATGTGGCATCACGATGGTGCTCGAGCCATTGATCAAGAAGCGCTTTGCCGCCAACGAAGGAGGCCCGAAATGAAAACCGAATCGCGCAAAAGTGTACCGGGGCAGGTGATTCTGGGTGTCTTCGTCATCGGTATCGGCATTCTGTTCCTGCTTGATAACCTCAATATCTTCGACTTCCACCGCGCCGTATCGTTCTGGCCCGCCGTATTCATTCTGATCGGCGTAGTCAAACTGCTCGACACGCGCTCGCCCAACGGGATTTTGCTCGGTTGTGTGTTCACCGGGCTGGGAATCGGCCTGACCCTGAACCGGCTTGGCTACCTGAATTTCGACTGGCGTACCATCCTGCCGCTCTTGGCCATTGGCGCCGGCTGCGTGATGGTGTTTCGATCGCTGACCGGGCGACGCACCATCGAATCGGCCATGAAGGTCGATGACGGCAGCGATTCGATTGTCGAAGCCACCGCGATCCTGGGCGGCTTCGAG